>CAZDSO010000012.1:0-43304 GCA_964508045.1 uncultured Planctomycetia bacterium | reverse complement strand
TGGCCGGGCTCGTGCTGGGAGGTGCGATCGCGCTCGTCAACGACGAGGATGACGACGACGGCGACGCCGTCAAGTGGGGCTTCGTGGGGGGCACGTTCTTCGGCTTCGGCTACGGGATCTACCACGTCATGAGCCGGGGGGTGGGTCGCACGCAGACCTTTCACGACGACGGAGACCGGTGGAATTTTTTGGGTCGCATCGAAAAGACTGTCGAGGCCGGCGACCTGGAAGTTTTTTCCTTTTGCCTCATGCCGAACCATTACCATCTTCTCCTTCGGACTCCCCGCGGTGGTCTATCCCGATGGATGAAGTGCATCAACGGCGAATATGCCCAGTGGTTCAATTTCAAGCACGACAAGTCAGGTTATCTCTGGCAGGGAAGGTACAAGGCCCTTCTCGTGGAAGGGGGAAAATACCTTCTGGATTGTTCCCGCTACATTCACCTGAATCCGAACCGGGCTCTTCTTACGCGCCCTGCAGAGAGGTGGCGGTGGTCGAGTTACCGGAATTACATACGGACCCTTGGACGGCCGGTGGTCCCATGGATCGAAACCGGGGATATCCTCGAGATTCTCCCTACCGCTACAAGTGCAAAAAATTACAGGGAATACGTGGAATCCGCGGAAGGAGAGAAACCCGTTTCGCCCTTTGAACGGGCCACGGCGGAATTGATTTTGGGAAGCGAGGCCTTCGTGAATCTCGTGAAGGAATCGATCCGATCCCGCCGAGATTCGGGGGAGGAGCCGGCATTGCGTCGACTCAGGGCTCTAGGTATGGTGGATCCATCCTGTGTAGAAGAGGAGATCGATAAAGCCTTTTCCGATCTTCCCGATCATCGTCGGCGGCGGCTGAAACTCTACGGGCTCTGGCGCTGGACGTCGCTCAATGGGGCGGCGGCGGCCAGGCGGTACGGATTGGGACGCGGGGCGACAACGACGGCGGTGAAAGCCGTGGAAAAGCGAATGGCTGAAGAGGCGTGGATGGTCTCGAAGCTGCGCAAGGTGGGAAAGCGGCTTCAGGTGTCGCTTCCGGCGCAAAAAAGTTGACAATTGCGACACGACCCCAGAAAGGGGGGGGGGATGATCGATCGTAGAAGTTGCGGGGTGCTGCTCCACGTCACCTCGTTGCCCTCCGCCTTCGGCGTCGGGGACCTGGGTCCCGGCGCCCGGCGGTTTCTGGATTTCCTCGCGGAGGCCCGGCAGACCTGGTGGCAGATCCTGCCGCTGGGCCCCACGGGTCCGGGGTTCGGGAATTCCCCCTACAGCGGGACCTCCGCGTTCGCCGGCAACGAGCTGTTGATCAGCCCCGCGCTCCTGGTCGAGGACGGGCTTCTGGATCGCAAGGACCTCGAGGAGCCCCCCGCCGTTGTTCCGGACACCGTGGATTTCGAGGGTTGCCGGAGCTTCAAGAGACGGCTTTTCGCCAAGGCGTTCGGGACGTTCAAGGACGGCGGGGGAGAACGGGAAGAGGACTACCGGCGGTTTCTGGACGCGCAGGGCCACTGGCTCGGCGACTTCGCGCTGTTCTCCGCGTTGGACGCCCGTTTTCCGGACCGGCATTGGGGCGAATGGCCTCAAGGCCTCCGGGACCGCAATCCCGACGCGGTGGAACGGGCGCGGGAAGAGCAGCGGGCCGACGTGGAGTACTACACGTTTCTCCAGTACGTCTTCCACCGCCAGTGGAACGCCCTGAAAAAGGAGTGCGGGCGCCGGGGCATCCGGATTCTCGGCGACATGCCCCTCTACGTCGACTACCACAGCGCGGACGTCTGGTCCCGGCCCGAGTTCTTCAAGCTGGACGAGCGCAAGCGTCCCGAGGGTCTTTCCGGGGCGCCTCCCGACTACTTCAGCAAGACGGGGCAGCTGTGGGGCAATCCCGTCTACCGCTGGGAGGAGCTGGAGCGCCGGGACTGGGAATGGTGGTTCCGGCGCATCCGGCACAACCTCGACCTCTTCGACGGGATCCGCATCGACCACTTCCGGGGGTTCGTGGCCTTCTGGGAGGTCCCGGCCGGGTCCAAGACCGCCGAGAACGGACGGTGGGTCAAGGCGCCGGCGGAGCGTTTCTTCGACGCGCTTTCCGCGCGGATCTCCCCTCTCCCCATCCTGGCGGAGGATCTGGGGATCATCACCCCGGACGTGAGGAGGGTCATGTCGCGGTACGGCTTTCCCGGCATGAAGGTGCTCCTGTTCGCCTTCGGCGAGGACAACCCCGGCCATCCCTACCTCCCCCACAACTACCACCGGCGCGGCGTCGTCTACACCGGCACGCACGACAACAACACCGCCCGGGGCTGGTTCGAGAAGGAGGCCGCCCCCGGCGACCGGGAACGGCTTTTCCGCTACGTGGGCCGGGAGGTCCCGGCCGACGAGGTTCCCGACGTCCTGGTCCGCCTGGCCATGATGTCGGTGGCGGACCTGACGATCTTCCCCCTGCAGGATCTCCTCGGCCTGGGCGAGGAGGCCCGGATGAACCGGCCCGCCACGCACGAGGGCAACTGGCGGTGGCGCCTGGACGAAACGCTTCTCACCGGGGACGTGAGGCGCGCTCTCGGTGAAAAGACGCTCCTCTACGGTCGGGCCTCCCCCTGAGGATCGCAAAGACCCGAGTCGCGCGCGCGGTCACGGAATACAGATTTCAGATTTTGGATTTTCGATTGGAGATTGTAGCGGCGGCTACCTCTTACACACCCAACCACCCGACCACGAAGCGTCAGTGGTTCGATGGTTCGGCCTGGCTCACCATCGCCCTGAGTAACGTCGATCCATTCGACAGGCTCAGGATCTTTCGTGCCTGACTTGGTCCGGCCAGGAGGGTACAATAAAAACTTGCCGGGTGAGCATGAGAAGGAAACGCAAGGGAGGGGGATTCATGAACGCATCGAGAACGTACTGGTATTCTTTCCATCTCGCCGACGATCCCCTGCCCATCGGAAACGAGAACCTGCGGATCACCGACGCCTCCTCCGAGGAGGGCTTTCGCATGTTCGTGGGAACCCACCTGAAAGCCTACGGCGAGGAGTCCGGCGAGGAGGTTCTCGACATGTACCGGCGCGAGGTGGAGGAAGGCGTGATCGATCGGGACAAGATGCTGGTCGCGCTCCAGGGCGGCAATCCCGTCGCCTGCGTGTCCTACGAGGTTCTGGAAAAGCCCGACGGCTTGAAGTACGTGCTGATGCACAACCTCGGCGTCGACCGCACCTTCCAGGGGAAGGGCCTGGCGCAGGACGTGATGCGGATGATTCTGAACGGCTTCCTGGACGATTTCGGTCCGGGAACCCTGGTCCTCGGCGACGTCCGCGCCGAGGACGACGCGCCCATCAGCGTCCTGCAGGCGGTCGGCTTCCGGCGCGTGGATCCCGAGCCCTGGTTTCCCTTCCCCTCCACCGAGCTTCGCTGAGCGGCTGTGAAAAATCCCCGGTCGCCGCTGAGCAAGGGGTTTTTCCACATCCACCGCGGAAATCCGAAAGGCTCCGAGCGGGCGATCCGGGGCGGGAAGGTCAGGGCGATTCCCGTTCCAGCACGACGAGGGCGGCGTAGCTCCGGAAGAGCACCTTGGCATCGCCGCCTCCCGTGCCGCCCATGGCGGAGACCTGGGACACGCGCCATCCGTCATCCAGGAGTCGGTTGATCTCGTTCACGCCGTTCCCGTCGTCCAGGTTCCAGTTCTCCGGGCCGCCGACGGCGCGGGTCTTGTCGGCGTCGCTGAACCAGGAGGGGGAGTACTCGACGATCAACGTCTTCTGTTTTTTCGCCATGTCCGGGCCTTTCAGTACAGGAGGGTCAGAGTCCGCCGGAAGCGGGATCGCGTCCCCGGCGTCCGCAGAAGGCCTCCAGCTCCCTCCGGAACCGCTGGACGACGATGTCCAGGACGACGGCGTCGTCGGTGAACCCCAGGTCCGGGACGTGGTCGGGCGCTTTGTCCAGGGGGCTGACGACGTAGTAGAGGGCGTAGGCGACGGCCCGCCGGGCGTCCATGGACACGTCGGCGGCTTCCCCGCCCGTGCCGGCATCCAGGATCTCGAGGAAGAAGGGGACGCGCTGTTGCAAGAGGGAGGGGATGCCGGGCGTCTCGCTCTCGAGCCAGGTCCGCGTGGCTTCCTGAACCTCCCGGAACCGTTCGGGCGTCATGTCCTCGACGCCCCGGTCGACGAGGGTCTCCAGGCAGGTCCGGCATTTCCGGTTCATGCCGATCTCCTGGGCGCAGGAGGGGCAACGGACGGGTTCCATGGGGCCTCCGGCATCCGGCGCGCGGAAGGGCGCCTCTTGGGGTCTCGGGGCATCCGGGTTCTCGGTCCGTTTATATCGTTTTCCAGGCGTTTCGTGAAGGGCGAAGGGAAGGGGGGATTCGAGAGGCGCGGATTTGCATGGCGCTTCCGTGCAACCTCCCGCGAGGGAAGGGGATCCACCGGGCGGCTCTGCGGGGGGAAACTTCGCCTTGATGCCCGTACGGGAATCGAGGAGAATCCCCCCTCGTCGGGAGGATGAACGATGTCAAGAACCACCGGCGGCGTCTCGTGGGCGCGGCTTTCCTTTATCCTGTGTCTTCTGCTCGCGGCGGCCGGAAAAACGACGCTCGCCGGGGACGCCCACTACTGGAACCATCCGTACGGAACGGAATCCGGTCTTCTGGGCGGTACGGTGGTGGGGGGCGTCGAGGACGTCAGCGCGGCCTTCTACAATCCCGGGGCGCTGACGCGCATCCACGAGCCGGGCATCCTGATCAACGTCGACGTCTACAAGCTGCAGACGATCCACCTGAAGCACGGGATCGGTTCGGGGGCCGATCTCCGGGCGCGGGAATTCGCCTCCACCCCCGTCCTCACCGCCGGCGTGCTGCCCCGGGACCTCTTGCCCGGGCAGGTCCTGGCGTATTCCATCCTGACGCGCCACAGCTTCAACGGGTCGCTCTACGGCCGGAAGCGGGCGACCCTCGACGTGCTCGACGACTCGCCGGGGGACGAGGAATACGTGGGGGAGTACCTGTTCGAGACGAACCTGCAGGAGATCTGGGGCGGGCTGTCCTGGTCCTGTCCCGTCCACGAAAAGGTGTCGATCGGGGCGACGGCGTTCCTGGCGGTGCGTTCCCATCGCGTCCGGCAGGAGAGCCTCGCCCAGGCCTATTCCTCCACGGCGGATTCCGCCGTGACGAACACGCTGGACGAGGCGGAATACCTGAATCTCAGGACGCTGTTCAAGGTGGGAGCGGCGGCCGACATCGCCCCGTTCACGTTCGGTCTCACGTTGACCTCGGGCAGCATCCACCTCTACGGGGACGGTTCGAGCCGGCGCAACGTCAGCATGCTGGGGCAGGACCTGGACGACGACGGGACCGAGGACACGGTCGTCAACAACGACCGGCAGAAGGGCCTGAACGCGAAGTACCGGAGCCCCTTCGCGGTGGCCGTCGGCGCCACGCTCGATCTGGATACGATCCGGGTCTACTTCAGCGCGGAATGGTTCGGCTCCCTGTCGAGATTCCGGGTGATGGACGGCACGACGCCGGGCGCCGACCCCCTGGCGGGCTCGGTGGATCTCGACGTCTATCACGAATGCAACGCCGTCTTCAACGTGGGGCTGGGCGTTTCCATGAACATCGTCAAGAGCCTCGACGGCTATGCCAGCTTCCGGACGGACTTCTCGGCGCTCGAAGAGAGCGGTGATTCCGACCTCGCCTTCGCTGCCTGGGACGTCTATCACCTGCTGGCGGGCGTCACCTTCGAGCGGGAGCAGACCAAGCTCTGTCTCGGGTTCGGATTCTCCTTCGGGAGCTGCCCCTTCGAGCAGGTCGTGAATTTTTCCGACCCGGACGAGAGCAACGCGCTCCTGGGCACCGTCAACGGCTCCCACGTCTTCTACCGGTCCTACGAGATCGTCCTGGGCTATACCTTCAAGTTCCGGTAGATCAGGTTCGAAAAGACGGAAAGGCCCTGAAAAAGGCTCCCCCGAGGAAGAGCCGCCCTACCCGATCCTGAGCACCTTGGCCCCCCGGATCCCTCCCCGCTTGAGCTGAAGAAGCGCTTCGTTGGCCTTGTCCAGCGGAAAGGCCTGCACGTCGGGCCGGATGTCCATTTTCCCCGCGAGGTCGAGGAATTCCGAGACGTCTCGACGCGTCACGTTGGCCACGCTCTTGATCTCCTTTTCCAGCCAGAGGTGATGCGTGTAGTCGAGACGAAGCAGTTCCTTCTGGTCACCGGCCTCCTTGCGGATGGCGTTGATCACGAGGCGTCCCCCCGGGGCGAGATTCTTCAGCGCCTCCACCGCCGGCTTCCAGGCCGGCGTGGTGTCGATGACGGCGTCGAGCGTCTCCGGCGCCTCTTCCGCCGTATCCCCCGCCCACACCGCTCCCCGCTCGAGCGCGAACGCCCTCTCGCCCGGATCGCGAGCGAACACAAAGACGCGCACGCCGGGATGCCGGAACGCCGCCATCTTCAGCACGAGATGCCCCGAACCCCCGAACCCCGTCAGGCCGAGACGGGCGCCGTCCTGCAAGCCCGCGAGCCGCAACGAACGGTATCCGATGGCCCCCGCGCACAGCAGCGGGGCCGCTTCCGCGTCGGAAAAGGAGGGCGGGATGGCGTACGCGAACCCCTCCGAGACCGTCATCCATTCCGCGTATCCCCCGTCCATGTCCCGGCCCGTGGCGACGAAGTCCGGGCAGAGGTTCTCCTCGCCCCGCCGGCAGAAGGCGCATCGCCCGCACGCGTGCCCGATCCAGGCCACGCCCGCGCGGTCGCCCTCGCGGAAGACGGACGCCCCCTCCCCGCGCCCCGCCACCTCGCCGACCACCTCGTGGCCGGGAACCACCGGAAAGCGCGGCGGGGGCGTCCGGCCCTCGATCTCGTCGAGCTCCGTGTGGCACACCCCGCAGGCGGTGACCCGGAGGAGGATCTCGCCGGGACCGGGAACCGGGTCGGGAAGATCGCGGAGCGCCAGCGGGGCGCTTTCCTTCGACAGATCCGAGATCGCTTCCAGCACCATCGCTTTCATGTCGGAGCGTCCTCCCATTGCAGAGGGTTCATGCCGGAATGGCCGGACGGGAATCCGGACCCGATCCAGTGCGGCCGCCACACGAGCCTCAGGCCCGTGTGCACGTGGGCGACCTCCGGCCTCATCCCCATGCGGGCCGCCGTGGTCGCCCGGTCGTCCGAGAAGTACCAGGCGCCCCCCCGGATCAGGCGGTCCGTCCGGATGCGCTCCGGGGCGTTCAGGCACCACGTCGGCATGTTCCCCGCCATGTCCATCACGCCGTACGGGGATTCGTCGACGGGGAACGTTCCCGCCTCGGCGATCCGGGGTCCCTGCTCGTGCGTGCCGATCGTGTTGGAGAACGTGGAATCGTACCGGTCGCCCCAGGGAAACAGGCGGCCGTCCGTCCCGCGCGCCGCCTTCTCCCATTCCTCCTCGTGCGGAGGGGTGTAGAGGCGGCCGTCCCGGCTCGAAACCCAGGCGCAGTAGGCGAGGGCGTCGAACCAGGAGATCCCCAGCACCGGCATGGCTTCGGTGAGAACCTGCCCCTCCCGCTCGCCGGAAGCCGGAAGCCGCCACCGGCCCCTCTCTTCGACCAGAAGCGTCTTCTCCGGAACCCTCGGTTGCCGGCGACGGGCCTCCTCGAGGCCGTCCGCGCTTCCCGCCGAAAGGTCGTCGAGGAAGGCGAGATAGTCGCCGAAGGTCACGGCATGCTTCGCGATGAAGAAGGACTCCGTGACCCGCGGCTCGCGCTCGTCCACGCCCGCCGCAAAGGGCCCCCCCGTCACCTGCACGAATCCCGGCGGGATCCGGGACGCCCGGTAGAGATCCACGTCCGCCCGCGTCGTTTCTCCACGCCGGATCACGACGGGAAGACGCACACGCGCGTACCCTTCGGCCTCGAGAACGCAGAGATACGATCCGGGGGCCAGGGCGACGCCGGCGAGAGGCGTCGAGCCCGGCGTCTTCCCCGCCTCGAGGACGAGGCGGTACCGGCGCTCCATGTACCGGTGGACCGTGACCCGGATCCCCTCCACCTCCGGACCGCGGTCCGCTTCGGCGTCGAGCGGGACCGGTTTCCAGGCTCCGCCGACACGATGGGAGATTTCCGGGACCGGTCGATCGGCGTCGTCGGGGGAGGCGTCCCGGACGGGCCGCCCCTTGCGCCAGGGCCGGAGGGTCTCGTCGGCGAAGCGGACCGCCCAGCCCGGGTCGCTCACCGGCGGGGTCTCGGGTCCCTCGAAGGTCCGGATGTCCAGGGAGCCGGGGCGCCCGATCCTTTCCGCCCATCGCCCGCGCCGGTCGTATTCCCGGATGAGGTTCTCGTAGTAGACCATCTCCCCCCGGTCCCGCCGGCGCTCCGCCTTCAAGAACCGCTCGAAGTAGAGCTCGCACCGTCCCTCGGCCCCCGCCTCGCTCGAGGGGTCCGCCAGGAGCGCCTGGCCGAAGGCGACCTCCGCGCGGCCGAAGGCGTCCATTCGCTCCTCCTCGAGCTTCCGGATCCGGTCCTGTTCGGTCCAGACCTCCTCCTTGACTTCGACAGGTTGCCAGCTCTTCGTCTTCTCGGTGGCTTCCTGGAGGGCGAGGCGGCTTTTTTCGACCTGCCGGTCCAGCGCGCGGTACGTCTCGAGCGCCTCCCCGCCTTCCGCCGCTCTTTGGGCCGCTTCCGCCCGTCTCCTCTCCCTCTCCTTCTCGCCTTCCAGGAACCGCTGGATCTCCTCAAAGAGCTCGCGGACGGAGGCGTACCGGCCAGCCTTGTCCCGCGCCATCGCTTTCAGGACGATCTCGTCCAGCTCGGGGGGAACGGGCTCAGGGAAGGACGCTCGACGCTGAGAACGGGGAAGGATTGCAGAGGGGGACCCTTTCTCAGCGTTTTCCGTGTCGACAGACCTGCGGATCCCGGAAACCTTCTGCGAAGGCGGCGTCAGATCGCCCTTGATCACCTTGGCGACGACGCTCAGGGGCGTCTCCCCGTCGAAGGGGGGGTGGAGCGTCAGGATCTCGTAGAGGATCGCCCCCAGCGAATAGATGTCGGACCGCTCGTCGATGTCGTCGACGCGCCCGGCGGCCTGTTCGGGAGACATGTAGGCGGGGGTGCCGATCAGGTCACCCTCGAGGGTGACCTGAGGAGCCTGATCGACCTGATCCGCCGACTCCTGATCGTCCTGATGCGGCTTCGCCGCAGGCTGATTTCCCTGATCGGGGGAGGTTCGTCCTGCCTTCCTGCGCGGAACGTCTGGGGATTCTCCTCGTGCGGCGACGGGCTCCCTTTGATCAGGTTGATCAGTCTTTATATGCGTTTTCGCGAGGCCCCAGTCCACCACGTAGACCTCGCCGTACTCGCCCACCATCACGTTGGCGGGCTTGAGGTCGCGGTGGACGACGCCGCGGTCGTGCGCGTAGGCCATGGCCTGGCAGATGTCCTGGAAGATGCCGAGCAGGCGCGGGCGGGTGAACTCCCGGCGCGGATCCGAGGAAGTGTCAGGGGCAACGTGTTCCGTGTGGAGTCCCTTGTCCCGGTCCTCCCCTGCGCTCTCCCACGATCCCCGCTCCACGGCAACGATGATGTTCCTCAGGTCGCGGCCCACGATCCGCGTCATGACGAAGTAGGGGATCCGTTTCCGCCCCTCCTCCCGGACGCCGACATCGTGCACGGGGATCACGTTGGGGTGGTTGAGCCTTCCGGCGATCTCGCCTTCCCGGAGGAAGCGTCGGAGCATCTTCTCGGAGGAAGCGGGGCGGATCATTTCCTTGATGGCCACGTCGCGGCCCAGCACGCCGTCCTTGCCCAGGATCACGCGGCCCAGCGCGCCCCGCCCGATCTCGCGGCGCCCCCGGTACCGCACCTCGGGCCCCGCCGGCAAGAGGATCGATCGTTGCGACGCCTCCGCCGGAGAATCTTCGGATCCGGAAGGGGGGGCCAGGTCGGCGGAAGCGAGCTTCAGCAGGGAGCCGCTCTCCTCCCCCTCGATCCCGGAGAGATCGAGCAGGCTTTCCCCGGCGTTTCCGCTCGCCGTTTCCCGTGCCACCAGGGTTTCGAGTTCCGCCCGGTCCCCGGGGGTGAGCAGGCCGCGCTCGACGAGGATGTCCGCGATGCCCTGTTCGGGGCGGGAAGCCCTCAGGGAGGCGCCGTCGGCCAGATCCCGGGGGGAGACGAATCCCCTTTCCAGGGCGAACAGGACGAAGAGCGCCTCGGATTCCGGCGTCATGACAAGTCCTCTCCCGCCACGGGCGTCTGCGTGGGACGTGTCCGGGATTGTAGGATGTTCGGGCGGAATCGGAAAGGAAATGGGGGGAGAACCGCCGCGTCCTCGGCGGTGAGACTCTCTTCGCTGCAGTCCGGTGTGGCTGCTTGATACGGCTGGAGGATGGACTTCAAATCTTCAGCCCGGTATGTTTGTTTCTTCCTCCCTGGAGCGTGACGCGACGCCATGGCGAAAAGGAACCGAAAGCGCCTGCGGAGCTTCGACTTCGAACCCGGCCGGATCCTGGCGGGCAAGTACGAGGTGCTGTCCCGGCTCGGCGGCGGCTGGGAGGGGGAGGTCTACCGGGTGCGGGAGCGGTTCATCGGCGTGTAGCGCGCGGCCAAGTTTTTTTTTCCCCACCGGAACGAGCGCAACCGATCCGCGAAGTTCTACGCGCGCAAGCTCCACAAGCTGCGCGACTGCCCCATCCTGATCCAGTACCACACGCAGGAGAGCATCCGCTTCCGGGACATGGACGTCACGTGCCTCGTGTCCGAATACGTGGAGGGGGAACTCCTCAGCCGATTCGTCGCCCGCCGGCCGGGGAAACGCCTCACCGCCTTCGAGGGCCTCCACCTGCTGCACACGCTCGCGGCGGGCGTGGAGACGATCCACCGGGCCCGCGAATACCACGGCGACCTGCACGACGACAACATCATCATCCGGCGCCGGGGGATCGGATTCGACGTGAAGCTCGTGGACATGTTCAACTGGGGTCCGCCCAGCGCGGAGAACATCCAGGAGGACGTCCTCTTCCTGATCCGGATCTTCTACGACGCGCTCGGCGGCGCTGCGCGCTACGCCAAGCACCCCCCCGAGGTCAAGGCCGTCTGCTGCGGGTTGAAGCGCTCCCTCATCCTGAAGAAGTTCCGCACGGCCGGCCGCCTCCGCCACGTCCTCGAGACGCTGGAATGGGAGTAGGGTGAGGGGACGAGAGGCATTCCGGATTTTGGATTGCGGACAAAGGGATTTTGTATTGTAGTCAACCATGAGCCTTCGGCTCACCAAGAAGCCATGAGAATTTGGAGGGCGAGCCTCTCCTCCTTCGCTTGCAGGTGGTTGCGAGAGCTACGGAGGACCCTACGTAGCCCTTGCAAGAGCCGATCGGCGTAGTACGGGCTGGCGAGCCGGCTGTGTTTGGGCTCGGGAGGACCCTCGCCCTCCAAGGCGGTCATCGATCATGGTTTTTGCCAAATTTTCGGAACAGATTTCAGCCGGAAGCGATCTGTTGGAGACGGGCGGATGGACCTTCAAAGACTGATCGAGCCTCGGAGCATCGCCGTCGTCGGCGTCTCCCTGAGCAACCCCTTCCACCCGGCCAACGTCATCTACAACAAGAACCACCTCAGGGCGGGCGCGAAGACCTACGCGGTCAACCCGCACGGCGGGGAGCTGTACGGCGAGAGCGTCTACCCCTCCTTGAAGGAGGTCCCGGCGGCGGTGGACGCCGTGGTGGTCGCGGTGCGGGCGGATCACGTCCCCGGCGTGGTCCGCGACGGCATCGAGGCGGAAGCGGGCGGCGCCATCGTCATCTCCGGCGGTTTCAAGGAGGTGGGCCGGGAGAACCTCCAGGAGGAGGTGCGAGGGCTGTCGCAGGATCACGATTTCCCGCTGATCGGCCCCAACTGTCTCGGCGTGTTCTCGCCGCCCCACATGGACACGTTTTTCCTGCCGCCGGAGCGTCTCCTGACGCCGCGCGCGGGCGAGGTGGCACTCGTGAGCCAGAGCGGGGGGATCCTGGTGGACTTGATGATCAAGCTGACCCAGGAAGGGGCCGGCATCAGCCGGGGGGTGAGCATCGGGAACAAGGCGGTCCTGGACGAGGTGGACCTGGTGGCGTTCCTGGAAGCGGACCGGGCCACGCGGGTGATCGGGCTCTACCTGGAAGGCTTCTCGCCGGGACGCGGCCGCACCTTTCTGGATCTCCTCGGCCGGATCGAAAAGCCCGTCGTCTTCTTCAAGGCGGGAAGGTCCCCCGGCGGCTCGCGCGCCGTGCAGTCGCACACGGCCTCCATGGCGGGGGACTACCGCGTGTTCCGGGAGGTCCTGATCCAGGCCGGCGCGATGGAGGCGCGGGACGAGGCGGAATTCGTCAGCTTCTGCGAGGTCCTGTGCTCGCGGAGCGCGCCGCGCGTCAAGCGGGTGGGGGTAGTGACGGCATCGGGGGGCCACGGCGCCGTGGCCACGGATCTCTGTCACGACGCCGGGCTCGAGCTGCCCCGGATTCCCGACACGGACCAGGCCGTCCTTCGCGACCGGCTCTCGCCGAGCGTCAAGGACATCGCGTCCACGAACAACCCCGTGGACCTGACGGGAAGCGCCGGCGACGGGGATTTCTACGCGTCCACGCGGTTCTTCCTGGAGCGGGAGGACGTGGACGCGGTGATCCTGCTCTGCCTGCCCTACATTCCGGGCATCACCTCCGACGTGGGCGCCCGCGTGGCCCAGCTCGGGCGGGAGTTCGGAAAGCCGGTCGTCACCTACATCCCGCACATCGACAAGTACGGCATCTTCATCGACGGGTTCGAGTCGAACGGCGTGCCCGTGGCCCATTCGGTGGAAGGCGCGGTCCACATGGCCCGGGCGCTGTCGTGGAGGGCGGAGACATGAAGGACGAGATGCAGGAGATCCTCGACGACGCGCAGGACGCCGGCTGGGTCATGGAACCCGGCGCCAAGGCGATCCTGGAGGCCTTCGGACTGCCCGTCACGCGCCACGTCTTCGCCCGCGACGAGGCGCAGGCGGTCGAGGGCGCGGCGTCGCTGGGCTACCCGGTGGTGGCGAAGGTCGTCTCGCCGAAGGTGGTCCACAAGTCCGACGCCGGCGGCGTGGTGGTCGGCATCCGGGACGAGGACGGGTTGCGCGCCGCGTTCGAGAGACTCGGGGACATCGAGGCCTTCGAGGGCGTCCTGATCGACGAGATGGCGGCGGGCGTGGAGATGTTCGTGGGCTCGAAACAGGACCCCCAGTTCGGCACGGTCGTCCTCGCCGGCATCGGGGGGACCTCGGTGGAGGTGTACGAGGACGTGGCGATCCGCGCCGCGCCGATGACCCGCGAGCAGGCCCTCGTGGCCCTGGCCGCGTTGAAGGGGCGCGCCCTGCTCGAGGGTTTCCGCGGGGCCGAGCCCGTCGACCGCGAGGCGCTGGCGGCGCTGATCAGCCGGTTCTCCGAGGCCGCCTTCGAACTTCGCGAAACCGTGGACTCCATCGACCTGAACCCGGTCCTGGCGGGCGCCGGGGGCGCGCTCATCGCCGACGCGCGGATGATGCTGCACGGACCCGGAGAGGGATTGTAGATTTCAGATTTCAGATTTCAGCCGCGAGAAACGCTGCTCGAGGGGGAGAGGCGAGGGCGGTTTGGAGGGCGAGCCTCCTGGCGAGCCGCACCGGCTCGAGATGGAGAGGGGAGGGTCGGGGCGAGAGAAAGGGAAACGGGAAATCGTGTGCTCGTGGATTCGTGGATCTGGACCGCGGTCAGGGGGCATCTTGCGAAACAGAGATGACCGGGATGATTGAAAAGAGCCGGGCATGAACCGGAACCGAACCCTTTTCCCCCTGCTGCTCGTGGTTGCGGCCCTCGCCGGGGCCCTCTTCCTTCTCTACGTCCTTCGGGACGCGGATGAGGAAACCGTGCCGCTTCCTCCCGCCTGGACCGGTGAGACCGGCGGCCGGGAGAGGCGGGACGGCACGGAACTCCTCCCTTTCCCGGAGGAAGGAGAATCCCCGAAGACACCGCGGCTCCCGGCGCCGACGCCGGTCGAGGGATCCGAAGAGAGGACCTCTCCTCCTCCCGGCCGGGAGCCGGGCCCTCCTCCCGCCGGAGCGTCGGAGGACCCTCCGCTGACGGGCCGTGTGGTCCGCCCGGACGGCACGCCGGTCGCCGGGGCCCGGCTCCGCCTCGCGTCCGAACACGTCCTTCCCGCCCCCCTGCTCCTGCACAAACGGATGCTTTGCCGCTATCTTTTCGGCGCGGAGGAATTTCAAAACCCCGACGAGGTGCTGGCGGAGACCGTCAGCGACGAGGCGGGCGCTTTTACCCTGCCGGTGGAAGAGGCGACGACGGGAGCGTGGGCGCTTCATGCGTCCGCCAAGGGCTTCGCCACGAGGGTGGTGCATGCGCTTCCCCGCCCGCCTGCTTCGCGTGAGCCGCTCGAGGTGGTGATGAAGCCCGCGAACGTCCTCGCGGGACGCGTGCTGTCGCCAGGAAAGGGCCCCGTCGTCCTGTCGTCGGTGCAGGCGTTCCGCCTGCCGCATGAAGCGCGGCGGACCCGGGACGCGAAGTTCTACGTGGAATGGTTCAGGCGGACCACGGGACCGGAGGGCCGGTTCCGCTTCGACGACCTTCCTGTCGGCCCCTACGTGCTCGGGGCGAAGAAGGAGGGTTTCGTCGACGGGGTGCGCCCTGAAGTCCGCGTCCCCTCCCGGGGCGAGATCACGTTGACGCTGACGAAGGGATACGTGCTGGAAGGCGTGGTCTACGAGCGGGACGCTGGCGTGACCGTGCCGGGTGTGCTGGTCTTCGTCCAGCCCACCGACGGGAGGGGCCGACCGATCCGTGGAAAGACGGACGACAACGGCGCGTACCGTCTCGAGGGAATCCCGCCCGGGAGCGCCCACCTTTCGGTGTTCGAGCCCGGGGCGCCCGAGGGTCTGATCAAGGTCTCGGGCCGTGAGGGGGAGGTGGTCCACCGGGACGTGGTCCTGGCCCCCTGCCTGATCATCGCCGGTCGCGTCGTGCACGGGGAGGGCAAGACGCCCGTCGAGGGGGCGCTCGTCCAGCGGAAACTGGGTGCGCGCCTTCCGGACATGGTCAAGAGCGGCCCGGACGGTTCTTTCCTGGTCCGCGTGGAACCCTACGAGGAGGCGGGGGAGGCGTGGACCTTCCACCTGACGGCCTGCAAGGAGGGATGGGGACTTCCCGCACCCGTGAAGGTGCAGATCCCCACGACGGTTCGCCGCGCGGACGGGGTGGAAATCCCCCTCTGGCCGCTTCCCCTCGCTTCCGTCACGGTGGTGGACGCGGCGGGGAAGCCCGTGACGGGCGCGTTGGTTCACCGCGTCGCGGGGACGTCCTGCGCGCGCCTGGGGGTCACTGATGCGGGGGGAGCCTGCGAGATCCGGACGCTCTTCGGAGACAATCTCGTGCTGGCGACCGACGAGGCCCATGCCGTCGGGTATGCGCTTCTCGAAGGGGTGGCCCCGGGCGCGGAGAGACGGGACATCCGTTTTTCCCTTTCGCGGGGCGGAATCGTTTTCGGGCGCGTCGTGGACGATACAGGCGATCCGGTGGCCGGGCGGGAGCTGGTTCTCGCGTTCCGGGAACCCTCGCTTGGGGACTTCTGGAGTCTGATGATGCCGGTCCACCGGAAGATCCGGACGGACGGGGAGGGCGCGTTCCGGGCGGAGCGGCTCTGCCCGGGCCCCTGGAAGGCGATCTTCGCCTCGGAAGGCCACGTGCAGGACGATCCCGTGTCTTTCGAGGTCGAGGAGGGGAAGGAGGTCCGGATCGAAGTGGACGTGCACGCTCCCCTTTCGATCGAGGGGCAGGTGGTGGACGGGAACGGCACGCCCGTGGCCTTCGCGTGGATGCGCGCGCGGCCGCGGGACGGGGGAAGGACGTCCGCCACGCGGACCCGGGAGAACGGGCGTTTCGCGTTCCAGGGCCTCGCCTCGGGAACCTTCACGATCTACGCCTTTTTGGAAGGGTACCGTCCCGAGAGGATCGAGGGCGTGGAGGCGGGAGCGGTGAATCTCAGGATCGTCCTGCGGCGGAGATGAGCCGTTTGGGAAGCGCGTATCCGCACTCCCAAAAGCAGCCAAGCCGCCTTGGAGGGCGAGGGTCCTCCCGAGCCAGAATGCAGCCGGCTCGCCGGGAGTGTCTCGACAGGCTCACCACAACCCTGCGCGAAGTCGAAGGGGCTCGCCCTCCAAGTTTTCATGGTTTCTTGGAGAGCCGAAGGCTCATGGCTGACGGATCGAAAAGAATCATGTTGATCAGGAAAACATCATGTGAATCAGGCTCGAAAAAGCACGGCAGCACCGGAAAGGTTCTCTTGACAACGACATTTCAAGGCGTAGGTGTCTAAGGATTCCCGCATCCGGGAACGGGACCCGGGAATCTACCGTCTGTCATCTTTCTCCGATCCCCCTATAATGTCGGCACCCCCCCCGGGCGGATCGGGGGGCCCTTTGGACCCTGCGGAGGACCGACGCATGAATCTGGACGTGAACGGTTTCATCGAGAAACAGGTGAAGGAGATCGCGGAGACGGTCGGCGACGGCGTCGCCGTGAACGCCCTCTCGGGCGGCGTGGACAGCTCGGTCGTGACGCTGCTCGGCCACCGGGCGCTGGGGGACCGGCTGAAGACCACCTTCATCGACTCGGGGCTGATGCGGGCGGGGGAGCCGGAGGAGGTGGTGGAGATCTTCCGGGGGTTCGGCGTCGAGGTTTCGCTGATCGACGAGAGCGAGAAGTTCTTCGGGGCGCTGGCCGGGGAGACCGATCCCGAGAAGAAGCGGGACCGGGGCATCACGGAGGTGTTCTACAAGGAGGTGTTCGGCCCGCTGGTCCGCGAGACGGGGGCGAAGTTCCTTCTTCACGGGACGAACAAGACGGACGTGGACGAGACGGTGGCGGGGATCAAGAGGCAGCACAACATCCTGGCGCAGCTGGGGATCGATCCGGAGACGGAATACGGATACCGGGTGTTGGAGCCGCTGGTGGATCTTCGGAAGGACGGGATCCGCGAGGTGGGCAAGGCGCTCGGGCTTCCCGAGATGGTCTACAGCCGTCCGCCGTTTCCCGGTCCGGGCCTGTCGGTCCGGGTGCTCGGCGAGGTGACGCGGGAGCGCGTCGAGACGGCACGGGAAGCCGACCGGATCGTGCGGGAGGAGCTGGAGAAGACGGGTGCGTTCCAGTACCTTGCGGTGTTGCACGCGGACCGGGTGACGGGCGTTAGGGACGGCAAGCGCGAGTACGGCCAGCAGGTCGAGGTGCGCTGCTGGGAGAGCGAGGACGCGCGCACGGCCGAGCCCACGCGTCTTTCCTGGGAGACGTTGCAGCGCCTGGGCGACCGTCTCACCGCGGAGGTTCCCGGCGTGGTCAGCGCGACCTACAACATCGCGCGCAAGCCCCCGTCCACGATCGAGGGGGAGTAGGCTTCCCGGATGCCGGAGATTCGCTCTCGCGCGAGAGGGGGGCCGTTTCTCATCTCCCACGACGACATCGGCCACCTGCCGCCGAGCGCGAGACCCTGTTGAACCGGCCTTCCTTCGCCTCTCGTCGTTCGACGTCTGCGTGCTTCCTGGCAGGAAAACCGGCGCAGAATGCTCAGCCGGGCAGCGCGAGCTTGCGCAGCGCCGTGGCGCGGTACCACTGCTTGTTCTCCGTCATCATGGCTTCCTGGATCTCCCGCAAGCGGTTTCGGATCTCCTCGAGCGTGTCCGCCTTCTCGAGCTTCGCGGACAGGGGCCCGAGCGTCTGCAGGGCCGTTGCCGAGTCCTGGACCACCCGGCCGTAGTCGAACTGCATCCGGATTGCGTTCAGCGACGCGCCCATGGCCGGAAAGACCAGCGCCACCGCCGTCAGCAGGTTTCCGAAGGTGAAGGGTTGCTCGTGGGAGGCGTGGCCGAAGAAGGAGACGTGCGCGTGGGCCTCGTGCGCGATCCTCTCCACGAGGTGCGTCGCGTGCAGGACCGCCGCGACGATCGTGATCCCGAAGAGCACGATCCCGAGGCGGTGGAGGCGGTGATCCTCGTGCTCCTTCTTCTCAATGTTCGACTCGTGGTACGCCAGCTGGGGCCGAATCCAGTGCTCGAGGATGAACGTCCGGAGCTCCTCGACCTTCCCGTCCGCCCCGGGAACGGGCACGGCTTCGAGGTTCTCCAGGAACCCCTCGAAGTAGATGCCGGGCCAGGGAGGTATCCGGGACGGATCCCCGCTCTCCGGGCGGCAGGTCTCCTTGCCCGCCAGCACCAGGTAGAAGGCGCCGCGGAACCTCTCGGCGAGGTATCGATAGTTGATCCACTTGAGGTGCCAGGATTTCCGGCTCTCGCGCCTCAGAAGAAGGATCGTCCCGACCAGCGCTGCCACCTCGAACCAGACGATCCAGGGATGCGCGTGAAAGAACAAGGTCTGGACGGCGACCACGGCGATCGCCGCGACCGCCAGCATGTACATGAGGATGTTGGCCAGCCGGAAATAGTTCTGGTACTTGCACGAGAGGCGGTCCGCTCTGGCGTACTCGTCCAGGATGCTCTCGAAGGGGGCCGGGTCCCCGATCCCCAGCCTCTCGCGCCACGCCTCGAGGTCGTTCCGCATCCTTTCCCGGTCGGCCTGCGAGTAGTCGGGGTTGATCATCTTGTTGGCCGTGAGGAAACGGATGCGGCTCGCGATCCTCAGGAGCCACGGCCACGCCGTCTTCTCCTCCTGGAAAGCCCGGATCTCCTCCCGCGCGTCGGATTCGTGGGTGCCTTCGTCCATGGTCTCCTCCTCCTTTCCTTCGGGCCGTCAATGTAGCAAAAATCTTCCGGATTTGCGGCGGCGGCGGCTTCCCCTCCGCCCGCGCTTTGCGGCCCGTGCCGGCCGGGATATAATGAAGCCATTCCAGAGCGTCTGCTTTGGAACCAGGCCCCTTGCGAAATCCAGGTGGAGACCCGACATGACATACACGCCGCGACCCATCGATACTTCGGGCGTTCGACTTCCCGCGGAGCTCCTCCGCCTCTCCGAACGCCTCGCGGAGAACGCACACGAGCTCTGGGCCCGTGAACGCATCAAGCAGGGATGGAAACACGGCCCGCACCGGAACGATGAGAACAAGGAGCACCCCTGCCTGGTCCCGTACGCGGACCTGCCGGAACACGAGAAGGTGCACGACCGGGCCACCGCGATGGGCACGCTCGAGGCCATTTTCGCGCTGGGGTACCGGATCGATCCTCCGACGACATAGACCCGCAAGAAGCCGGGCCGCGTACAAGCGCGCAACCGTCGCGCGCCGGGAAGCGACGCCCTCGCCATGACCTGTCGGGGCAACGAGGGGGGGGGGCAGAGAAGGGAGCCGGTTCATGGCCGAGACCGAACTCAAGACCCTCCTTGAGCGGATCCGCGATGCGGGTCCCGGGATCGTCGGGCTTCTCCACCACGCCCGGGGCGAGGCTTCCCGGGATCTCTGGACTCGGGACAGCCGCCTCTTCGTATCCTTCGGCAGGGAACTCGTCCGGACCGGGCACCCCACCCTCGCCTTCGAGACCGTCCAGGAGGGGCTAAGGATCCACGGGGAAGAATCCGCATTCGAGCTGCAGTACCTGCGCGCCCTGGCCCTCGCCCGCGGAGGAAGCGAGCGAAAGGCCTCGGCCTTTTTGGCGCAGATTCTCGAAGCGGACGACCTGGATCCCGCCCTGCGCGTCGAGGCCCTCTGCCTGGCCGGGCGACTCCTGAAGGACCGCTACGAGAGGAGTCGAGACCCTAAGCGGAAGAAGGAACTCGCCCGGGCCTCCGCGCATAAATACGAGACGGCTTCTCGTCTCTCCGGGGACGCGTACCCCGCGGTCAACGCTGCCTCCATGCACCTGCTTGCCGGGGACCGGGAGACGTCGCGCCGGCTGGCGGCCGAGGCTGACGATCGAGCCCGGGCTCGCGGGGGGGACGGCGAAGGGGATCCCTGGCTTCCCGCCACGCTGGGGGAAACGAGCCTTCTGCTGGGGAAGGAAGAGGAAGCCGCGACCTGGTATCGCGAAGCGGTGCGGAGGGCGGGCGGACGCTACGGGGACATCGCTTCGATGAAACGCAACGTGACACTCCTTGCCGGCGTTCTCGACATCGAGCCGACGTTTTTCGATATCTTCGCGTTCGGCCGGGTCGTGATTTTCGCGGGTCACAGGATCGACGCCCCGGACCGGACGGGAAGGCTCGGCCTCGCGCCCCGCTTTCCGCCCGACGCCGCCCTGGAGGAGGCCGTGCGCGGCGAGATCGCCCGCGCGCTTGACGAGATCGACGCCGCGATCGCCTACGGATCGGCGGCGAGCGGATCGGACGTCCTCTTCGCCGAGGAGGCCCTGAAGCGGAAGGTCGAGCTGCACCTCGTGCTGCCGTTCGACCGCGAGGACTTTTTCCTCACGAGCCTTGACGTCGGGGCGGAGGACCGGGCTTCCTGGCGCCGGCGCGCGGAAGCCGCGCTCGATTCCTGCACGTCGGTGCACTACGCGACCCGGGAAAACTACCTGGGGGACGACAACCTGTTCCTCTTCGCGAACCGTTTCACCCAGGGCATGGCGAGGCTTCGGGCGAGGAGCCTCGGCCTGGATCCCGTGGCGGTGGCGGTCTACGACCGCGAAGCGCCCGGCGGGCAACACGGGACCCGGTCGTTTCTGGAGACGTGGGAGGCGATGGGGGGGGAAAGCCGCATCCTGGATCTCGTGGACCTTTGCACCCGTGTCTTCGCGGGCGCAAAGCCCCTTGCCGGGAAGGGGGCCGGGAACGGCGCGCCGGCATCCCGGCGGTCCTCGCTCACCCTCCTCAAGGAGCGCCGGGTCGTCAAGGCGATGCTTTTCGCGGACGTCAAGAACTTCAGCAAGCTGCGCGAGGATCAGACGCCGTTGTTCTTCTACACGTTCCTGGACGAGGTCGCCGGGCTTCTCGAGAGCGCCGGCGAGCAGCCCGTCTACCGCAACACGTGGGGGGACGGTCTCTACCTCGTCTTCGACACGGTCGGGGCCTGCGCGGAGTTCGCGTTGCAGCTCATCGAGCGGATCGAGGACATCGACTTCGCGCGCGCGGGGCTTCCGGCGGACCTGACGGTGCGCATCGGCATGCATACGGGCCCGGTCTACCGCCGTCTGGACCCGGTGCTGGGGCGTGAGGGGTTCTTCGGAAGCCACGTCTCCCGGGCCGCGCGGATCGAGCCCGTGACCATGCCCGGCTGCGCGTTCGCCTCGGAGCAGTTCGCGGCGCTTCTGACGCTCGAGAACGGAAGCGATTTCGTGTGCGAGTACGTGGGTGTCGAGGATCTGGCCAAGGGATATGACCGGGCGCCGCTGTACCGTGTCCTGCGGCGAGAGACCTGATCGACGAGGAGGGAACCATGGGCGACCATCCCCCCAAGGACGCGTCCGGCGGCGGGGAGAAGAACGCGGAACCGGGCACGGTTCTCTACGACGCCTTCATCTCCTACCGACACACCGAACCCGACCGGCGCTGGGCGAAGTGGCTTCACGGCGCGCTGGAGACGTACCGCGTGCCCGGGAAGCTCGTCCGCGAGAAGGGAATCGCGCCGCGCATCCGGCGCGTCTTCCGGGACGAGGAGGAACTTCCCGCCTCGGCGGATCTGAGCCGCGAGATCGACCGGGCGCTCGAGCACGCGCGTTTCCTGATCGTGATCTGCTCTCCGAACACGCCGAAGTCGGAATGGGTGAACGCGGAAGTGCAGCGGTTCCGGGACCTCGGTCGGCACGAGAAGATCCTGGCGCTGCTCATCGAAGGGGAGCCGGGCGAATCCTTCCCCCGCGCCCTGTGCGAGATCCGCAAGACCGTGGTGGACGCCTCGGGGGCGTCGGTGGAGGAGATCGAGGAGGTGGAGCCGCTTGCGGCGGACGTGCGCCCCTCGCGCCCGGAGGGTGAGCGCTACCTCAAGCGGATGGCCCGCCTGCGCCTTCTCGCCTGCCTTCTCGGGTGCCGGTTCGACGATTTGCGACAGAGGGAGCAGGAGAGGCGGAACCGGCGCATGGCGACGGCGGCGGGCTTTCTGGTGGTGCTTCTGCTGGCGCTTGCGGGGCTGTCGGCGTGGGCGCTCGTCGAGGCGGAGCGGGCGCGGAAGGCCGAGGCGACGGCCGCGGCGGAGCGCGACCGGGCGCGCGAGGCCCGGAGCCGCGCGGAGCAGGAGCTCTACGTGAGCAAGATCGCGCAGGCGAAGGCGGCGCTGGATCGCGGGGAAAGCGCCGTCGCGAAGAAGGACCTGGACGAGTGTCCCTGGCGTTGCCGTCAGTGGGAATGGGGGTACCTCAAACGCCTCATCGACGGCTCCGAGATCGCCATCGGAGGCCTGCGGGCGGGCGTCAATACGGTCGACTACAGCCCCGACGGAACGTTGATCGCCTCGGGCCTGACGAACGGCCTGGTCAAGATCTGGGACGCCGGGACGGGGAGACTGCTGCGAACCTTGAAGGGACACGAGGGCTTCGTGGATGCGGTCGTGTTCAGCCCTCGCGGTGACCGGGTGGCTTCCGGCGGGATCGACCTCGCGATCCGCATCTGGAACCCGCGGACGGGGGAGAAAATCGCGTCCTGGAAGGGGCACGAGCTTCCGGAAAACGAGATGCAGAGGGAGACCTTGCTGAACCAGTCTCTCGTACACATGACCTTGGCGTTCGACCCGGGAGGGGAGGCGCTTTTCTCCCAGGGCCCGGACGGGAAGGTCAAGGTCTGGGACCCGGACGGGGGAAGCCTGATCCGGGAGTTTCATGCCGGGCAGGACCCGCGCACACCCATCGACGTCAGCCCGGACGGCAGGCGAATCGTCCTCGGCTCGTTCCGAAACTTCGACATCCTGGACCCGAAGACAGGTGAGTCGCTTCTCTCACGGCAGGCGCACGAACACGACCTCCACGCCGTGGCCTTCAGTCCGGACGGAAGCCGGCTCGCCACGGCCGGCGCCGAGGGCGTGGCGAAGATCTGGGACGCGAAGACGGGAAAGAACCGGGTTGCGCTGGCGACCCATACGGAAGCAGTCACTGCGTTGGCCTGGAGCCCGAAGGGCGATACGCTCTTCACGGGAAGCCACGACGGCCGGATCCTCGTCTGGGACGCGGAGTCCGGAGTCCTCCTGCGAACGCTCATCGGCCACACGCACTGGATCACGTCGGCCGCCATGAGCCCGGACGGCGCCCGGCTCGTCTCGGGGGGGTGGGACTCCAACATCCGCATCTGGAACGCGAGACGTCCCCCGGCCCCTTTCACCTTCAAGCGGCATCCCGACGGGACCGCTTTCTTCGTGTTGTCCGCCGATGGCGGGCGCGCCGCCTCGCTGGACTACGAAGGGTTCGCCACGATCTGGAACACGACCAAAGGATGCGAGATCCCGACGCCTGCGATTTCCGGACACCCCGTCGTCTCGATCTGCCTGTCCGCTTCCGGCGACCTGATCTACACGGGCCATGAAGACGGGACGCTCCGGAAGCTGGACGGGGAGACGGGACAACAGCTGTGGTCCGTGGAGGTCGGGAAGGGGCCGGTTCTGGTTTCCCTGGGACCGGGCGGCATCTTCCTTGCGACGGGCATCGCAGGCGACACGGACGCTCCCCACTGGGAAACGACGGGCAGGGCCGACTCCTTTCCGGCGTTGCGGCGCGGAAGCGACGGCGCCGAGCTTCGGTCCCTTTCCGGCCATCCCGGCATGGTCACCTCTTTCGTCTTCAGCCCCGGGGCGAGGCACGTTCTCGGGCTGGGGAAGAAGTCCGTGACGATCTGGGAGACGGATACGGGGCGGGCAACCCACTCCCTTTCCGTGTTCGACGAGCACATGGGCGCCCGTTTCAGCCCGGACGGGACGAAGGTAGTCCTTTCCGGAAGACACCGGGACGAGGGGAGCCGTTTCGTCAAGGTCTGGGACCTTCGCGCGGGGCGGGAGCTGAACCTGTCCCGGGGCCGTTCGGGGGGCGTTCACGCCGTGGCGTTCGGGCTGGACGGAAAGACGATCGCCACGTTCGGGAAGCGGAACGAGACGATCCAGCTCCAGGACGTGCAAGGGAGGCTGATTCGAACGCTGTACGGCAGGCTCGAGGACGTCTCGAAGCTCCTGTTCCTGCCCGGCGGCTTGAGGCTGGCCAGCCAGGAGCGAAGCGGCGCGGTGAAGATCTGGGACCTGGAATCGGGGCGGGAGCTCGTGACGTTCCGGAGCCCGGGCGGACTTCTGCGCGCGTCGCCGGAGGATCGCGCGCTGGTGTTCGACGAGGGCGGCAAGCTGCTGCGCCTTCGCGCGTCGCCCTGGATCCTGAAGGACAACGGCATCGAGGCCTTCTACCACCGCCTGCGCTCCGGCGATCTCGAAGGCGCCTGCGGCATGCTGGAAAAGACGCCGGGACTCATCGAGGCGAGGCTTCCGGACGGCGCGTCGGTTCTTCACGTCGCCTGCCTGACCCTGTTCGCGGAGCAGTGGGAGAAGGGCGACCAGGCCCTGGCCCGGATCCTGGAAGCGGGGCCGGATGTCAACGCGCGGAACAACGCCGGCGTGACGCCGCTGCACATGCTGTCTCACTCGGGCCGTTCCGGACACGTGCGCATGCTTCTCGAGAACGGCGCCGACGTCTCGGCGGAGGACGACGAGGGGCGGACGCCGATCCACGAAGCGGTCGTGGCGCACCGAAACGGGATCGTCGGTCTGCTTCTCGAGGCCGGGGCGGACGTGGGCACCAGGATCGGGAACGAAACGCTTCTCCACTTCGCGGTACGCATGGGAGACCGGGATCTGGTGCGTTCTCTTCTGGACAGGGGCTTGAGTCCCGACGCCGTGGCCGGGGAACGGAAGCTCCGCGAGAGCGGGTTCGGGGGGACCGTTGTCGAAGACAACAGGACGACGCCCCTGATCCTGGCGATCAAGAACGGGTTCGAGGACGTCGCCTCGCTGCTGATCGACCAGGGAGCCGATGTGAACCTCCCAGGATACGACGACCGCCCACCGCTGTTCCACGCCGTGGAGCGGAACAGGGCCTCGACGGCGGTCCGTCTTCTCGAGAAGGGCGCGGACCTGGAAGCCCGGGATTCCTTTTTGGGGATCACCCCGCTTCTCCTCGCGATCCGGGAGGGCAACGAGCCCATGGCCAGGCTGCTCGTCGAGAAGGGAGCCGACCCGAACAGCACCGACCGCAGGGGGCGGACGGCACTGCATGCCGCCGTCGGGGCCGGTAGCGTCGAGATGACGGCTTTTCTGCTGAAGCGGGGCGCCCACGCGGACGCCCGAAGCGGAACGGACAAAGAATACGGACGGGCGGGCGGTCGGACGCCGCTGCACGTCGCTTGTGGGAACGGCGATCGGGATCTCGCACGCCGGCTGATCGAGGCGGGGGCTCCCCTGGACGCGGGGGACGAAAGGGGGCGTACGCCTCTCCACGAGGCCGCAATGGCCGGCGCGGACGCGACAGCGGCGTTTCTTGTGAAACGCGGCGCGGATCCCAATGTCGGTGACGAGGAGGGAAAAACGCCCTTGCACGGGGCGGCGCGGGCGGGAAGCGGCAAAACGCTCCGCGCGTTGATCGCGAACGGTGCGGTCGTCGATGCGACGGACAAGAAGGGGAGGACCGCCCTGCATATCGCGGTGGAGGAGGGGCGCCAGGATGTCCTGGAGATACTTCTCGACAAGGGAGCCGACCCTTCCCTTTGCGACGGAAACGGCGTGTCTCCTCTCGCCGCCGCCTTGAAGAAGAAGAACCTCGCGGCACTGAAGCGGTTGGTCGCCTCGGGCGCCGTCCCCGATCCAGAGGGTCCCCTGGCGGCCTCTCCCCTCGCCGTAGCCGTGTTCGAGGGATTGCACGACGTCGCCGACCTCCTGATCGAGAAAGGATTCGACGTGAACCGGCGGGACGAACACAGCGCCTCGCTTTTGCACCTGGCTGTACGAAAACCCCACTCGAAGGCCGTCGCCTACCTCCTCACCAAGGGCGCCGATCCGGACGCGGCGGAGGAAAAGGGACGGACGCCGTTGCACGAGGCTTCTGAACGGAACCTCGGCGGCATCGTGTCGGCCCTGCTGGAGGCGGGCGCGCGATCCGACGCGCGGGACGGGCGGGGCTGGACGCCGCTGATCTTCACGGCCTGGTACGGCCACGTCGAGGCGGCGGAAGCGCTCCTGGAGGCGGGGGCCGACCCGAACCTGCTCGAGGAGAAGCATCGGGCGGGCGCGCTCCACTACGCCGTGGACCACGGGCACGCGGAGCTCGCCTCGCTGCTCGTCCGGCACGGCGCGGACCCGAACATCCGGGACGGCAAGGGGGGCGTCACGCCGCTGCACCTGGCTGCGCAACGGGGCCGGGCGGAGGTGGCGAAACGTCTTCTCGAGCTCGGGGGATTCCCCTCGATTCCCGACATGAACGGGCAGACCGCCGTCGATCATGCGGAAAACCGGGGATACAGCGACCTGGCCGGTCTCCTGCGGTCGCACGACGCCTTCGCTCTCGTTCTCGAGGGAGAGATCGATCGAGCGCTTATCCTCGTGCAAAAACATCCCGCCTGGATTCGACAGCGCGGGCAGAATGGCATGACGCTCTTGTCGATCGCTTCCCGGGAAGGCCTCGGAGCGCTCGCGGAGAAGCTGCTCGGCCTCGGAGCCGATCCGGACGCGAAAGACGACCTCGAGAGGAGACCCGCGCACTTCGCAGCCTTCAACGGCCATGTCGCGGTGCTCGAGATCCTCGAGAATGGGGGGGCCGACCTCGATGCGAAGGACAACAAGCACGCGCATGCCCTGAACTACGCCTCCTTCAACGGTCAGGCCGAGTCCGTACGCTTCCTGCTCGCTCAAGGGCTGGACCTGGCGAACAGGGACGCGTACGGCGACGATGCCCTGCTGTGCGCGGCGACCAACGGGCACGTGGAGGTGATGGAGATCCTTCTCGAGGCCGGGGCCGATCTCTCCTCCAGAAACGGCGAAGGCTGCACGGCCCTCCACCTCGCGGCCTTCGACGGGCACGCCGAAGCCGCTTCCTGGCTCCTGTCGAAGGACGCCGACCCGGACGCCCCGGCGAATCGGAAGGTCACGCCCCTGCATCTCGCCGCCCGGGAGAACCACCCCGCGATCGTCGCCTCGCTGGTCGAGCACGAGGCGGACGTGAACCTCACCGACGTCGACGGCTGGCCCGCCCTCCATTACGCGGCCTACAACGGCTTCGCGGCGATCGTCGCCTTCCTTCTGGACAAGGGCGCCGACCCCGACCTGCCTGACAAGAACACGGGCAACACGCCGCTGATCACCGCCGTCAGCGAACAACGTTCCGAGGTCGCAGAAACGCTGATCGAAGCCGGGGCGGACGTGAACCGGATGAATCTTTCCAAGAGAACGGCGCTGTACATCGCCGCGCTCCGTGGAAATGTCGAGACTGCCAGACGGCTCCTGGACGCCGGCGCGGAGCCCAACCGCGCGTGCGAGGCGAACGAGGAGACGGCGCTCCATGTGGCCGCCATGGGGAAACTGACGGGCATGGCGGAGTTGCTGGTTGCCTCCGGCGCGTTGCCTTCGATTCCCGACTGGAAGGGCCGGACAGCCGCCGATCTCGCCGAAAGCCTGGGGTTCCTCGACACGGCCGCTTTCCTTCGATCTCGAGACGCCTTTCTTCTTGTCGAGGCGGAAAAGATCGAAAAGGCCCTCGGGCTGGCCGAGAAACACCCCGCCTGGGTGAAAGGCCGCAACGTCGAAGGGATGACCCTCCTCGCGCTTTCCGTTCGGGAAAACGTCGTCTCTCTCGTCGAACGTCTTCTGGCTCTTGAATCCGATCCGAACGCGGAAGACGACCTCCAGAGAAGGCCCGTCCACTTCGCGGCGTACAACGGCAGCACCGGGATCCTCGAGATGCTGGTCGAATCAGGAGCGGAGGTCCGCGTCCGGGACGCGGACGGGCTGACACCTCTCCACCTTTGCGCCCACATGGGCTACGACGAAGTCGTCCGCCTGCTTCTCGAGACGGGTGTGGACGTGGACGCGAAGGACAATGAAGGGAAAACGCCGCTGCATCTCGCTGTCGCCCGCGGGCATGTCGGGACGGTGAGGCTGCTCCTCGAAAATGACGCTGGGCCCGATGCAGAAAGCAACGAGGGGGTCACGCCGGCTGGACTCGTCGCGTCGGGCGAAAACGAGGAGATGAAGTCCCTCTTCGCCGAACACGAGAAGAGGATGGAAGAGGGGAAGGAGACGGAGAAGCCGGGCGGGAAGGAAGAGGAATGAGGATGTGCCTGAGGGATAGGTGGATTGGAGATTTCAGCGGTTCGACTAGGCTCACCACCGTCCTGAGCGGGTCGAAGGGCCGCCGTCAGAATTCCGCTGCAGGAGGAAGGGAAAAGGTTGTGGGAGGAGAATCCTCCGGCGAAGCCGGAGGTTCGGCAAACATCCACATTGTTTCGCTTTGTCTGTAAGCCGTAACCTGCAACCTGTGTTGGCCGCGTATTGCCAGTAACAGTTGTGGCAATCCACGGCACGGACAGGTTGCAATCTGCGGGAACAAGCAAGGAACTCAGCACAGGCGAATTGCCTTGTCTGCCGTCGAGACGGCGACAGGCAGGCGTTCTCGCGGACCCGGCGTCCGCGTGGCCCGGGACACACGCCTCCCACAAACGGCAATCGCAAGAACGCTTCAAAGAAAGCGACATGGCAAGGTCAAGGATTGCACCGGAGTCGTCCGAGGTGTCCGCATGACGCGTGAGGAAAACGCCTATCCTGCGAAGGGGTGGACGTACTGTGCGTTCCTCAGCTACAGCCACGCCGACGAGAAGTGGGCGACGTGGCTCCACCGCTCGCTGGAGTCCTACCGGTTGCCGACGCAGCTGACGGACGAAGCACCCGGCAGTGTCGAGGGGTCATCCGACGGCGAGCCCCTGCCCAAGCGCCTCCATCCGGTCTTCCGCGACCGGGAGGATCTGCCGGCCGCCTCGGATCTTGGGGAGCGCATCAACGAGGCGCTGGAGGCGCCGCGCAACCTCATCGTCATCGCCTCCCCGAAGGCTGCGCAGTCGAAGTGGGTGAACGAGGAGATTTTGGCCTTCAAGCGAATGGGGCGATCCAACAGGGTCTTCTGCCTGATCGCCGGGGGCGGGCCGAACGCCTCGAATTATCCCGGTCGCGAGGCGGAGGAGTGCTTTCCGGAGGGGCTCCACTTCGAGCTGGACGGGGAGGGGCAGCTCACGGACCGCCCGGCAGAGCCTTTGGCCGCGGACGTTCGGCCGGGGAAGGACGGCAGGACGGACGGACTTCTGAAACTGGTTGCGGGAGTCTGCCGGGTCGGTTTCGACCGCTTGAAGCAGCGGGATCTGGTCCGACGCCAGAAGCGCACGCGGCGCATCGCGGCGGGGGCGGTGGCGCTGATGCTGTTGATGGGGGGGCTTGCGGCGCTGGCGGCGGTGCAGTGGCGTGCAGCAGTGCGGGCGCGGGAGGCGGAGAGACAGCAGCGTCTGGAGACGGAGCGCCAGGCGGAGGAGGCGCGGCACCAGGCGGGGCTGGGGTGCCTGATGCGCGCGAAGCAATTGAAGGAGGAGGGTCGTCATTTCGAGGCGCGGATGTTCGCGGCGAGGGCCGTCGCGTTCGAGGGTTTCGGGAGACCGCCGGGGGATCCTTTGCGCGAGGCGTTCGTCCAGAAGCTGAGACCGGGGACGGAGTATTACGAGGAGGCGAGTGAACTCGCGGAAAAGGAAATCCACAAGGTATGGAGCAGTCCATGCTTGGTACATCATTATCAAGATGTTACTCACGTCGCCTTCAGCCCCGATGGGAAGGTCCTGTCGTCCCGAAGCTACGATGACACGATTCGTCTTTGGGATGTCTCGACAGGGAAGTGCAGGACGACACTCGAAGGGCACGAGTTCCTTGTTACAAGCGTCGCCTTCAGCCCCGGCGGGAAACTCCTGGCATCGAGAAGCGGCTGTTCCGCTCATCTGTTCGACGTGGCGGGAGATGACATGGCTACCTTTCTCGAGATCGGCTCCTTTCAAGACTATGCGTTTCGGTTCGATCACGCCGCATGGGATGAGCTGACAGGTCGGCAACTTTTCGACAACCTGTACGAAAGCCACGCAACCAACCCTTGGAACCCCGTCCTCCGCGCCTGGCACGAGGGGCGGAAGCGGCTCGAGTAGACGAGATGACCCTCCGCCGCGAGGCCGGGAAGTTCGTCGTCGATTCCAGGGGCGAATGCCGGCCGGATTTCCGCGACGAACTCTCCGTCTACGCCTATCACTCATCCTTCTTGCTCATTCCGCGGGCTCTTCTTGGGCGGCGCCCTCCTTGGAAGTTCGAGCGGGTTCAAGAATGCTCCGCAGGATTTCATGGACTTCCTCAGGCGGGTATTCCGTGACCTCGAATTCCTTCTCCGCCTCGATCGTTCGCTTCCTGTCCTCGATCTTCATGCGGAGGGGCTCCGGCTTCGGCGTCCGCGCCCGGAGCACGACGTACGCGACGACGGTGGCGAGGAACAGGGCCCCTCCGATGATCAGCGCGGTTTCGACACCCAGCAGCGTCGGCAGGTAGGACGAGGCCAGCAAGGCCACGAAGGTCAAGCCGCCGGCCCCCAGAAGCAGATTCGTCCTTCTCGAAGAAGCGGCATCCGCGGTCTTCTTCATCTCCGCAACCTCGGCCTCCATCGCCCGGACCTTCTCGTCGCGTTCCGCGAAATACTCCGGATAGGTCTCCCTGTAGCGCCGCATCACGACGCCTTCGATCTCCGGATGCTCCAACGGAAACACGATCCCCTCCAGATCCTCCTCCCGGTGCCTGCATTCGGTGCACCTGCCCACGGGCTTGGACTGGCGGCTCGTCTTGAAACGCTGGATGTAGTGCATGTAGTCGTCGAGGAGCGAGGATTCTGTGTGCTCGTCGATGAGGATCCACTTGGACATGGACGTCATCTCGAAGTACCGGGGCTTTTCGCACTTCTTGCACACCCCCACCCCGTACCCCAGATGATGAACCGGCATCGTTCAGTCTCCAAAACGACATCAAGAGGCGGGGGCTTGCCCGCCATCCGGCGGCCCCGCGGAAACCCCCAGGAACGCCAGGAACGCCTCCACCTCGTGGAAGACCTTCACCTCCAGGACCTGCTCAAGGTGTTTCAACGTCTCGCGGTGGGCCACGCGGTCCGGCGAGGCGACCAGGCGCGAGCAGGTCGCCAGGTTGTGGAACCCCGCGCGCGTCTTCAGATCGTAGAGCAGGTAGCGCACCTTCACGTCCGTCCACACCCCGATCACCCCCACCGGCATCGTCTCCCGCTCCGCCTCCCCCGCCAGCGCCTCCAAAACGTCCGCCATCGGCGTCTCCTCGAAGTCGTTGATCGTCACCGAGTCCAGCACCGCGGCGCGGCTCCGGTCCCGGCTGAAGTGCTCGATCGCGTCGAGGAATCGCGCGCCCGGCGTCCCGATCAGGCAGTGGTCGCCGAAGAAGTCCAGCTCCGGACGCTGGAGGGGGTCGTCGCGGTCGTGCCAGTCCCGGATGTGCACGATGCGGACGTTCTCGCAGGCGGCGGCGGCGGAAACGGCCTTCACCAGCGGTCCCGTCCCTGGGTCCGGCCCCACCACGCGTGTCGACTCCACCCAGCCCACGTGCAGCTTGTTCGGAAGCGCGTCCCCGCGCCCGATGGGCGCGAGGAAGTCGTTCTGCAGGCACTGGCAGAACAGGAGCGAGGGGGAAGCGTCCGGCGCGATCCCCCAGGTTTCCGATGCGCCGTCGTGCCGGGCGATCGTCTCGACCGCGTCGGACGGAAGGGCGGGCAACGTCCCGGCCGTCCCCTCTTCCGCGCCCTTCGGGCGCGAGACGGTCCGGCCGGGAAGGGCGGACCGGAGGACCTCGGGGCGGAAGGGGACGGAGACGGTGGGCAGGCGCTCGAGCAGGGCTTCGGCGCGGTTGATTCTCGCGGCGGGGTCCTTTTCGGCGAGGCCGTCGAGGACGTCCTTCAAGGCCTGGGAGACGGGTCCCGGGTCGTCGAGAGGGTGCGTCATGATCTTGTTCATGATCTCCCAGACGCTTCCCCCGGAAAAGGGCAGGCGGCCCGTGAGAAGGGTGAACGCGGTCAGGCCCAGGGAGAAGAGGTCGGAGGCGGGCCCCACGCCCGCGGGGTTCTCGATCTGCTCGGGGCTCATGTAGGCCGGCGTTCCCAGCACGGTCTCGGGCGCGGTCAGCTTCGCTTCTTGCGGGCCGGCCTGGCGCGCCAGGCCGAGATCCGCGAGCTTGATCCTGCCGTCCGCGTGTCTCAGGAGGATGTTGGCGGGCTTGATGTCGCGGTGGACGATCCCGGCGCGGTGCAGGCCCAGAAGCGCCTGGCCCACGTCGCGGAGGACCGTCGTCGCTTCCGCCTCGGCCAGGGGCCCGGCCGACTCGATCACGGCGTCGAGACCCTTTCCCGGGATCCACTCCATGACGAAGAAGGGGACCTCGCCGGCCGTGTCGAAATCGAGCACGCGCAGGAGACTGGGCTCGTCCAGGCGGGCGCACAGCTGCGCCTCGCGACGAAAGCGCTCGAGCAGGTCGTCGCCCACGGCGCCGGATTCGAGCAGGAACTTGACGGCCACGGGGATGTCGAGCCCCTCGTGCCAGCCGGAATAGACGGCGCCCATGTTGCCGCGCCCGATCTCCTCGATCAGGATCACGCGTCCGGCCTCGGGGCGTCCGCCCTTTCGGGGCAGGGCCTGGATCATGTCTTCGAGCGTCATGGCGTTGTACAGCGAGGGGGTATTCGCGTCGAAAACGGAAGCACCAGAAAGCCGATTCTACTGCCACCTTGCCATGATGATCCAGAAGAGAGCATTGAGGAGTCCCGCACCGATGATGATGCCGGCGAAAACAAGAGTGCCATGCGAAATCGGATGTTTGTAGGATTGCCACGTCAGATACGTGGCGATCAACAGGCATCCCGACAAGGAAGTCCATGCGAATTTCTGATACTGGCTTGCTTTGTCTTCGTTGGGACCGGGGATTTTCATGTATCCCATCGGCCCGAAGGACATGGACCCGGTCTTCTTGCGGGCTTTCTCGGCGAACCTTTCCATCTCTCTTTCAACAACGGCTTCCGGATCCTCCTCGATCTCGAAGCGGGCCCCGCAGTCGCAGGCATAGGGCTTGCCGAGGTTGGAGGGGTCGGTCTCGTAGGAGGCGCCGCACTCCGGACAGCGGAACGGCAGGGGCCTTTCCGCCTCTCTCAAGGTCTTGGGTTTCCACCCGCAGGCTTCGCAAGGGCTGTCCGCCGAATCGCGTGCCGTGCCGCAGGTTGGACAAGGGAATCGGGGCATCCTGACCTCCTACTCTTCCTCCTTTTCTTCGTTTTCCTCTTTCTTTGCATGCCATGCCTTCCACGCCTCGCAATCGTTCCCGAAATCCTCGCCCGTGGCCTTCTTCAAGGCCTTGATGATGCGCGGCTCTAACATGAACGCGAGCTTCTTCGAGGTGTAGAACTCCGGATTCAACAGTTTGATGAGAACGGGAACCGCTTCGGGGCATGGATGCATCCCCATGGCGCTGAGAGCCTGGGTGCGGCAATCCGGATCCCAGAGCGCCTCGATGTACACGCTTGCGGCCCTTGCATCGCCGATCTCGGCGAGCAGATCCACGATCTTTCTCCGGTCGATGTTGGTGGAGCGGAAGCGCCGCATCAGCGGCTCCACGGCGGGAGCCCCGATGCTCACCAGGGCGCGATAAGCGAGATCGCCGAGGAATCTCCGGTCCTGAAGGAGGTCGCCTGGATCGAGAACGTCGATCAGCAACTCGATGGAGGGCTCGTCGGCGACCGAAGCGAGAGCATCGAGGGCGAATTCGGCTTCCTCCCGATCCCCTTCTTTCAGCGCCTGTACGAGAGCCGGCCTCCCGGCCTCCTCCCCGAAAAACTGAAAGAGCATCGCAGCGGCGAGAAGGCGCAAAAACCCGGAGTCAGATTCTTCCACGAGGCGTTTCAGCGGAGAGATCGCCCGGCGATCGCCGAGTTCTCCAAGCCCCCTTACCGCTCCCTGGCGGACCAGATCATGGGGGTCCTGCAGGCCCTCGAGCAAAGACTCGAACGCTTTTTCCGCCCCGATGATCCCCAGCGAGACGAGCGACCATCCCCGGATGTAGGCATGGTCGTTCTCGCTTGCGGCAAGTAGCGCGTCCACCGCTTTCTCTCCCGCTTCGACGAGATGATCCACCGCTTCCCAGCGCCGATCCGGGTCGCGCGCGAGAAACCGCGCGATCCATGCATCGAAAGCCTCAGCGGGCGGCACCGGCTCGGTGTCGAAAGACCGCAATCCCGGCGTTATGTACGCGTCATCCTCCGCCTCTGCCTGGACTTCGAAATGGGCGAGATCTTTTCCCTCTTCGGAGAACACCGTGAAGTCCAGGACCGCCGGCTGGCAAGCGAAGATGAGGGTCGCCCCGGCGGGGAGAGAGGAAATCGAGAAGCCGTTCACACGGATCTCCACGGGCGCCTGGTAGGGATTACCGACGAAGGTGTTTCGCATCTGACCGGTGAGCGCCGATCCCGGGAAGAAGCATGAAAACTCGAAATCGGAGAATTGCAGCAGGCGAGCCACCTCCCCTCCGCCTCCCCTGCGGTAGTGGACGGCGGGAGGGTCGTACCGGGGATCCTCGCGGCGGCCCAGCCGGCTTCGGAACTCGCAACGATACGCCTTCCCGCGCGTGGACTCGGGAAGGGTCTCCGGAAACGGCTCGAAGATGAAATCGGGACGGCTGCCCGCGTCGAAGAACACCCTTCCATCGAAGTCGTGGTTCGCGGGAAGTTCTTCCTGATTCATCAGGTCGAAGAGTGACGGTTCGCCCGTCTTGAAAGTGGTGAACGCGATGGTGTATTCATGGAGAGCCATCGGATCGAGCACATAGAATCGCCCGGCCTCGAGCAGGTGGTCGAAGACGCGGTCCTCAGGCGTCGCGCCCGGGATGCGGAGGGTGAAACGGAACCGCCCGGAAGCCGTGTCGAGCAGGGCATGGCGGCCGGGCCCGACGTCGAAGGAAACGTCCTCTGCAAGTCGAAGGGAGATCGTCTTCCCCGTGCCGTTGTCCACGAGGATCGTCGTGGAGGATGGGTCATCCGGAGAAGCTTTCCAGAGATAAGTGCCGGGACCTGTCTTCTGGAGCGCCTGACTCCGGGCGTTGCGACCTTGTCGAGTCTCCCCCCTTCCGCCCCCGGCCGGAGTCCGGCGGGGCGCCGCCCCCGATCCGGACTCCGGAAACAGGTCGCCCACGGGGATCACGCCCGAGCAAACGAGGAGGAACATCAGGCAGACCCCGAAGACGCCCGCCCCGGCAAGCGACCGCCTGCGCTTCTTTCGCTTCACCCTCTCGAAGCCCTCGCGTGCTTGTTCGTGACCGGCGTCCTTTCGCAGGATGTCCTCGAAGAGGCCCGCAGACTCGCCGAGGCGGCCGTCGTTCTCGGCTTCCATGGCCCGGGCGAGCGCACGGTCTTGTTCGGAAACCTCTTCGGAAGCCACGCTTCCCCTTCGGGCCATCTCCTCGATGATCCCCCCGATCCAGAACGCATTGGGGGTTCCTCCGCTGAAGCGCGCGGCGGACCGCCGCCTTCCGAGAACGAGCTGCCCCTCTTCGACGGCGGCGACCTCGACCTCGTCGTAGGGGATCTTGTTCTCCGGGCGTCCCCACCAGATTCCGTCCTGTTCCAGGACGAGAGGGCCGAGCGTCACGCGGCCGGCCTGCTCGATGCGCCGGACCGTATTTCGAACGATGTGAGGTCCTGCCCGCTCGAGAAGACGATCGAAGAAGAATTCCGCATCCTGCAGGCAGAGGCTATTGAAAGCGATCCTCTTGCCTCCGCCGGTCGTCGTGATCCGGCCCTGGAACTCGGCCTCGACGCTGACCACGTGCTCGATGGACATGGTGACGAGTTCGACACGGATCCGGTCCATCTCCTCCCAGGAGATCGTCGTTTCCCGCCTCCAGGACCCGGGGAGTATGCGCGAGAGCCCTTCGGGGCCGATTTGGAGAACCAGCGCCCTCTCGCGGTAGACCACGGCGAGACCGAAGACGAGCCCGGCCGCGGAGACCCAGATCAGCGCCTTCTCCGGCGTCGCGGCGCCCGCCAGTGCCGCGATGCCGAGAAAGAGGAACCAGACGGAACCCATGCGGGCCCCGGGCGTGAAGCCCCACATCCAGGGAAGCAGGACCGAGGCCAGGGGCAGGGCGACGCCGACGCCCGTGGCGACGCGAGTCCAAAGGGCGGCCATCCGTTCATTCTCCATCGCGCCTCCGAAGAGGGGTGAGTCGAGCAGGAGGGCTCCGGCGAGAGCGCAACAGCCGGCGCCGAGCCCCGCGAGAACGGTGATGGTCCAGCTACGAGGGGCCGTGACCACGGAATCCGGATCGCGAAGCGGTTCGAGGGAACGTTCCGTAACCTCGATCGCCGGCGGGGGGAATTCCGCCATCTCCGTGCCCATCCTCTCCGCCACGGCTTCGAGAAAGGATTCGGCGTCCGCGTGCGGCCCCGAGCCGAAGTTGACGTGGCTGAAGTTTCCCTCGTCGTCGGAGGTCCATTCGCAAAGGACGGTGGTCCCCGACTCCCCGAAGAGGTTGACGCCCAGCTCGAGCGTGAAGTACCGGGCCGTGGGCTCTTCATCCCCCGGGTTCGCAAAGACCGCGGCCGTGAATTGGGCCTCGGCGCTCGCACGGGGTTTGGGGAGGGTCACCAGGGCGACGCGGGATCCGTCCGCGAACCTTGCACGGGACAGCCCGAGTCCCCGGGCGGGCGCTCCCTCCCCGAGTTCCTCGATTTCCGCGACCTTGTCCCAGAGCACGCGCAGGAACGCCTCCCCGCCTTCGTGCAGGAGCATGTCCCGCGCCTGCGCCGGGTCGGAAAGCACGAGCTGGGGCAGCATCATGTGGGCGAAGCCGTAGTGCTGCTTGTGACGGCTCTCCCCATCCATCGCCTCCTTCTCACCGTCACCTTCCTCGTCGTCCACTGCGTCGAAGAGCGCCTCATCGACGTCCTCGATGGCTTCCAGGGCGCTCGAGGCATGAGTGGCCGCGGCGGCAAGACTTTGGATGTCGGGATCAGTGTCGCTCAGGGCCGCCAGGAGTGGCCTGATCGTCTTCGGGGTGTCGAGTTCGAGGAGCGCGGATCCGGCACGCAGACGAGACGTCGCCTCGCCTTGCCGGAACGCCTCGACAAGGAAGGCGACGGCTTCCTCGTCGCCTTGCATCGCGGCGGCCAGCGCGGGACCGTTGCGCTCGCCGGCATCCCCGCCCGCCTTCCAGGCCTCTCGCAGAATTCCAAGTCCCGGTTCGTCGCCGATTCTCGCCAGGGCGAGAGCCGCCTGGAAACGCACCGCCTCGGACGCGTCCTCGAGCGCGGCCCGGAGAGGTCCGGCGCCCCCGGCGTCCCCGATCTCACCCAAGCTCGTCGCCGCATCGGCGCGGACGCTTTCCGGGTTCCCGCTTTCGAGGAGCGTCATGAGGGGTTGCACTGCGATGGGGCCCATCCTGGCCAGCTTCTCCCGGGCTTCTTCCCGATCGGAGGCGGAGGGGTCGGCAAGAACGGCGACGAGGGCCTGGATTTCCTTCTTTTTCCGGGCGATGGGTGCGACGCGCGGATCCTTTCTTTCTTCCATGGCGAGCTCTCCAACCGGCGGGCTCCTTCGGAAACGCAGTCTTGTTTCATGCAGGCCCGTTCCTTTCAACCCCGAGAACCGGTCACGTGAGTTCCTTCTTCATCGCCACCTGGGCCACGATGGGCGACGCCAGCAACGCCAGGGCGCCGAGACAGAAGGCGACCAGGCCAATCGGGAACGTAAACCTGGAAGAGGTCTTTGTCGGTGAAGCGGTCTTTCGTCCCTCTTTCTTCGCTTCTTCCTCATACACGGGAGCGTGGTAGTCATACCCCCTTGCTTTCTCGAGGGCGTTCATGATCTCCCGCCGCTGAGCGATCTCTTTCTTGATCTTTGAGGATTGATGATGACCCATGATCAACCCGAACACCAATCCAAACAGGATCGATAGGGAGGGGAAGTAGAGCGGCAAGGGCTTTTTGAGAACGAGAAGCACGACGCTGACGATCATGGCGGCGAGGAACACGATGAAGAGAAGCAGGTTGTGATCCGGCCCTTCCGAGGACATCCGTCCCGTATGAATGTCGTCGAGAAGCCAGTTCAGACCGCCGTCGAGACCGGGAAGAAGAAAACCGATGCCCAGCAGGGCGATCCCGACCCATCCGAGGACAATCCAGCCGGACCCGCCCTTCGTCCTATCGACCGACTTCTTCCTTTTCTTGACGATGCGGACATGCACCGATCCGCCGTCCTCGTCCGGCGGTCCGGGATTCCGCCGTTTGGGTTTCACCGCCCCTTTTCTCCCCGGGCGCCAGGAGCAATGCGGGCAGGATTCCTGAGGCCCGCCTCGTTCCGTTCCGCATTTCGGACAGGGAAAAGCCGGCATGGCGGGTCCTTTCAAGACTCAATCCGTTTCCTCGACGCCGCGGATCACCGGTGTCTCATACCCAAACCGCATTCCACCAGAATGCCCCGGTATTCGATCCGAACACGATCCGTGCGCGTCATCTTTGCCACGCGAAGCTCCTCCTGGGGAAACGGGCCCGACAGGCCGAGGTCTTCGAGCTGGAAGGTCTCTCCTTCCCGGAAAAGATGCCCGTTCAGGATCACCGTTCCCCCGTCGGGCGACCGGAAGACCCCATCCACCCGGATGCCCAGTTCGTGAAACGCGAGGATCCTATTGGCCTTTTCCCTTGCGACGTTCATCTCCTCGAAGAACGTGCCGATCGCCTCGTTTCCCGGCGCTTCGCGAAGACTGGACAAAGAAAAGGAGATCCGGTCGATCATGGAGACGGCCACATCGTAGGTCTTCTCCTTCTCCACCAGATCACGAAGAAGAGCCGCAACGCGGTCCAGCACCGGCAGGAGTCCTCGAAGAACGCAGGGCCGAGGAGCCAGGTCGCGACACCACCCCATCCGCTCCATCTCGGCGAGGAACGAATGAAGAGCTTTGTGAGCTTCTCCTGATGACTCCAGCGCGATGAGGCGCTTCTCGAGAAGCCGGAGGCGAGCCAAAACCAGATCCTCGAACGCCTCCTCCACTTCGGGCCGGAGTTCTTCCAGGACGGCGAGCAGTTTCTCTCTCCGGCTCTTGAAGGAACCCTCTGCTTTGTGCTCACGCGTGACCTTGCCGTACAGTGCGCGCCAAAGTCGAAAGGATTGCCGTGCGTCCTTTTCTTCCCGAAGACGCCGTTGAAGGCTCTCGAGATCTTCCTCCCAGGATCGAATCACGTCTTCCAGGCGGGATCGGTTCTCGGCCGGAGAATCCTGCAACGCGCCGGCGATCTTGTACCTTCCCGGACCTTCCCGAACCGCCGACCATCCATTCGCCGCGGCAACGGCCCGCAGGGCCTTCTCCGGGCCGATACCGCTCAAACGCGCCTCGATACCGACGTGCGACGCCACGTCGCTTCCCAGTTTCAGATCGAATCCCGCCGTCTTCGCGATGCCCAGAAGAACGTCCCTCAGGTCCGCCTCCGAGACCGCGAAATGAAATGCCGTCGGCCTGTACACCTGGCAGGAACCGTCCTCCCTCCACGCGACCCGCCCTTCCGCTGACCGGACCGCGAATCGGATCGCGGTCGCCCAGTGGACTTGCTCCAGTTTGAGTGTGACCGGCGCTTCGCGCAGACGCTCGTCGGGCGTGCCGTCCTCGCGGGGACGGAACATCACGGCGTGGTCCGAAACGCCGGCGATGTATTCGACGACCCGGTAGAGCGGCTTTTCCTTCACGTCGATGTCGATGCGCGGTCCTTCCTTCGATGGCCCCGGCTTTTTTGCAGGGGGCCAGGGACGCCAGAAATCCCCTTTCACGTCTTTCCATGCAGAAGCGGCATAAAGGACCTCCTGTTGACGGTCGGAAAACAACCTCACGGGCGACAGCTCGGGCATGGATCGCAAGACCTCGTTCCACGGTCGCCGCTTCACGGTCATGCTCAGGGGGGGAAGAGACCAGACGTCCCGGTCGATCAGGATGTTCTTCCCGGCACATCGCGCAATGGTTTCGATCATGATGCCGGGCGAAGAGTCTGTGAGATCGAGGGTCACCAGGGGAGGCACGTGGACGCGCCAGACCTCGCCGTCCACCACGTCGAGGAAGACGCCGGCGCTTTCGCATACCCTGCGCAACGCTTCCTTCCAGGGACGGCGCTCGATGTGGACGGTGACCCGCAGGTCTCTCGATTCCACAAGGGGGCGGCCGGCCTGATCCGTCCCCAGAACGATGTTTTCGCCGGTCAAGTCACGGATGTACTGGACCACCGCAAACAGGGGCTTGTCCTTGACATCGATGTCGACGACGATGGCCTCGCGCACTCTTTCCTCTCCGAGACTCTCTGGAACCGGGGAAAGCACGCAGCACGCGGCAAACGCTGCCAGAATGGGTGCCGCCGGGAATCGCAGCATGACACACCTCGAAAGAAAGGACTTGCCCGGGGAATCGCCGATTTCGCGGACGATCCCGCAAGGGGTATTCCGGACGAAGTGCCAGGGTAGCTCCCGGAAGGGCGATGTTCCATGGGGATCTTGGTAAATCCGGGCTCCCAAAATCCCCATTGCCTTCTTCCATATGATCCGGCTGAATGGGGTGGAAAGGGGAATCCAGGAGGCTCCCATGCTCCGCATCCGCGTGTTCGTGTCCTCCCCGGGCGATGTGAACGACGAGCGGCAGCTCGCGCTTCGCGCCATGGAGCGCGTGGCGCTTGAGGCCGAGTTCTGGGGCAAGGTCCGCTTCGAGCCCGTGGCCTGGGACGCGCCGGGCAAGGACGTTCCCATGCGCGCCACGCTTACTCCCCAGGAGGCCGTCAATCGCGGCATGCCCATGCCCTCCCAGTGCGACGTCGTCGCCTGCATCCTCTGGTCCCGCCTCGGCACGCCGTTGCCCCCCCGGTACACGCGCCCCGAGGACGGGTCCCCCTACCTCTCCGGCACCGAGTTCGAGTACGACGACGCCCTGCGCGCCCACCGCGAGAAGCAGAAGCCCGACATCCTCGTCTACCGGCGCGAGCAGGAGATCACCCTCAAGCCGGGCGACCCGGCGCTGGAGGAGAAGATCGAGCAGTGGGAGCGGGTGAAGACGTTCTTCTCGCGTTTCAGCACGGAGAAGGGGGCGCTGATCGGCGGCGTCAACCTCTACGAGAGCCCCAGCCACTTCTCCGAGAAGTTCGAGAACCACCTTCGCCAGCTCGCGCGCGAGCTGCTCACCGCCGAGGCGGGCGGCGCGGAGTTTCCCGTGGAACCCGTGCAGAAGCCCTTCTGGGAGGGCTCGCCGTTTCGGGGCCTGCAGCCCTTCGAGACGGAACACGCGCTTCTGTTCTACGGGCGCGACCGGGCGCTGGACGACCTGATCGCCGCGATCGCGGAGAAGGATGAAAACCCGAAGGCCGTCCGGTTCCTGGCGGTGACGGGGGTGACGGGGTCGGGGAAGAGCTCGCTGGTCGCGGCGGGGCTTCTGCCCAGGCTCGCGCGGGGGGCGGTCCCGGGAAGCGAGGACTGGGCGGTGGCGCGGATGCGTCCGGGCGACGACCGGGAAGGGGACGGTTGCGCGTCGCTGGCGGACGGCCTGCTCGCATCCCTGCCGGCGCTGAAGGGAGGCGCCTGGGGCGACCGGACCACGCTTGCACGGGCGTTTCGGGAAACGCCGGAGGAGGCCGGATCGGTCCTGGAGGCGGGCCTTTCGGATCGCAAGGGGTGGTCGAAGCTGCTGCTCGTCACGGACCAGTTCGAGGAACTCTTCACGCGGGTCTCGCCGGAGCGAAGGCTTCCCTTCGTCCTGTCGTTATCAGGGCTGGCCTCCTCGGGGCGGGCGGTCGTGTTGGCGACGCTTCGGGCGGACTTCTTCCACGCGTGCCTGGAGCTTCCGGAGCTCGCGGACCTTTTGAACGCGGGGGGGACGTATTCGCTTCCGGAGCCGACGGCCTCGGACCTGTCGCAGATGATCACGCGCCCGGCGCCGCTGGCGGGGGTGCGGTTCGAGGAGGGTCTGGACGGGCGCGTGCTGGACGCGGCGCTCGCGCAGCCGGGGGCGCTTCCGCTGCTGGAGTACGCCCTGGATCTTCTGTACCACCGCCGCACGGCGGAGGGTTTGATGACGCACGCCTCGTACGAATCGTTCGGGGGCGTGGAGGGTTCGATCGGGCGCCGGGCGGAGGAGGTGTACCGGCAGCTTCCGTCGGACGCGCAGGGGGCCTTGCCGGAAGTGTTCTCGTCGCTGACTGCGATGCGAGGCGAGGGGGAGGCGATGCGCCGGCGTGCGGAGTACGGTCACGTGACGCGAAGCGAGGGCGCGCGAAAGCTGGTGGAGGGATTCTCTGCGCCGGACGTCCGCCTTCTGGTGCCTGGGACGGACGCCTCGGGAAGCCGCACGCTGGAGGTGGCGCACGAGGCGTTGTTTTCGAGCTGGGGTACGCTTTCGCGGTGGATCGAGGCGAACAAGGATCTGCTGCATTCCCGCGCGCGTGTGTCGTCGGCGGCGCGGGACTGGTCGTCGTCGGGGGGGGATCCGGCGTTTTTGTTCTCGGAGGGCAAGCCGCTGGCGGAGGCGCAGTCGCTTCTGGAGGCGCCGCACCTGGACCTGGACGATGTGGAGCGCTCGTTCATCGCGGCGTCGGTGGCGAGGAGCCGCCGGCGGACACGGATAAAGCGGATGGCGGTGTCGTCGCTGGCGCTGCTTGCGCTGGTGGCGGTGGTCGCGGCGGTCTTTGCGAACGAGCAGCGCCGCGAGGCGAGACAAAAGGAGGCGGAGGCTGTGGCGGCGCGGGAAGCGGAGACAGAGCAGAGGAAGTTGGCGGAGAAGCGGAAGAAGGAGATGGAGATGCAAGCGAGGGAGGCCAGGGCCGAGGCTTGTTATTTGAAAGCAATGAGAGAATCGGCAGAAGGCAACACAATGTCCGAATTCGCATATCTCGCCGGATCTATTCGCAATTCACCTAAATCGACATATGCTGAACGGCTCAGGAATATCAAGGCTGTTATTCCTGAAATAGAATGGTGTTCACCGTCGATGAATGATAATAATAATAGTGTATATTCAGTTTCTTTTAGCCCTGATGGAAGTTTGATTGCTTCGTCATCGGAAGAGCCGGGAAATATATTTATCTGGGATACTCTTTCTGGAAATATTGTGACCCAACTTGAACATCCCTTTGTACAATCCGTTTCTTTTAGTCCGAAAGGGAATAAAATTGCTTCGGGGGCTTTAGAAATTATAATATGGGATTCTGAATCAGGAAAAGAGGTCATGCGGACTGTTAGACTTGGCTCAAGTATTACATCTATAGATTTCAGTCCTGACGGAAATCGTATTGCCTCTGCATCTATAGATGATTCAATACGTATTTGGGATGTTCAAACAGGGGAATTGTTAGTTTTTAT
>CAZDSO010000011.1:0-43713 GCA_964508045.1 uncultured Planctomycetia bacterium | reverse complement strand
ACCCCTTTTTGGACGGCCGTGAGGGCGGAGCGTTTCGAGCCGTCGTTCCAGGTCTGGGGATTCCGGAGAAAGTTGCCCGGCCGGAAGGGGTTGGGCGGCGTGCCTTCGGGGAAGACGGCGAGAAAGCCCTCGGCGTCGGCCTTCTCGTTCCAGCGGGTCTCCCAGAGCGCGCCGCGCCCTGTTCCCCCGCCTCCGTGGAGCATGATCACCACGGGCATGGGTCCCGTTTCGCCGCGGGAAGGCGGCCGGTGGACCAGGTAGCTTCGCAGGCGCCCCTCGACGCGGAGCCGGAAGGCGCGGGTGCGGGGCGGCAACCGCTTGGGGGGCAGGCCGTCGCCGGCGAGCGCAGCGCCGGCGAGGGCAAGCAAGAGCGCGGCGGACAAGAGGTTCGAGAACGGATTTCGACGCTTTCTCACCGAAGGCTCCTTTGGCTATGATTCGCGGTTTACGTACAAGGCCGGGTTTTGTGGCAGGCGCCCTATTCCCCCTTTCCCCTTTCCCCTCCCTTCGCGCGTAGGACCCCGCGGTAGATCCAGGCGGTGTTGTGGCTGTCCTTCTTGGCGCAGTCGAAGCCGCCCGCGTAGAGCACCCGCCCTTCGTCTTCGGGAAAGGGAGAGACCTCGAGGGTCCGGGTCGCCTCGAGGCCGCGCTCGGCGTGGTTCAGGGGCGCCCCGGGCGCGAAGACCCGGCCGTGGGCGTAGGTCCCGTCGGCGTGGCGCACGAGGTACCAGGCGCTGAGGCCGAGGTCCGTCTGACGCCCCGCGGGGTGATTGACCCACACCCCGATCAGGTGGACGGTCTCTCCGGTGTCGGGGTCGATCGCCGGAACGAGGCGGTTGTAGGCGGAAAGGCAGGCGCCCTGGAGGCTCGGGACCTCCCAGGACCGCGCGAAGTAGGCGCGGATGTCGAGCTCCGTGGCGACTTCGTGTCCCTTTTCCGGGTCGATGCGGTAGACGACGCCGGGGAAGTTGCACGTGCCCACGAGTACCTCGTGGCTTCCGCCTTCCGGGGCCGGGACCGCGGTCAGGCCCCGCATGATCTCGCCCTCGTTGGCGTCCTCGCGCCTGAAGATCGGCCACTGCCAGACGCGCTCCCAGCGGGGCGCCTTTCCGTCGATCCGCCGGTACAGCCCCCCCATCGCAGGATCCTCGTCGTGGATGCCCGCTGCTGCGTACAGAACGCCGTTCGCCTCGGCCATGCACATGACGCGCCCCGTGCCGGCGAGCTCGGGCTCCTCGTCCCACACGAGCCTCCCCGGCGCGTCTGCATCGTACGCGCCGCGAAGCAGGATCCCCTTGCCGCCGGCGAAGAGGTGGTGGACGCCCGTGACCGCGTCGATGTGGGTGCAGAAGGAACGCACCCCGTTGCGGCGAACGCGCGTCCGGATCTGGATTTCCGTCCACGCGCCGGAAGCGTCGTCGCGGGTCCACACGGTCAGCCTTCGCGAGGACGGCCCGGCCACGAGGAGGTTTGCGGGCGGGTCGAGGGGGGTTCCCGACGCGTCGGCCGTGAAGACGGCCGAGATCATGCCTTCGACGCGGATGAAGGTCTTCCCGAAGTTCGCGTCCACGACCCAGGGGCCGTCGTGGCGGTCCTTGCGGAGGATCTGGGCGCCGGTCCAGGGCTCGTCGCCCTTGTCGAGCCCGTAGGGCTTGTCGGTCCAGTAGCCGAGGCTCGCGAACAGCATCCCCTTGTGGGTGACCAGGCGCAGGGTCTCGGTGCCGCCGCGCCAGCGTCCTTCCGGGTCTTGCTCCCCGGGCGCGTAGTCGCGGGCGAAGGCGAGATCCGTGAAGGCGTCGCTCCGGGAGACGGCGAGCGGTTTCGAGGGGTCGTAGCGGCGGGGATCGTTGAGGCGGCTCCAGGCCCCGGCGTATTGCTTCGACTCCTCGAGGGTCACGACGCCGTCGCCGTCGGCGTCCAGGTTCTGGAAGAGCCGTTTCGACTTCAACTCGGACGGGTCCAGTTTCCCGTCTCCGTTGCGGTCGAAACGCTCGAAGAGGCGTTCGGCTTCCGCGGCGGGGTCGCGGCCGGCCCCGACATCCTGCGTGGCCAGAAACCGCCGGATGGCTTTCGTGGTCTTCTCGCCCGGCTCGCCGAGCGTGTGGTTCAGGCTGCCGTGATCGTGCTCCGGCGCGTAGACCACCTCCGCCCTGACGCCCGCCTCGCGCAGCGTCCGGGCGAAGGCCTCGGTCCGCTTTCCCTTCCTCGGGTTGTTCGCGACGAAGATCAGGAAGGGGGGGATGGACTTGCCCTTCGCCACGTGGGCGGCCGGCGAGGCGTCCTTCCAGATCGCCGGGTCGTCACCGAAGGCCTTGCGGTGCACGCCGGAGGCGGTCTGGGACAGGAAGGAATTGACGTCGTAGCAGCTGGTATCGAGAGGGATGACGCCCTTGAGGATGGAGAGGTCCTTGCCGGCGGCTTGCAGGCGCCGCCCGTCGGTGGCGACCAGCGCGACGAGATGCGCGCCGGCCGAGTGTCCCAGGAGGAAGATCTTGTCGGGATCGCCGCCGTGCTCGGCGATGTTCTCGTGGATCCAGGCGAGCGCGTGGGCCACGTCCTGCACGTTGTTCGGGTGGAAGCCCTCGGGGACGAGCCGGTAGTTCAGGCTGACGAAGAGGCGCTTGTCGCCGGTGAAGAAGGCGGGCTTCAAGTGGACGCGGGACTTGTCGCCGCGGGCCCATCCGCCGCCGTGGACGTAGACGACGACGGGGAGGTCCTTCGCGCCCTCGGGCGCGTAGAGGTCGAGGCTCAGCCGGTCGGGGTCGACGCCGTCGATGTGGCGGTAGCGGAGATCCTCGAGAACCGTCATCTCTTCCGGGTCAGTTTCCTGGTCCTCCTGCGATGCCTTCCCGGCGAAAGCCTTCTTCGCCTCCTCGAGGGTGAGGATCCCGTCGCCGTCCGTATCGAGGCGTTCGAAGGTTTTGGGGGCGCCCATTTCTTGTCGGGTCAGCTTGCCGTCTCCGTCCTTGTCGAGGATGCGGAAGAGGGCCTCGAAGCGCTTGTGTGCGCGTCTCGGCGCGTCCTCGGCCATCAGGGGAGGGGCAGAGGCGAGACCCAGTGCGGCGACGGCGAGCAGGCGGGCGGACAGGCAACGTGGAAAGCGTTTCATTCGATCGGGCTCCTTCGTAGACGGGACCGCGGGAAACCGGACAGATGGAACCCGTGAGATGCCTGTGAGTTTCGGTGAATGTGCCCGGGGGAACCGGTTCGAAAAAGGGGTCGACCCTCTCTGCGATCTCTGCGGTGGCAACCTTGCTTGCCTGGAAGAGGAATCTCACCGCCGCTCGGAGTGATCCTGGAAGAAGAGCCGCCAGGCGCCGACGGTGACGACGCTCAGCGCGATCCAGGCGATCGCCGCGCCGAAGAGGAAGAGATAGCTTCCCACGAGTCTTCCGGCGATGTTGTCGAAGTTCGGGGAATGGATTTCGATGGAGAGCGCGTTCACGGCCAAGGCGGCCAGGGCAGCCAGGGCGAGGGCGACGGCGACGTGCTTGAGGTCCTTGAGGGGGGGGGCGCCGGCGAGGAGGACGTTGACTGCGCCGTAGAGGAGGATCCAGAGTCGCCAGTTTCCGATCGCTTTCCACGAGGCCAGGAAGAATCCTTCCAGGAAGTGCCAGCTGCCGGAAGCGAAGGCGCGTGGGGCTTCCCAGAGAAGAGGGAAGGAGGGGAGCGGTTGGAGGCGCATCCCCCGCACGGAACACAGGACGCACAGGAGCGTGAAGGAGAGCAGGAGGCAGGCCAGCGGCAGGACGGCGATGAGGAACTCGCCGAGAAAACCCAGCGTCGGTTTCTCGTATTTCAGCAGGTCCGCCCGGTCGTCGAAAGGCTTGATCTCCCGCACGCGCGCGCCGGCGATCGTGCAGGCCAGGATCTTGAAAAAGAGGAAGACCACCACGCCCGGCGCCAGGACGATCTTGACGACCCTACGCCGGAGGAGGGGGCCGTAGATGTCGCGCAGGGCGTGCATCAGGAGGATCAGGATCGTGAACCACAACACACCGGACAGGGCCTTCACGGGTTTCTCCGCAAGATCGCGTGTACGCGTTGAAAGACGACGGACGCCGGGGGACGGGGTCGCGGGATCCCGCCGGGCAGGTTCCAGAGCACGGGATAGGCGGCCTGGGAGAGCCGTACCGGCAGGAAACGCTTCCTCTTTCCCGTCAGGGCGACATAGGCGTTTTCCGCGGCCTGCTGCTCCGCTTCCTTCTTGCTGCGGCCGCGTCCCGGGGCGAACCGGAAATTCCCCATCCGGACTTCCACCTCGAAGGTCTTGCCGTGATCGGGGCCCGACTCTCCCGTCACCCGGTAGCCGGGCGTGATCCCGAGAACCTTCTGCGTGTAGTTCTGGAGGATCGACTTGTAGTTCTTCCGGTGGCGGTTGGCCAGGACCGCCTCGATCTGGCTTTCGAGACACCGGAGGATGAAGGCGCGCGCGGCTTCCATGCCCTGGTCGAGATGGATGGCGCCGAAGAGCGCTTCCATGACCCCCGCCACGAGGGAGGGGGGCAGGCCGCGCTGCTTCTTCAGTCCCTTGCCCACGGCGATGAATTTCTCGAAGCCCAGATTCTTTCCCACTCTCGCCAGCGTGCGGGAGGAGACCACTTCCGACTTCACCTGGGTCAATTCGCCCTCGTCGAAATCCGGGTAGTCCCGGAAGAGCCGATCCGCAATGACCGTTCCCAGGATCGAATCCCCGAGGAACTCCAGCCGTTCGTTGCAGGGCATCTCCGGGCTCTTCGCCGAGGAATGGGTCAGGGCCTCCCGGAGCCGATCTGGATGCTCGAACCGGATCCCCAAGTAGGCCTGGAAGGCCTCGACGCTGTCGGATGGATCCACCGCTCGCCCCCATCCCGTCCGGTGGGACGTCGCGCCGGACACGGGGCCTCGGGGACGGGGAGGAAAACGGCGGTTCCCCGTTCCCGATGCCCCTCGCAAGCGGCGTCCGTCCCCGGCCCGGGTGCTAGTCCATGAGCCGGCGTTTCAACAAAAGGAATTCAACTTCCGTCTTGGTTACCTGGATGGCCGTTTCCGGCTCTTCGCCCGTCTGGATCCGGAGCCAGCCCTCGAGAAGAGAAGCCGGCGAATGCTCCATCAAGCCCGCCAGGTCGGCCGTTCCGATGCGTAGCGCCTTCAGCCTCTCCTCGTTTTCCCCGGCCCGGGTGTCTTGCTGTTCCGCCTCGCCCGCCTTTTCCTCCTCCTCGGGGCCCGCCGCGGGCCGCGCACGGCGATCCGTCTCGCGCCTGGCCTGGATGTGTTTCTTGATGGCCCGGCTGGCCACCTTGGGGTCAAGCGGTTCGGGCTCCTTCGGCCCCCTGGATTCGTCGGGTTCGGCGGGCATGGGCCCTCCCGGATCACGAGCGGCCCCTCACGAAGCCCGTTGACAAGGACCGTCTCACGGGGTATTTTGTACACATTCAACTCCCGAACATCAATCCATATTTTATGTTGGGGAGGACGCCATTCTCGAGACCACGTTCGTCGACAAGCCCTTCCGGGGCGGCACCGCCGTGGCCGGGGAGATCAGCGGGTCCATTGACGCGAACACGCTCCCCGATTTCCGGCGGGAAATGCAGGGCTTCCTGGACAAGGGGCGCAAGCACATCGTCCTGGATTCCAGCGGGCTGAAATACGTCAATTCCTCGGGACTCGGTGCCATCATCAAGATCGCCACCGAGCTGAAACAGGAAGGCGGCGGGCTCATCCTGGTCGCCGTCCCCGACAAGATCCTGGCCCTGTTCAAGATGCTGGGCATCCTCGACGTCGTCCAGGTCTACGCCGACACCGACACGGCCCTGAAGCGCCTCGAGAAGGCCCCCCCCGAGAAGGCCCCCCCGAAAAGGGAATTCCCCCTCCTCATCCGCTGCATCACCTGCCGGCGCAAGATCGAACTTCCCGCCGCGGGGTACTATCGCTGTCCCCGTTGCGGCGCCTGCTTCTCCGTCAAGCCCGAGGGAAGCGTCAAGGGCTACCAGATCGACCAGCCGCAGTCGATGGAACTGAGAATCCCCTGCCTTCCCGAATCCGCGGCCCTCGTGCGCGAGGCCTCCCACAGCCTCGCCCGCTCGAAGGATCTTCCCGCCGTCGAGTGGGAACGAGTGAAGAACCTTCTCGACCAGGTCTGCACGCTGGCCTGGGCCGGCTCCATCTCCGACGAGCGGTGCGCCGTCTACCTCGTGGCCGACCGCAAGGAATTCCGCGCGGCCCTGCGCGTGGAACACAAGGCCTTCGAGGCGGAAAAGGGCCTGAAGGAGATCCGCCCCCTCGCCGACGAGATGGACATCGTGTCCCTGCCCTCGGGAGCGCAGATCCTGAAATTCAGCCGGAAGATCCGCCGGGACGGCGCGCCGTCTTGACGATTCGAACACGTGTAGGAGCCAACCATGACCTCCCGTACCGATCTCTTGCTGGGCCAGATCGCGCTCGAGAAAGGATTCATCTCCCAGGATGAACTGGACGAATGCCTCCGGGACCAGGAAAGCGGCCCCCAATGGCGCCAGCTCGGCATGATCCTCCTCGACAAGGACTATATCACCGAGGACGACCTGGAGATCGCCCTGGAAATCCAGAGACGCAACCTCGAAAAAACCGTCGACAACACCGAACTCAAGCTCAAGGACGTCCTCTTCGGGCGCATCGTCGTTTCCCGGCGGCTCGCCACCCAGAGCCAGGTCAACGAATGCCTCCGCGAACAGGAGCGGATCGAGCGGATGGGCATGTTCCTCCGCCTCGGCGAGATCATGGTCAAGAAGGGGTACCTCGACCAGGAAAACATGAACGAGATCCTCGGGTACCAGAACCAGAAACTCGACGAGTTCCGGCGCGAGACCATGGGGGAATAGTCCGGCGCACGGGCGAGACAGGCCGATCCCGGGTCCTTCCGTAACAGCCGACCTCCCGCCTCCGTTCGAACCATGGCGCCCGAAGCGCCGAAGGCCTATCATGAGGGTGGACGGTTTCGGGAAACGCGACGATATGCTCGTCTTCCTCTGCGATGAATGCCATGCGCCCATCGACCCGGAAACGGCGCGCAAGGCCCAGGACGGCGCCGGGGGACCGCTCCTCTGCGAGAAGTGCCGGACGATCCGCGCCGGCGTCTCCCCCCCCCCCGCCTGCGAGGACGGCGATGTCGCCGTCTCGCCGGGAACCGTCCCCGGCGGCGGGCTCGGGGACCGGGACCATCCCTTCGGCGCCTCCTCCGGGAAGGAACGCGCCTCCCCGGGCCTGCAGTACCGGTGCCATGTCTGCCATTCCCTCGTGGACGCCGAGGATTTGAAACGGGGCCGGGCGATCGCCCAGGAGGAAAAGGTCTTCTGTTCCACGTGCAAGCGGCGGGTCGAAAAACCCTCTCCCCCCGAAGCGAAGGAAACCGAGCCCCACCCCTACTTTCTCATCCCGGACCGCAAGACACGGGGCGCTCCGAACGACCTCAAGGCCCAGATCCCGACGAAGACGAAAAAGAAAGACACGGCGAAACGCGCCTCCTCCCCGGCGCCCGGCGCCCCTCTCGAATGCGATCTCTGCCACCGGACCTTCACGCTCGAGGACCTGAGAAGCGGAAAGGCCGAGATCCGCGACGCCCGCGTGCTCTGCCCCCGCTGCATCTCCCGCATCGACCGGGGAAAACGGCGCTTCGACTACCGTTTCGTGGCCAGCCTCGGCTTCATCCTCGTCGTGTTCCCCCTCCTCGCCGCCCTGCTCACCTACGTCGCCCTCTCCGGCGATCTCGGGGACGGGCGTGGCGACGGAGACGATCCGGGTTCCGGGGGCGAGATTGCCCCCCTCGGGACCCCGGACGCCGGCGAAACACCCGCCACCCCGACCGGCGACCGCGCGCCGGACGGGGAGACGGGAACGGACCGGGGGCCGTCCGCCCCCGCGAAGCCGCCGCGACGTCAGCCCCCCTCGGGCATCGAGGACATCGGCGCCGACGACCTGGACCAGATTATCCGGAATCTCGAAACGAACGTGCCCGCCGCGCCCGGCGCGAGGGAGGCGCCTTCCCTCCGCGACCTGGTGTCCGGGTCCGGGAAACCCAGGCCGACGGGCGATCCGGAAGCCTGGAGAGAGATGCTGGACGCCGCCGATCCGGCCGTGCGGCTGGAAGGCGTGATGCGGGCCGCCTCGGGCGGGGCGGATTCCGCGCTGCTCCTCGAGGCCCTTTCCGACGAGGACCCCTTCGTCCGCTCCATGGCGGCGGGCGCCCTGGGCAAGCGGAGGGAAAAGGACGCCCTGCTTCCTCTGCTGAAACGAATCCGGGATCCGGACGCCATGGTGCGGTACGCCGCCTCCCGGGCCGTGGTCGAGATCGGCGATTTTCGGATCAAGCACGCCGAGGATTTCTCCGCCGAGGAGCTGGAAGGCCTCAAGAAGGTCCTGGACCGCCTGATCCGGGAGAAGGGGGGGAAATGAAGCCGGTTGTCCCCCACCCCCCCCGCCCCGACGACGACGATTTCGTCCTGTTCAAGCGCATCGTGCGCAAGGCGCCGCCGTGGTTTCTCGCCGTCCTGATCGTTCTCGGCGTCGGCGCGCTGCTGTCGAGGATCGTCTTCAGCACCTACCGGCCTGTGGCGGTCCGGGACGCCTTCGTCAACCTGAAGGGCTCGTTTCCCGCGGGCGACGAGGAGAAGGGCGAGGATCTGGACGAGGGATCGGCCGGCGAGGAGGAGCCGGAAGCCGAAGAGCCCGCCGCGCCGCCGGAGCCCGCCGAGACCCCGAAGACCCCCCTGGAGCCCTCGCGCTGGCTCGAGGACGTGCCTGCGCCCGCCCCCATCGGCCCCGACGAAACCGGTCCCGCCGACAAGGAGACGGACGACGGCGCGTCCCTGTCGCCGGCGGTGATCCGCGGCGGAGGAAGGGGGGAACGCGGAGAGGGACCGGGAAGCGGGTCTCCCTGGGGATCGCGCAAGGGGACGGGGCGCGGGGACGGCGTGGGGCGGTACGGGGGCAACCGGGCCTCGGAAAGCGCGGTGGAGCAGGGGCTGAACTGGCTGGCGCGCCACCAGGCGGACAACGGCGCCTGGCGGGCCGACGGGTTCACGAGCCAGTGCCGTCCCGGCGCGCCCTGCGGGGGCGAAGCGATGAAGGGGGTCAACTACGACGGGGGCGTGACGGCCCTGTCGCTGATGGCCTTTCTGGGCGCCGGGTATACGCACCAAAAGGGACGCTTCCGGAGGGCGGTGAAGAACGGCCTGGACTTCCTGACGGCGATCCAGAAGGCCGGGGGCGAGTTCGGTTCCGAGACCACGTACACCCAGGCGCTGGCGGTGATCGTCTTCGCGGAGGCCCACGGCATGACGGGAGATCCGGATCTGTTCGGGCCCCTGAAGCGGGGCGTCCGGTTTCTGGCGCGGGGCCAGCAGCCCCAGGGGGGATGGACCTACGACGCGGATCCCCGGAAGGAGCGCAACGACACGTCGATCACGGCCTTCGTGGTGATGGCCCTGGAGTCCGCGCGGGTGGCCGGGGTGTTCGTGCCGGCGAACGTCTTTTTCGGCGCCCGCCGCCATCTCGCCCGGGCCACCTACGAGGACGGCGAGGTGTGGTACGCCGACCGCGAGCCGGGGCGCGACCGGCGCGGGGACGGGATGATCGCGGCGGGGCTCTTCACGAGCCTGCTTCTCGGCCGGCCGCCCGACCATCCGATGGTGAAGAAGCAGCTGGCCAAGCTCCACAAAAACATGCCGGTCTGGGGGGACAAGCGCGACCTCGACCAGAGCTACGTCACCTGGTACTACCAGAACCTGGTCTTTTTCGCGCTGGGGGGACGGGACTGGGCGTGGTGGAACCCGATGTTCCGTGACCTTCTCGTCTCCCGGCAGCGGCGGGACGGTTGCGCGAACGGCTCGTGGGATCCGGAGGATTTGTGGGGCAACACGGCGGGCCGCATCTACGCCACGGCGATCCACGTGTTGAACCTGGAGATCTACTACAAGTACTCGCCGCTGTTCCTGGTCCCGTCGGAGGGGGAGGGCGCGTGGGTGGACGAGGCGGGCGGGGAGGCGCCGGAGGCGGAACGCGGCGCGGAGGGCGGCGGCGAGGCGGAAAGCCCCGGCGAGCGCCTGAAACGCCTCGAGGACCTGCTCGAGCGGCGCCGCAAGTGAAGCCCGTAGGCCCGGGACCCCGGCGATCCACCCGGGTTCCGGCAGGCGGGGCCTGGTTCTGGACCTGCCTGCACGAAGGCCTCGATTCCGAATCCCCCTCTCGACAAGCGCGCCGCACCCGTGTACAAAGGGTCCAATCCCGGGCCGGTTCCCGGGGCGGTTCGACGGGAAAGGAGGCAGGCATGGCCGAGGAAGAAAAGCCGAAGGAAGAGGCCCAGCCGAAGGAGAGGAAGAAGCCGGAGGAGATCAACCAGGTGATCATCCGGCCCTGGCCGAAGATGGTCTTCCTCTATCCGCTTCTGATCCTGTCCCTGGTCTTCGGTCTTCTCCGGGTGTTCCTGCCCGACAACGCCGAGCTCTCGGCCACCCTGGCGGTCTACTGGCTGCTCGTCTTCGGGTTCAACCTCTTCATCATGGCCTTCGAGTTCAACCGCCTTCGTTCCATCACGATCCTGTCGCTTGTCGTGGCGCTGGTGGTGATCCTGTTGTACGTGGGCAAGGAGACGGAGATCAGCCTCCTCTCGGGGATCTCCGGCTTCGTGATCGGGCTGGAACCGGGCGCGAACGCGCGTTTCTACTTCGGCGTCGCCATCACCCTGGGCATCATGTTCCTGATCATGTTCATCCACACGCGCTTCGACTACTGGGAAGTCACCCACAACGAGCTGCGCCACTACCACGGCATCCTCGGCAACGTGGAGCGGTACCCCGCGCCGCACCTCCGTTTCACCAAGGAGATCAACGACGTGGTGGAGTTCGTTCTCATGCTCTCGGGGACGCTGGTGCTCTTTCCCGCCTCGGAAAGCCGGACCATCCACCTCGACAACGTGCCCCACATCAACCGCATCGAGAAGCACCTGGAACACCTGCTCTCCCGCATGGCCGTGGACATCGACATGGGCGGCCCGTAGGGCGAAGAGGCCCGACGACAAGACGTGGGTCCGCTTTCGAGCCAGTCCAGGAACCCTCGATCAGATCGCATGCCACGGAAGGACCGAGACGTTTTTCCGGCGCGTTCGTTTCGTCCTCCCGTACACGACCACGCCGCCTTCCGCTTCGTTTCCCGCGAGATCCATCCACCAGCGGAGCCCCCGGAGCATCTCGTTCGTGACGGTGGCTCCCGACTTGGCCTCCATGAGGAGGAAATTCTGAGATCCGGTTTAGGGGTTGCTGTTTGTGGGAGGCGTGTGTCCCGGGCCCCGCGGGCTTCCGGCCCGGGACCACAGCGATGCCGCGGCCGCGAGTCGCTCGCGGGGCAAACGACCCGCAGGCGCCGGACCCACGGCCGGGCGGGTGAACCGACGCCCAGTCTAAAATCTACAATCCCTATCCCAAAGCACTGCTCCGAAAATACGGAAAAAACATGATCTGTGACCGCCTTGGAGGGCGAGGGTCCTCCCGAGCCAAAACACACCCGGCTCGCCGGCCCGTACTACGCCGATCGGCTCTTGCAAGGGCTACGTAGGGTCCTCCGTAGCTCTCGCAACCACCTGCAAGCGAAGGAGGAGAGGCTCGCCCTCCAAGTTTTCATGGTTTCCGGGAGAGCCGAAGGCTCATGGCGGACTGAATTCGGAATCCCTAAATTCTTACATTCGTCATTCCCTCATTCCATCATTCCACAGCCCATCTCCCATCCCCCATCCCTACCCTTTTTTATGCCTTCGTGTTGAAGGCGCTTTGGTTGCGGTTATACTTCTTTAGACTTTGGACCTTGGACTTCAGGCTTTAGGCTTCTTCTCTCTGCGTCCTCTGTGTCAAAGACGTGCCTGCGGTGGCGCGGCTCGGCGGCTTCCGGATCGGGAATTCCATTTCAACTGCAAGGGCGAATTCTTCCACCTGCTCTAACGATCGCTTCGCGATCGGAATACAACGCCCCTTCCCTGAAATGACGAAATGAACCGCTCGTCTCTCCCTCGTGGGACTTGTCCTGGGGCAACTCGAACAACGTCTGGTCTTTCATCGCATCGTCTTTCGTTTTGAGTGGCGTTCCCCTTTCTTTTCAACTTCCTTATAGCTCGACTGGTACCATCGATCCAGTGCCGTCCCCTTTTTTTTCGAATGACTTCAGGGGGGGGCTGGGGGGGACATCGTCCCCCCCCAGAAACGGAGAGGATGTGGAAAAATCCCCTTGCCTAGAACTACCTGGATTTTTTCACAGCCTCTCAGCAGATCCGCGGCAGGCCTTCCCCGTGCGGCATCTCCAGCACCTTGCGGCTTCCGATCCGCGTTCGCACCGCCACCACGCCGGGGTGCCCTTCCACCGCCTCGCCGACGATCGCCGCTTCCTCTCCCCGGGGATGGGCGCGCAGCGCATCGAGGATCCCGCCGGCGTCCGCCTCGGCGACGAAGAGGATCATCTTACCCTCGTTGGCGATCGAGAGGGGGTCGAGCCCCAGCATGTCGGAAGCGGCCCGTACGGCGGGATGGACGGGCACCGCTTCCTCGTCGATCTCGACGCCGATCCCGGCGGCCTCGGCCAGCTCGTTGAGCGCGGCGGCCGCGCCGCCGCGCGTGGGATCGCGCAGGGCGTGGACCTCCCCGGCCTCGAGGGAGGCCTCGACGAGGCCGCCCAGCGGCGCGACGTCCGAGAGGATCTCGGTCTCGAAGCGCAGGCCCTCGCGCTCGCTCAACACGGCGATGCCGTGATCGCCGAGCGCGCCCGAGATCAGGACGCGGTCCCCCGGGCGGATGCGCCCCGCGCCCGGGGCGGGGCCCGTCGGCAGGGCGCCGACGCCGGCGGTGTTGATGTAGAGGCCGTCGGCGGCGCCGCGTTCCACGACCTTGGTGTCGCCGGCGACGATGGGCGCGGCGGCTTCGCGGGCGGTGGCTGCGAGGGAGTCCGCGACGCGCCGCAGGGTATCGATCTCGAGGCCCTCCTCGATGACGAGCCCGAGCGAGAGGCCGAGGGGGGACGCGCCGCAGGCTGCGAGGTCGTTGACGGTGCCCGAGACGGCGAGGCGTCCGATGTCTCCCCCGCGGAAGAAGAGGGGTTTGACGACGAAGCTGTCGGTGGTGAAGGCGATGCGCCCGGCCGGGCGGTCGAGGAGGGCGGCGTCGTCCAGCGCTCTCAGGACGTCGTTGCCGAAGGCGGGGAGGAAGACCTCCTCGACGAGTTCGCGGGTGAGCACGCCGCCGCCGCCGTGGGAAAGGGTCACGCGTCGGGCCATCGTCCACTCCCGAAAAGACGAAAGGACCATCATACCCCTTTCGCGCGCTCGCTGCAGGGTTCGTGTCGTGTCCCAGCCCAAATGAGACTGTTGTCCCATCCATTTTGAGACGGATGTAACGTGTCTCGTTTTCTTTCCATGCCAAAGCAATCCTCCCTGGCGTATTTGCGCTGTAAACGATTTTCGTGATCCCAACCTTCTCCGCCCCTAAACGTATCGGTTCAATGGATCTGTTTTGGAGGGCGAGGGTCCTCCCGAGCCACGAGTTTCCTGGCTCGCCGGCCCTTGACATCACCGATGTCAAGGGGAGGGCGGGCCCCCGGCGATTTCGAGAACCGCCTTCCTCACCCAAGACGTGAGAAGGTGAGGGGTGAGTCCCGACCAAGGTGGGATGGCAATTTCAAAAAGAGTGGGATACGACAAAGAACCTTGGACTTCGGACTTGGGACATCTTCTCTCTGTGTTCTCTGTGTCCTCTTCGTTCGCGGTGTCGATCGGAGGCTAGGGCGTTCCCTTGACCGTGACGACGGCCTCGATCTCGGGCAGATCGAAGCGGGTTCCGTCGTTCGCGGCCTCGCCGAGCAGGATGCGGCCGGCGACGGCGGCGGCGCGCAGATCGGGCACCGCGGTCTCGAGCCTCTTCAGGAGGGCGCCGGGGCCCTCGACGCCGATGGCCTCGAGGGGCGTGCGAAGCGAGGTCTTGGACTCGGTCTTGAAGCGCCGCGCGGCCGAGAGCACCTCCACCGCGGCGGACCCCGTCTCGCGCGCCACCTCGTCCTCGGGGAGGCTCTTGAAGTCGGGCCAGCGGGAGACGTGGATGGATCCCTCGCCGGGGAAGGCCCGTCGCCACAGCTCCTCGGTCACGAAGGGGAGGATGGGCGCGAAGATCTGGAGCAGGGTGCGCAGGCAGGTCCGGAGGGCCTCGCGGCCCGAGTCGCGGGCGGCCTCGCCCCTCGTCTCGTGGTTGTAGAGCCGGTCCTTGACGATCTCGAGGAAGTTGTCGCAGAACCGCGTCCAGAAGAAGCGTTCCGCGGCCGTGCGGGCGTGCGAGTACTCGTAGGACGCGAAGGCTTCCGTGGCGGCGCGCGTCACGTCCCGCAGCTCCGCCAGGATCCACCGGTCGAAGACCTCCCCGGTCTCCGCGCCGCCGGCGTATCCCTCGATCAGGGGCAGGGAGAAGCGGGCCACGTTCCAGAGCTTGACGACGATCTTCTGGCCCGCCTTGACGTCATTCTCGAAGAAGCGCAGGTTCTGTCCCAGCCCGGCGCCGGACGCCCAGTAGCGCAGGGCGTCGGCGGAGTACTTCTCGATCATCTCCTCGGGGGTGACGTAGTTGCCCGCCCGCTTGCTGAAGGGCTTTCCCTTCTCGTCGAGTCCCCATCCCGAGATCATGTTGTCGGTGAAGGGGACCGAATCGGTGTGGAGATGGGACTTCAGGGTGGTGTAGAAGAGCCAGGTCCGGATGATCTCGAAGGCCTGCGGCCTCAGGGACATGGGGTAGATCCGGTCGCGCCGGTCGTCCGTCTCCCCCCACCGGGCGTTGATCAGGGGCGTGAGGGAGGAGGTCATCCAGGTGTCCATCACGTCCTGCTCGCCGACGAAGTCCTTCCCGCCGCACTTCGGGCACGTCTCGACGGGGGCGGGGTCGATGCGGGGATCGACGGGGAGGTCCTCGTCCCGGGGGAGGCAGGGGTGATCGCAGGAGGCGCAGTACCACACCGGGAACGGAACGCCGTAGTACCGCTGCCTGGAGAGGCACCAGTCCCAGCGAAGGCCCTCCACCCAGTGGTCGAAGTGGGAGCGCATGTAGGGGGGATACCAGTTCATCTCCTTGCCGCGGGCGAGGAGATCCTCCTTCAGGTCGAGGAGGCGGATGAACCACTGGGGGGCGGGAAGGAACTCCACCGTGGTGCCGCACCGTTCGTGGACGTTCACGGCGTGGTCCAGGACCTCGGCTTTGCGGAAGGCGCCGGATTCCTCGAGGAGGGCGAGGATCTTTTTCCGGCCCTCGGGGATGGTCATGCCCTGCAGGGGGCCGCCGAGCTCGTTGAAGCGGCCCTCGGGGGTCAGGATGACGCGGACGGGGAGGCGGTCCTCCTTCCATTTCGCGACGTCGTCGGCGTCCCCGAAGGTGCACACCATCATCAACCCCGTGCCCAGCGCCCGGTCCACGGCCTCGCTGGTGCGGATCTCCACCTCGTGACCGTAGAGGGGGACGAGGGCCTTCGCGCCCACGAGGTCCTTGTAGCGCGGGTCCTCGGGGTGGACGTAGAGGGCGACGCAGGCGCCGAGGAGTTCGGGGCGGGTGGTGGAGATGATGCCTTCCTTCCCGCCGGGGAGGGGGAAGGCGATGTCGTTCATGGCGGAGCGTTCGGTCACGTCCTCCATGTCGGCCTGGGCCAGGGAGGTGGTGCAGTGCGGGCACCACATGGCGGGGGCGTTTTCCCGGTAGAGGCGGCCCTTCCGGTAGAGGTCGAGAAAGGACCGCTGGGAGATGCGGCGGCACAGCGGATTGATGGTGGTGTAGAGCTGGGACCAGTCGCAGGAGATGCCCAGCGCGCGCCAGAGGGTCTCGTAGGTCTTCTCGCCGACCTTCGTCTCCTTGAGGCAGAGCTCGATGAAGTCGGCGGGGGAGACCTTGGCCTTGTCGACCTTGTACTTCTTTTCCACGTGCCGCTCGGTGGGCAGGCCGTTGTCGTCGAACCCCATGGGGTAGAAGACGCGGTAGCCCTGCATGCGGCGGAACCGCACGATGATCTCGGCCTGGGTGTAGCTCATGGCGTGGCCGACGTGCAGCCGGTCGGCGGAGACGTAGGGCGGGGGCGTGTCCACGGAGTAGACGGGCCCTTCGGCTTCGGGGTCCCACCGGTAGAGACCTTCCTTCTCCCAGGTCTCCTGCCATCGGGGCTCGACTTCCCTGGCCTTGTATTTCTTCGGGAGTTTCATGGAGAAGCGGAATCCGCCGAAGCGGCTCGAAAAGACGACGGATTGTAGAGAAGCCCTTCCGGCGTGTCAACTCAGCGCCGGACTTCCAGGATCTCGTCGAGGCGCCTTCGCTTCTTGGGCGGCTTCTCGAGCGGATCCTCCTCGGGGTACCCCAGGGCCAGAAACGACGTGAGGCGGTGGTTGCGCGGAAGGCCCAGGGCCTTGTGGGCCCGCTTCGCGTCGAACCAGCCGATCCAGCAGCCCCCCAGGCCCAGCTCCACGGCGCGGAGCATGAAATGCTCCCCCGCGATGCCGAGATCCAGAAGGTAGTACTGGGTGCCCTGGAGGTGCGCGCCGATCCGGTTCGCCAGCACGTCCAGCTTCGCTGACAGCGCCACCAGCGCCGGCGCCTCCCCCGCCCAGCGCGTGAAGCGATAGATCCCGTGGAAGGCCGCCTCCGCGACCCGGGCGCGCTCCGCCTCCCCGCACAGCGCCGTGAACCGCCACGGCTGCACGTTCTCCGCCGACGGCGCGATCCGCGCCGCCTCCGCGCACGCGGCGAGCGCGTCCTCCGGCACCGGGTCCGGCCGGAACGTCCGCAGGCTCCGCCGGCGACGAAGCAGGGTCATCAGCGCGGAATCGTCCATCCGATACCTCCTCCAGAAAAACATGTCGACTCCCGGCGGTCCACTATGCAAAAAAGGAAATGAATGTGCATCATGGGAGCCCGGTTTTCCGATCGAGGGGGGCAAAGCGTTTTTCCGGAGAGGAGCGTGAACTTCGACCCGATGTGGTTCCGCGGGCGCCGGGCCCTGGTGATGGGGCTCGGCCTGTTCGGCGGCGGCGCGGCGGTCACCCGCTTTCTCGCGCGCCTCGGCGCCGACGTCACGGTGACCGACCTGCGCTCCCCCCGCGTCCTCGCCCCGGCGCTGGACTCGCTCTCCGGCGTCGACGTGCGGACCGTGCTCGGGCGCCACGACGAGGAGGACTTCCGCTCCGCCGACGTCGTCGTGGTCAATCCCGCCGTGCCGCCCTCCTCGCCCTTTCTCCAGATCGCGAAACGCGCCGGCGCGCGGATGGAATCGGAGACGAACCTCTTCTTCCAGGCCTGCCGGAGCCGCTGGATCCTCGGCGTGACGGGCTCGAACGGCAAGTCCACCACGACCGCGCTGCTCGGGGCGATGCTGCGGTCCGCGGGGTTCGGGACCTTCGTGGGGGGCAACATCGGACGGCCCCTGATCGAGGAGGCGCTCGAGATCGGAGAGGAAGACCGCGTGGTCCTGGAACTCTCCTCGTTCCAGCTGGAGGACCTCGCCCGGCTTCGCACGAGCCCCCGGATCGGCGTGGTCACCAACCTCACCCCCAACCACCTCGACCGCCACGGCACGATGGAAGCGTACGTCGAAGCGAAGAAGACGGTCTTCCGCTTCCAGGACGACAGGGGCACGGCGGTGCTGAACGCCGACGACCCGGCGACGCGGGCGCTCGCCCCGGAGGCGCCGGGCGAGACGGTCTTCTTCAGCGTCGAGGGGGCGCCGGACGCGGCCTTCGGGCTTTCTGGGGGGCGCCTTTTTCGACGGCACGGGGGCGCGGCGGAGACGCTCCTGGAGGCAACGGAGCTTCGGATCCCCGGCCGCTTCAACGCCGCGAACGCGCTGGCGGCGGGCGCGGCGGCGATGGCCGCAGGGGCGGGCGCGCAAGCGGTGGCGGCAGGGGCGCGGTCGTTCACGGGGCTTCCCCACCGCCTGGAGCGGGTCGCGGAGCGCGGGGGCGTCGCGTGGTACAACGACTCGATCGCCACGACGCCGGAGTCGGCGATCGCGGCGCTGTCGGCCTTCGAGGGCGGGATCGTGCTGATCGCGGGGGGGTACGACAAGGGGCTGGACTACGGTCCGTTGTGCCGGGAGGCGTCGTCGCGCGCGCGGGCGGTGGTGCTGATGGGCGCGACGGCGGAGGTGCTGGAGCGCGAGCTTCGTGAGGCGGGGGGCGGGGCCGAGACGGTCCGCGCGGAGGGCCTTTCCGACGCGGTGGAGAAGGCTGCCTCGCTCGCGCGGCCGGGCGACGCCGTGCTCCTCTCGCCCGCCGCGGCGAGCTACGACCGGTTCCTCAACTTCCAGGAGCGCGGGGAGCGGTTCCGCGAGAAGGTGCTCTCGTTTCTTGCGGGCGGAGAGTAGGGCTTTCAGATTGCAGCCGTCAGATTTCAGTCAAGCACTTGTAGGGACGGACGCTAGTCCGTCCGCACTCGCTCACAGCGACGGGATTCCGCGGCTTTCAACACGAAGTCTCAAAGGCTCCAAGACACGAAGGGATCCTTGGGGAAAAAGCAGGAGAACGGATCTTTTCCCCTTGGAAAACTTGGCGCCTTCGTGTTTGAAGCAGCGGCCGCGGCCGGGAGCGCGGACATCCTGCTGGATTCATGGCCACCCAACGACCCAACCACAAGCCCCTCTGCGTTCTCAGCGCCGGAAGAGGACCTTCTCGATGAGCGGCACCGGCATCGGGCCGAAGGACAGGAAGAGGTCATGGAAGCGCCTGTCCGAGTAGGTCTCCCCCCACTTCGCCTCCAGCTTCTCCCGCAACGCCTCGATCTGCCAGAACCCCACCGCGTAGCCGCAGAAGTAGGCCGGACGGTCCGCGTACATCGCCGCTTCCTTGCGCGCGTGGACCTTCCTGAAAAGCAGCTTCTCTCCGAGAAACCGCGCCGCGCCCTCCCTCGTCAGGCCCCGCTGGTTGATGGACACCGAGCACAGGACCCGCGCCGCGCGCCACAGCTTCATCCGAAGCTGCGTGAGCCGGTCCAGCGGGCCATAGTATCCCCGGCGCCCCATCATCTCCTCGCAGTAGAGCGCCCACCCCTCCACGTAGGACGTGCACGAGACGAGGCGGCGGATCGGGTGGTCGATCTTCTGCGCGATCGTGAACTGGAGATGGTGCCCCGGCACGCCCTCGTGCAGCGCCACCACCTTCATCCAGTGGCGGTGGTTCGCTTCCAGGTGGTCCCGCACCTCGCCGGGCGATCCGTCCGGATCGCAGGGGATGGCCACGAAGGCCGGGGGGCGGCCCTTGCGGGCCGGCCTGTAGAAGGCGAAGGGAAGCGGGCCCCGCGCCTTGCCGGGGAGCACCTCGAAGCGCCGCGCCGCCTCCGGCACCGTCACCAGGTCCTCGTCGATCACGAAGGCCAGGGCGTCGCGCGCGCAGCGTTTCGCCAGATCGACCAGCCCGTCCGGGCCGGGGTGGTGGGACTCGGCCTCGCGGTAGATCTCACGCCACGACCGGTCCGGATCGATGCTCGATGCCAGGGCCTCGAGTTCCTTCCCGGTCTCGAGGAAGAACCTCCCGGCGCGCCGGAGGAGCGCGGCGCTGTCCATCTCGAGCCCGTAGCCGAGGCGGAGATGGAAATCGAGCTGCGCCTTGCGCGCGGCGCGTTTTTCCGCTTCCGTGGGATCGGGAAGGCGGTCCCGGAGGCTCTCCAGGCGGAGGCGGAAGGCCTCGAGCGCGCGCAGCAAGCGCTCGCCGGTCCGCTTCCATTCGTTCCGCCGCCCGGGAGGGGCGTTGTCCAGCAGGAGGTCCCAGTCGGCCCGGAACGTCTTCTCGTTGCGCCCCGCCCTCTCGATCGCTTCCCGGACGAGCCGTTTCTCGACCTCGCGGCCGGCGACGTCGGCCTCCTCGAGCCGTCCGGCGAGGACCTCCAGGTAGCGGCGCATGCCGAGGGAGACGGCGGGCCCCGTCCGGCCCTTCCCGCCCTTCTCGAGCGCGCGCGTGAACAGATCGCCCGGCGGCAGGAACCGCCCGGGATCGTCCTTCCTCAGCCCGGATACGCGCTCCAGCGCGCGGTCGATCAGCAGCCTGAGGCAGAGGTAGTCGGCGTAGGCGTCCCGCGCCAGATCGTCCGGGACCACGGTCTCGACGAGCCGCGCCTCGAGCCCCAGCAGGTCGTGGATGTCCTCCCAGCAGAGGAGGAAGCGGAAGCGCCGGTGGTTCTTGAGGTAGTCCTTCTCGATCGCGCGATAGGAGGAGGCGGACGAGGCGAGAAGGGAGGAGGCGAGCAACGCCAGCACCAGGGCCGGGAGGAGCAGCGCGGCCCGGCGGAGCCGGAAACGGCCGGGTTCCATCTTCCCATCCTCCAAAGCAGCCAGGCCGCGCCCAAGCGCCTTCAACACGAAGGCACGCGGCACGAAGACACCGAGACACCAAGGGTACACGAAGAAAGCAATTCCGAAGTCAGGAATATCGAATGGATGAGCGGGATTCCAGATTGGAGATTGTAGAGGCGGCACCCTCGCACCCACCCAACCACACAATCACCCAACGACCCAACCACCCCCCCTGCCCCCTCACCTCTCCGCCTTGGCGAGCTCCGCGAGCAGGGCGGGCAGCTCGGCAAGGCAGGAGACCGTGTGGTCGGCGCGCGGCGCCGAGCCGGGCGGGGCGACGAGCACCGCCGTCATGCCCATCTCCTGGGGGGCTTCGAGGTCCTCCTTCGGGTCGTCGCCCACGTGCAGCGTCTTCGTTCCCGGCGTTTCCAGGCGGTCGAGGGCCTGCTGGAAGAGAAGGAGGTTGGGTTTCCTGTACCCCGCGTCCGCCGAGCCCAGGACGGCGTCCGGCAGGTCCGAAAGGCCGGCGTGCTCGAGGTCGCGCTCGAGGTACCGGCTTCCCCAGGCCGTGTTGCCGGACGCTGCGATCTTCCATCCCCGATCCCGCGCGGCCAGGAGGGCCTCGCGCGCGCCGGGGAGGGCGCGGACGGACGCGGCGTGCGGTTCGTACCAGGCCTCGAGGGCTTTCTCGACGGGATCTTCGGGGGCGTCGGGAAAGGCCTTGGCCACGAACGCATGGACGAGGGCGGGGATGGAGATCTCGCGGAAGTTCCCGTAGGCCAGGCCGGCCCGGGCGCGGCTCAGCTGCTGGTGCACCAGGCCGAAGGCGGTCCGGAGATCGGGCAGGGGGAGGCCGCTTTCGGTGAGGATTCGATGGGCGCGCCGGAAGCCTTCGAGGTCCTTCTCGAGGGCGGAGCCGCCTGTCCGCCGGAACAGGGTGCCCTCGGTGTCGAAGAGGACGGCCTGGAAGGGCGGGGCGGGCGTCGCGTCGGTCGGACAGATCATGGTTGGTCTCCTCCTTCCTCGCGGGTCCGGCTCTGGAGGATGCGCCGCGCCAGGGTGTCGAGATTCCCTTCCAGCAGGGAGGTGAGCGAGAACGCGTCCAGCAGCTCGTCGGAGAAGGCGGGATCGATCTCGCTCACGGCCCAGCGGAGTTCCTCGTAGCGTTCGTAGTAGCCCCGAAGGACGCGCAGCTTGTCCTTGAGGGCGAGGTTGTCCCGGTAGGCCACGTGGAGCAGCGCCAGCGGGGCCTGTCCTTTCTCGGGCAGGCCCGGGACGATGATGACGTTCCGGCCGTCGGAGCGTCCCGAGCCGAGAACGACGCGCCCCCGGGCGACGGCGCGGCGCTTCGTGCCGAACAGCGGCCGGGGGGATTCGGCCCGGGAGGGGATGGAGGCGGCGACGCCCTTGCGGGTCACCGCCTGGATGGTCGTCGCGGAGGCGGGCATGCCCGTCTCGTCCAGTCCCTCGATCCGGTAGAGGGTGGAGCCCGTGATCTCGCGGACGGCCCGGGAGACGGATTCCAGGACGTACCGCCGGAAGTCATCGAGGGTGTCCACGGGGAACGAGGCCTCGCGCAGGGCCGCGAAGACGGGGCCGGTGAGGGCAGTCTCCTCGCGGGAGATGCCCACGGTGACGGTCTTGGCCTGGTGCTTGATGGCGTCGATGGGGCGCGTCAGCTCGCCCACGGCGCGGGACGCGTGGGCGAGGAAGCGGGTGACGAGCGCGTCCCAGGTGCCCCGCTCCCCGAATTCCTGGTGGAATTCCTGGAGGGAGAGGTTTCCCTGGAGGTGGGCGAAGAGGGTCTGGAGGTTGGCCACCGTCTCCACCTCGAGGCCGGAGTTGTACAGTCCCTTCCTGGCGCGGCGGAGGAATTCGTTGGCGAGGGGGGCGATGCGCCGCCGGATCAGGGAGACGGCCCCGCCCAGGGCGGAGGCCCGGCGCCCGCGCAGCGCGGGCAGGGCCTCCACCATGACCGCCCGGGCCTTCTTGAGGAGGCGGGCCCCCTCGTCGATGGCGCGGGCCGCGAAGTAGCCCCAGAGGTGGCCGGCCATCGTCTCCAGAAGGAAGGCGAGGTCCGGGGCGCCCACGGGTACGCGGATCTCGGCGGACGCGTACGGGCTGAAGCGGGTCTCGCCGTCCGGGACGAGGACCACGGGCACGGCGCGGTGGGCCTTGAAGATGGAGACCTCCTTGACGGCGTCCGGCAGGTTCTGGGGCGCCTGCGAGACGACGCAGACCAGGATGAGGGGTTCGGCGGAGAGGTCGATGTGCTTCTTGTCCTCCAGGACGTCGCAGGAGATGGACTTGTAGTTCAGCTCGCTCAGCTTGATGCGGATCTCCTCGGCCGCGACCTGGTCCATCCCGGCGCCCACCACCGCCCAGTGGCGACGTAGCACCGCGTGCGCCTCGGCGCAGGCGCGGATCGTCTCGCCCCGGCGAAGGACCTCGCGCATCAGGTCGGGCAACCGCCTGAGGCTCAACAGGCGGCTGGCGATCTCCTCCTCCGGCAGGGACTTGAGTTCCCGGGCGAGATACAGCCCCAGGAGGTACCCGGCCGCGACCTGGGCGTAGAAGGCCTTGGTGGAGGCCACCGCCATCTCCACGTCCCGGCCGTCGCCCGTGTAGACCACCCCGTCGGCCCGGTGGACGAGGTCGGCGTGACGCCGGTTGACGATGGCCAGCACGGCCGCGCCGCGCCCCTTCACCATCTCCACCGTCCGGTTGGTGTCCGTCGTCGTCCCCGACTGGGAGACGGCGACCACCAGCGTGTCGCGCATGTCGCGCTCGAGGCCGAACCCCGAGAGTTCCGAGGCTTTCAGGGAGCCGGTCGCGATGCCCGCGCGGCCCAGGAGGTGCTCCCAGAGCCGGGCGATCCCCAGGCCCGCCACGCTCGCCGTTCCCTGTCCGATGAAGTGGACGGTGCGGATCGTCCCCTCGCGAAGCCGGGAGAGGACCTCGGGGGGCACGGTCTCGGGTCCGAAGGTGAAGGCGGGGGTCTCCTCGCCCGCCTCCCCCTGGAGGAAGAATTTTCCCCGGAGCGTCTTCTCGAGGCTTTGCGGCGCTTCGGAGATCTCCTTGTGGAAGTAGTGTTCGAAATCGCCGCGATGGATGTCCCGGGTCGTGATGCCGGCGTCGAAGACCTCGGGGGTTCCGGGCCAGGGCTCGCCGTCGAAGGACCGGGGGAGCAGGTCGTGCGGGAAGGAGGCGTCCTGGCGAAGACAGAGGGTCTGTCCCGAGGTTTCGGGGCGTCCAGGGACCCGCGGGCGTTCCCCTTCCATCCGGACGTAGCGGTCGCAGGTTTCCACGAGGCCGTAGGTCTCGGAGGCGAACATCAGGCCCCCGGACGCGTTTCCCGTGTAGAGGGCCTGGCCGGCGCCCTTGAGGGCGAGGCGGACCGCGCCGGGCTCGTCCGTGGAGATCAGGGCGATGGCGAAGGCGCCCTCGAGATCGTTGACGGCGAGGCGGAAGGCTTCCCCCACGTCGCCCGTTTCCCGGTACTTGTCGGCGACGAGCATGGGGATGACCTTGGCGTCCGTGGTGACGGCCGGCGGCAGGGGGCGTCCCCGGGCCGCGAAGCGTTCGCGGAGTTGTTGGAAGTTGTCGATGTCCCCGTTCAGGACGGCGAGAAAACGCGGGCCCGGCTCGTCGCCGGCGACGCGGTCGTCGACGGGGTGGGCGTTGGCCTCGTTCACGATGCCGTTGGAGGCCCATCGGGTGTGGGCCAGCACCTCGGTGCGCGTTCCCGGCGCGCTGACGGCCATCCAGTAGACGGCGTCCTCGGCGATCGCCTCGCCGAGGCGGGCGGTGTTCTCGCCCAGGGCGCCGATCTCCTCGGCGGTCTTGTGGGCGAAGACCAGGGCGGGCGCCTTGCCGGGCACGAAGACGATGTCCCCGGCGAGCAGGTCGGGCCGGCCCGACCGCTCGTCGAAGGCCTGCCGGCTTCCGCGGGCGTCCACGCGCTCGAGAAACGCCTGCAGGGCGTTTTGTCCGGGGAACCAGACGGCGGTGCAGAGGCCGGCGGAGTCGCGGCCCCGGACTTCGAGTCGGTCGAGGGCGTTGAGCACGATCCGGAGCCGGTAGGCGTGGCGGCAGGCGAGACCGGTGTCGTTGCCGGGATGGGAGACATGTTTCGCGCAGAGCGCCCGGGCGCGGGGGATGGTTTCCAGCAGGTCCTTTCGCAGGCGCCACTCGGCGTCGCGGAATCTCACGGACGCGGCGTTCCAGGCCTCGATCTCGGTGAGGGTCGCGCAGGGGCGGGCGGCGCGTTCTTCGGCCGTCTTCCGCTGCTCGGCGATGCGGTCCGCGGCCGCCTCGACCGCCTCACCTCCCTTCCCGTCGCGAAGGAGGGGGGCGACGGCTTCCGGGCCGAGGAGGAGGAGGGAGAGCCGCTCGGCCTCGCGGCCCGCCTGCTCGTACGCCTCGGGCGTTTCCGCGGCGGGGGAGAGGGAAGCGAACTCGCGGACGATCGGGTCGAAAGAAGGCCCCGTGTCATCGTTCCTGAGGAGATATCCGACGATTCCGCACATGGCGCCGTCCTGCGATTCCGCTCATTCTACAGCTTGTGGGGCCCCCTGCACCTCGAAATGTCGTTTTGGCGGAACCCTTGCATGGGTGTCTTCTTCGCATCTCGGGCGCCGGCTGGAACTTGGCTGCTTTCGGTCATGAGGGGTCGAGGGCCGGCGCCTCGGTCTTGTGAGGCGATTCGATGGAGGCCTCGAAGCGCCCGACGTTCTCCCCGCCGGGGGCGATGGGGACCCGGGCGCGCCGGGCCGCGGAGCGCATGGCCATGTTGATGCCGAAGTAGAAGACGGGCCGCACCCAGTGCGTCCGCAGGCGGCTGAGAATGGCGCGGCGGTTGTAGAAGGCCCTGCGGGTCCTCAGATGGCCCTCGGCGAGTTCCAGGGGCGTCATCAGAGCCGGCTGGTAGACCACCGTTGTGTGGTCGTAGTGCTGCCAGTCTTCCGTGAAGAGGCGGCCCTGGGCCTTGAAGCGGTCGTAGACCGCCGTTCCCGGGTAGGGGGTGAGGATGTTGAAGGTGACCGAGTGGACCCGGCACTTCATGAGGAAATCGTAAGTGTCGCCGAAGATCTCGGGGCCATCGGTGTCGAAACCGAACACCACGGAGGCGTGGAAGCGGATGCCGGACTTCTGGATCCGCTTGACGGCGTCCGCGACCTCGCCGAGGTCCTTGAAGGACTTCTTCATCCGCTTCATGGATTCCTCGGAGACGGTCTCCATGCCGAAGAAGAGGCCCCGGCAACCGCTCTCGTAGGCCAGCCGCATCAGGTCCTCCCGGTGCGCGAAGGACATGGAGGCCTGCCCGACCCAGAGGATGTTCAGGGGTTTCAGCGCGCGGAAGAGCTCCTCGGCGAAGGCGGGTCGCCCCACCACGTTGTCGTCGAGGATGAGATGGTACTTTCCCCCGGCCTGCTTGATGTCCTCCACGATCCAGTCGATGGGGAAGTTCCGGATCTTGCGGCCGTACACCTTCGAGACGGAGCAGAACTCGCAGGCGTACGGGCACCCGCGCGTCGTCATGACGGGCACCACGTCGAAGAACCGCTTGACCTTGCCGAGGTCCCGCCTCGGAAACGGAACCCGGGACAGGTCCACCGGCGTCTCCTGCCGGTAGATCCCCTCCAGGCGCCCCGCCTCCGCGTCGGCCACCACCCGGGGCCACATCTCCTCCCCCTCGCCCGCGACCACCGCGTCCGCGTGCTCCAGGGCTTCCTCCGGAAGCACCGAGGCGTGCATCCCGCCGATCACGATCTTCGCCCCTTTCTTTCGGAAGTGTTCCGCGACGAGGTACCCTCGCGGGGCGTTGGACGTCATGATGCTCAATCCCACGAGGTCGGGCTCGAGGGAGAAGTCGATGTCCGTGAACTCCTCCTCCACGATGCGGACGTCGTGCTTCTCGTCGGTGAGGCCGGCGAGCGTGCGAAGTGCGATTTCCGGAATCTGGAGGGCGGCGGGGGTCTTTCGCTCGGGGTCCTGGCAGGGGGCGATGAGGAGAATCTTCATGCGATCGGTCCCAAAAGGCTCGGGAGGCATGCGGAGCTGGAGGGCGATTCCGACCGACCCCGGCGCGCCGAACACCATAAACGGGGCATATTATCGCCGTGCAAAGAGGCCTCATGCAAGGGCGGTCCGGAAATATTCTCGGCGCGCAAACGGTTTCAGCATTCCCGGATCAAGCCCCCGGCCGGTTCTTGAGGAACTTCACCAGATCCAGAGCGTCGATGTCGTTCTGCCTTTGACCGAGGGAAGTGAGACGCGTCGAATGTCGTGCCCATTTTCGACCCTGGATCGACGTAACGCCTTGGCAGACAACATCTCGGCTTTCGAAACTGTTCAACTTGGGCTCGGAGAAGCCAGGGACCCATGCCCCCTCGCCCCCCGCTCACTCCCCGTCTTCCAGCCGGTGGCACGCGACCCTGCCGCCGCCCGGGCGTTCCCTCAACGCGGGGACCTCCTGCCGGCAACGGTTCTCGGCGCGGGGGCAACGGGGGTGGAAGGCGCAGCCGGTGGGGAGGGCGGCGAGGTCGGGGGGCTGGCCGGTGACGGGGAGGAGCTTCTCGCGTTCCGCCTCGTCGAGGCGCGGCACGGAGCGGAGCAGGCCCGTCGTGTAGGGATGTTTCGGCTCGTGGAAGATGGACCGGACGCTTCCCTCCTCGACGATGCGGCCGGCGTACATGACGACGATCTTCTCGCACATGCCCGCCACGACGCCGAGGTCGTGGGTGATGAGGATGAGGGACATGCCGAACTCCTCGCGCATCTTGGCGATGAGGTCGAGGATCTGGGCCTGGATGGTGACATCGAGCGCGGTGGTGGGCTCGTCGGCGATGAGCAGGGTCGGCCGGCACGACAGCGCCATGGCGATCATCACGCGTTGCCTCATGCCGCCGGAGAACTGGTGGGGGTAGTCGTCGAGGCGCGAGGGGGCGTCGGGGATGCCCACGAGCTCGAGCATCTCGATCGCGTGTTTCCGGGCCTCGGCGCGGGTCATGCCGCGGTGGAGCTCGAGCACCTCGGTCATCTGGCGGGAGATGCGCAGGAAGGGGTTCAGGGAGGTCATGGGATCCTGGAAGATCATGGAGATGCGATTGCCGCGGATCTTGCGGATCTCGGCGCCGGAGAGCCCGAGCAGGTCGCGGCCCTCGAAGACGGCCTCGCCGGAGGCGATGCGGCCGGGGGGGCAGGGGATGAGCTTCATGAGGGAGAGGTTGGCCACGGTCTTGCCGCACCCGGACTCGCCCACGATGCCGAGAGCCTCGCCGCGGCCGACGGTGAAGGAGACGCCGTCCACGGCCTTCACCAGCCCCTCGTCGGAGGCGAAGGTGGTGGCGAGGTTCCGGACGTCGAGCAGGGGTTCTTCGAGGGCGTTCATCGCGGAGGAAATCCTACCTCCGGGCCGGAGCGTATTCAATCGGCTGGAGCCTTGTTATCGAAGAGGAAACCACAGAGACGCCGAGGCACGGAGGGATTCAGGGAGGGCGGATTTGGGATTGTGGTCAGCCATGAGTCTTCGGCTCTCCCGGAAACCATGAAAATTTGGAGGGCGAGCCTCTCCTCCTTCGCTTGTCGGCAACTGCGAGAGCTACGGAGGACCCTACGTAGCCTCGAAGATCCGATCGGCGAAGTACGGGCTGGCGAGCCGGCTATGTTTGGGTTCGGGGGCCCGTCGCCGCGGCTGAAATCTGGTTGCTGAAATCTGAAATCGTTACGGGAGCGAACGCCTACGTCTTCCCCTTCTGCTGCGGGTCCAGCGCGTCGCGCAGGCCGTCGCCGAGGAAGTTCAGGGAGAAGAGTGTCAGGGCCATGGCCAGCGAGGGGAAGACGAGCATCCACCACCGCGCGCCACCGGTGCCCAGCGCCTGGCGCCCCTGGTCCACCAGCGCGCCCCAGGAGGCGAGGTTCTCGCCGCGGTACTGGACGGCCAGGCCGATGAAGGCGAGAAAGGACTCCTGGAGGATGACGGCGGGGATGGTCAGGGTGGTGTAGACGGCGACGATGCCCAGCGTGTTGGGGATGAGGTGGCGGAAGAGGAGCGCGCCGTGGCCTGCGCCGGCCATGCGCGCGGCCTCGATGAACTCCTTCTCCCTGAGCGAGAGGACCTGGCCCCGCACGATCCGCGCCATGGTGAGCCACTGGACCGCGCCGAGCGCGATGAAGAGGACGACGATGTCGCGGCCGAAGTTCACCAGCAGCAGGATCACCAGGAACATGTAGGGCAGTCCGTAGAGGATGTCGACCGTGCGCATCATGAGGTTGTCGGCGCCGAGGACGCGGACGGTGAGGAAGCGCAGCGGGCCGGCGCCCAGCCAGACCTTCAGGCGGTGGTAGGGGCGGACGTTTCGCCGGGCCGCGACCGTCCCCCCGACGACGAGAAGGGCCAGGCCGAACGCCACGGCGGCCCAGAAGCCGGTCGCGCTTCCGGTCCACGAATCGCCGAGCAGGACGAGCACCACGGCCGCGGCGAACAGGAGGACGTCGACCAGGTGGACGGGGGCGTCGCCGAAGTAGCCGGAAGCGGCGCCGTAGACCACGCCGATGACCAGGCTCACGAGCGTGGCGACCAGCCCGACGAGCAGCGAGATGCGGCCGCCGAAGATGACGCGGGAGAGGACGTCGCGGCCCACCAGGTCGGTGCCGAGCCAGTGGGTGACGGTCTGCTCCTCGCCGTTGACCTCGAAGCGGGTGACCTCCCGCCCGCTCAGCGTGATCGAATCCTGCGGTTTCCCGTCCACGGTCAGGGACGTCACGTTTCCGTCGCGGACCTCGGCCGCGACCTCGAGGGGTTCGTCCCGCTCCGCGATGACGTGGGCCAGCCTGAGCACCCACCGCTCGTCGGCGCCGCGGAGCGTCAGGCCGAACACGTCGGGGATCGTCTCCCCGACCCGGACGGTCGTATCGGAGGCCTCGGCGCCGAGCCCCCCTCCGCTCTCGATCACGGCGAGGACTTCGCGCGTGCCCTTGGCGGCGACCTCGTCCACCTCGACGGCGCCGATCTGCCGGACGATCTTCTCGACCGTCATGCCCTCGAGGACGAGCCGGAAGTACTCGGTCTTGCGGGGGAAGACGTGGAAGCGAAGCGTCCCGTCCTCGCGGGTGCGATCGAGGATCTCGGGGGGGGTGCCGGTCTCGAGGGCCATCTCGTTCTTGACGGCGGGGTGCTCGTATCCCGGGGGCCGGGGGCCGATCCAGAGCTGCTGGTAGGTGGCGGGGAAGGGGGCGACGACCCCGGCGAAGAGGGCGGAGAGGCTCATCAGGACCACCACGACCATGCCGAAGACGGCCATGCGGTTCTTGATGAGCCGGCGCCAGGCGTCGGCCCACAGGGAACGTCCCTTCAGGGGTTGTTGCGTTTCTTCGTTCTCGGCGGTGTCATCCATCGCTTATTCGAACCGTATCCTGGGGTCGAGGAAGCCGTAGAGGACGTCGACGACCAGGTTGAAGAGGATGAGCAGGGTGCCGTAGAGGATCACGATGCCCATCGCCAGGAAGTAATCACGGTTGAGTCCGGACTCGACGAACTCCCGTCCGATGCCGGGGACGCCGAAGATCTTCTCGACCACGAGGGATCCGGTGAGGACCTGGGCCACGCCGGGCCCGAGAAAGGAGACCACGGGCAGTAGCGCCCCCTTGAGCGCGTGGCGGACGACGACGACCTGCTCCCGCAGCCCCTTGGCGCGGGCGACGCGGATGTAGTCCTGGTGGATGACCTCGAGCATGCCGGCGCGGGTGAGGCGGGCGATGCGCGCCGCGAAGGGCAGGGAGAGGGTGACGGCGGGCAGGACGAGGTCCTTCCAGTCGTCCCAGCCGGCGACGTCGAACCAGCCGAGGTAGAGGGCGAAGACGAGGACGAGCATGGGCCCGACGACGAAGAGGGGGACGGAGAGCCCGGTCATGGCGCCGGCCATGGAGGTGTAGTCGAAGAGCGAGTTCTGCCGGATGCCCGCGATGATGCCGGCGGAGAGCCCCACGATCAGGGCGAGCGTGATGGCCGAGGCGCCGAGGAGGGCGGAGGTGGGGAAGTGGTGGCCGAGGATCTCGGAGACATCCTTGTCCTTGTGCTTGGTGGAGGGGCCGAGGTCGAACTGGACCAGGTCGAGCAGATACTCCCCGAACTGCTCGGGGATGGAGCCGTCGAGGTTGTACTTTTCGTTGAGTTTCTGGAGGACCTCGTCGGAGACGTTCTTCTCGGTGGTGAAGGGGGAGCCCGGGGCGAGTCGCATGATGAAGAAGGAGAGGGTGATGAGGATGAGCAGCACCAGCGGCATGAACAGGAGTCGGCGCAGGATGAACGTCAGCATGGCGGGATTCTAACACGGAGGGGAAGGGGGGTGTAGGAGGAGGAAGGGATCCACCTGAGAGGCTGTGAAAAAATCCCTGGTTCCCTGCGCGAGCGGATTTTTCCACATCCTCTACATCTGGGGGGGACGCCGTCCCCCCCAGCCCCCCCCTGAAGTGTTTCGGAAAAAAGACGGCACTGGATCGTTGATACCCGTCTAGCGATAAGGAATTTGGAATGAAACCGGCGAATTCTTTCAAAGGCTCTGAGATCCCTGATCTACCTGAGGGCCCCTGCATGAGGCGAGGGCGCGCCCGGCACCATCCGCGATGGCAGGGCGAATGCGCCCGCCCGGCTCCGGCCCCGGACGATTTCCGCGAGGCAATCCCCGCGCCTCCGTGCTCGTGGCGCACCACACCTACATGGATCGGTTTGGCCGGGACACGACAGTCCAGGGAAATCAGGGGATCCTCCAATCTCCAATCCGCGATTCCAACATTCCAATCATCCAGGATTCCCAAAGCCCCTCCTCACCGCGGCGTTGACTCCCCCTGCCGCGCCCGGTAGGCTCGAAGGACTTTCCACCCGAGGAGGACAGCATGCTTCGATCCAAGATCGTCATCCCCGCGGCGCTGATGCTCTGCGCCGCTCTCGTGGCGCCCGCCCTCGCCGGCGAGAAGGACGGCGGGAAAACGCAGGACGCCGACGTGCTGCTGCGCACGCTGGACAACGGCCTCACCGTCGTCGTCAAGGAGAACCACACCGCCCCGGTCGTGGCGGTTCGCGCCTACGTCAAGTACACCGGCCGCATCTGGGAGGGCCGGTTCCAGGGGTGCGGCATCGCCCACAACCTGGAGCACCTCGTCGCCGGCGGCACCACCTGGAACCGCACCGAGGACCAGACCGACGAGACCATGCAGAGGATCGGCGGCCACTCCAACGCCTACACCCACTTCAACCACACCTGCTACTTCATCAACACGGCGGCCGACGCCTTCGACACGGCCGTGGACCTGATCTCGGACTGGCTGCAGAACTGCGCGCTGAAGCCCGGCGAGATCGCCCGCGAGCGGGAGACCATCACCGAGGAGATCCGCCGCGCCGACGACCGCTGGACGCGCTCGGCCCACGAACTCTTCTACCGCGCGCTGTTCCCGGACCACCCCATCTCGGTGCCGACGCTGGGCCATCTCGAGCTGTTCCGCAAGATCACGCGCGAGGACCTCATGGCCTACTACAAGGAGCGCTACATCCCCCAGAACGTGGTCTTCGTGGTCGTCGGCGACGTGGAGGGCGAGGAAGCGGCCCGTAAGGTCGCCGAGGCCTTCTCCGGCTGGCCGCGGGGCCGGGAGCGGACCTACGTCCTTCCGGAAGTCCACCGTCCCCCGGGGCTCAACTGGGTGGAGGACACCCACCCCGCCGCGCGCACCTGCATGGTCTACCTGGGCTTCCCCACCGTGAGGCTCACGCACCCGGACCTCTTCGCGCTGGACGTCCTGGCGCTCGTGCTGGGGCACGGCCGGTCGTCGAGAATCGCGTCCCGGGTCGTGGAGCAGGAGCGGCTCGCCATGCAGGCGGCGGCGTATTCCCTGACACCGAGCTACGGCTGCGGGGTGTTCACGGGCTACCTGATCGGCCTGCCCTACAAGAACGTGAAGCCGGCCGTGGACGCGATCCTCGAGGAGATCGAGCGCTGCAAGACCGCGCTCGTGACGGAGGAGGACCTGGAGCGCGCCCGCGTCCAGTGCGTCGCAGCGCATGTCTTCAACCGCCAGACCGCCGAGGACCAGGCGGAAGACCTGGGCTACAACGTGATGGGCGTCAACGACCCCGGCTTCAGCGAGACCTACCTGGAGGGGATCCGCAAGGTCACGGCGGAGCAGGTGAGGGACGTCGCGCGCCGCTACCTCTCGCGCGACCGCCTGACCGTGGCGGTGATGAGGCCGCCCTCGCCGGAAGCGAAGGCCGGCGCGAAGACCGGAAAGGCGCCCGCGGCGGAGGGGGAGGGGGAGACCGTCAAGATGACGCTGAAGAACGGGCTTCGCGTCCTGATCCAGCGCAACACCGCGAGCCCCGTCGTCTCCTTCCAGGCGTGGTGCCGGGCGGGCCTCGGCGCGGAGCCCGAGGATCTCAACGGCGTCAACGACCTCACGGCGACGCTGCTCACCCACGGCACGGCCACGCGGGGGCGGATGGAGATCCTCGACACGCTGGAGAGGCTGGGAGCCAAGGTGGAGAGCTCGGGCGGCAACAACACCTTCGGCCTCGAGATGGACGTGCTCCGCGAGGGAAGCGAGGAGGCCTTCGAGATTTTCGCCGATCTTTTGCTCCATCCTTCCTTCCCGAAGGGGGAGGTGGAGAAGGCGAAGATGATGAAGATGCGGGACATCCTCCAGAAGCGCGCGGACCCGGATGAGGCGCCCATGCGCGTCTACCGCGCCCGCTTCTTCGAGCATCATCCCTACGCGCGCCTTCGGGAGGGCACGCTCGCGTCCATCAAACGGATCGAGCGCGACGACGTCGCGGCCTACCACGAGCGCTGGTTCCATCCCTCCAACGTGGTGATGGCGGTCTTCGGCGACATCCGCGTGGGGGAGGCCAAGAAGATGGTGGAGGCTCGCTTCGGCGCGTGGCAGGGATCGGCGGACTTCGAGCCTGTCGAGGTGGTGAAGCAAAAGACCCGCAAGGAGCCCGAGACCGTGGTGGAGACCTCCTCGTTCGGCAACGTGCACCTGCTCGTCGGCTTCCAGGCCCCCGAGATGACCGTTCAGGACCGCTTCCCCATGACGCTGATGAACGTGATCGTGGCGGGCGGACAGGGGAACTGGATCCACGACGCCCTCCGGGGCAGGGAAGAAGGCCTGGTCTACAGCGCCTACGGCTCCTTCTGGCCGGGGCTCGGGGCGGGCACCTGGTACGTGAAAGCGCAGTGCGCCCCCGAAAAGGCCGACAGGGTCCTTTCGATCATCCAGGAGAACCTCGAGAAGGTCCGCGAGGAGGGCGTCGGCGAGGAGGCGCTGCAGAACGCCAAGCGGGCCTGCGTGGTGGGCGAGCTGCTCTACAAGCAGACGCTGTCCGGCCAGGCCCAGTGGTCTGCGCTGAGCGAGCTCTACGGGATGGGCTACGACTTCCCGAAGACGTACCTGGAGAAGATCGAGCGCGTCACGGCGGAGGACGTCCAGCGCGTGGCGCGGACCTACCTGAAGAACCCGATGATCCTCAAACTCGTGCCGGAGACGTCCGGAAGCGAGAAGAAGGGGGAGGAATCGAAATAGACGCCCCGGCCCCGCGGGTCAGGGACGCGGTTGTCGACTTTCTTGACACGAGAAGGGGGAGAAGCATGCGAAGCTTCGGAATCGCGACGGTTCTTCTGTCCGCGCTGTCGCTGGCGATGCCGGCCTGCTCGAAGAAGGACGGCACCTCGGGCGACGGGGAAGAGGGAACCGCCCCCCAGGTCTTCACGTTCAACAACGGATCGGAGCCGGAGACCCTCGATCCGCACAAGATGACGGGCGTGCCCGAGCACACGCTCGCGCTGGCGCTGTTCGAGGGGCTGACCACCCACGATCCGAAGACCCTGGCGCCGCGTCCGGGCATGGCGGAATCGTGGGAATCTTCCGAAGACGGTTTGCAGTACACCTTCCACTTGAGGAAGGACGCGGTCTGGTCCAACGGCGACCCCGTCACCACCGCGGACTTCCTCTACGCCTGGAAGCGCGCACTCCTCCCCGCCACGGGCTGCGAGTACGCCTACCAGCTCTACTACATCAAGAACGCCCGGGCCTTCAACGAGGGGAAGATCGACGACTTCTCCGAGGTCGGCGTCGAGGCGAAGGACGATCACACCCTCGTGGTCACGCTGGCGGGCCCCACGCCCTTCTTCCTCGACCTGACGTCGTTCGAGACCCTCATGCCGGTCCACCCCGCCACCGTGGAGAAGCACGGCGACAAGTGGGTGAAACCCGGGAACATCGTCTGCAACGGGCCCTTCGTGCTCGAGGAATGGTCCCCCCGCGAAAGGATCGTCTTCAAGCCGAACCCGAAGTACTGGAACCACGAGATCGTCAAGCTCACGAAGCTCGTCGCGCTTCCCCACGACAACGTCGACACGGCCTACAACATGTTCCTCGAGAAGGAGGTGGCCTGGATCCGCACGATCCCGCTTCCGAAGATCGACGAAGTCAAGCAGAACCCGGACTACTACGCCACGCCCTATCTGGGGAGCTACTTCTACCGCTTCAACGTGACCAAGCCCCCCTTCGACGACGTGAAGGTCCGCAAGGCCTTCTCCATGGCCGTCGACCGGGTGAGCATCTGCCGCGACGTCGTGAAGGGCGGGCAGATCCCCGCCACGGGGTTCGTGCCGCCCGGCATCCACGGCTACGAGCCCGTGTCGGGGGCGGGATACGACCGGAACAAGGCGCGGGAGCTCCTGGCGGAAGCCGGCTATCCCGGCGGCGAGGGCTTCCCCGAGGTGGACCTTCTCTTCAACACCTCCGAATCGCACAAGACCGTGGCGGAAGCCGTGGCCCAGATGCTCAAGGAGAACCTCGGCGTGACGGTGGGGCTCAGGAACACGGAGTGGAAGGTCTACCTGGACGAGCAACGAAGCCTGCGCTACCAGCTCTGCCGGGCGGGCTGGATCGGCGACTACGTCGACCCGAACACGTTCCTGGACATGTTCGTCACCGACGGCGGCAACAACAACACCGGCTTCTCCGATCCCGAGTACGACCGGCTGGTGGCCGAGGCGGCGCAGGAGGGGGATGCGAAGAAGCGCATGAAGATCCTCCGGCGCATCGAGGAGATCCTCGTGGTGGAGAAGCTCCCGATCCTGCCCATCTACTTCTACGTCAACCAGGGCCTTCTCGCGCCCAAGGTGAAGGGCTTCCACCACAACATCCGCGACCTCCACCCCTTCCAATACATTTCCATCGAAGGGGACTGAGGAATTTCGAATTCGGGAATGGGACCGTACGACTGTGAAACTGACAACACAGCCGCGAGCAGCCTGCCCGCCGTAGCCCATGCCAGTGCCGTCCAGGCGAAGGCGGAAGGCGAAGTGCTGCAAATATTTCTGCTATTCGGCAACGCTGGTCCGCCACGACGCCCTTCGACGCAGCTCAGGGTGGTGGTGAGCCAGGTCGAACCACGTACGCTACGTGGCTCACTACGAACGTCAGCCCGCGCCCCGCTCTGCCGCTATCTCCAATCTACAATCTCAAATCCCCGCCAGGCCTCTCTAGCCGCCCAGGTACGCGATCGCCTCGATCTCCACGTCCGCGCCCTTGGGCAGGGCGCCGACCTGCACGGCCGCGCGGGCCGGCGGGCCGCCCTGGAAGAACTCGGCGTAGACCTCGTTCATCTCGCCGAAGGCGGACATGTCCAGAAGGAAGCAGGTGCACTTGACGACCTGGTCGAGGTTCGCCCCGCCGGCGGTGAGGACCGCCTTGAGGTTTTCGAGGACCTTGCGCGTCTGCTCGGCCACGGACCCCTTGAGAAGCTCCCCGGTGTCCGCGTCCAGCGGGATCTGGCCCGAGACGAAGAGCCAATCGCCGGCCTTCACCGCCTGGGAGTAGGGCCCGACGGCGGCGGGGGCGTTGAGAGTGGATACGATCTGCTTGCTCATGAAAACCTCCTGAAATCTCCAATCTGAAATCCCAACCCAACGCCAGTCATGAGGACCTATGTCGTCTTGTCCTTGCTCCTCAGTTTCGGCACGAAGGCCGCGTTCACCTCGGCCGGGAGGAAGGAGGAGACGTCGCCGCCGAACGAGGCGGCCTCCCGGATCAGGCGGGAGGAGATGAAGGCGTACTCCTCGGAGGGGATGAGGAAGAAGGTCTCCAGGCCCCCCAGGCGCCGGTTCGCCATGGCCATCGCGTACTCGTACTCGAAGTCGGTCACGGTCCTCAGCCCCCGGATCAGGACATGACATCCGCTTTCCCGCGCGAAGTCCACCACGAGACCGTCGAAGGAACGCACGGAAACCGCCTGCAGTTCCGCGGTCACGGTCTCGAGCAGGGAGACCCGCTCGTCCGAGGAGAGCACGGGCGATTTCTCCATGTTCACGGCCACGCCGACCAGCACCTCGTCGAAGAGGCCTGCGGCGCGGCGGATCACGTCGACGTGCCCCAGCGTCGGCGGGTCGAAGGTTCCGGTGAACAGCGCGCGCGTCATGGCAAGGCAACCTCAAATCGATGGACCCAGTGTACACAGCCCCGCCGTGCATCGTCCATAATCCCGTAACGTCGCCGCCAGGGAAGGGGTCAGTCCTTCGTTTTTAGTCCTTGTTCTCTTCGCGAGGACGGGTTTCCTCTCGCAACGAAGGACGAAAAACGAAGGACTGACCCCATTCCTGACCACTGACCACCCCCCCCCCGCCTACCGCCACGGCTCCGCCGCGAGCAGCGGCAGGAAGGAGACCGAGAAGCCCACGTCCTCGCGGCTCCGGTCGACGTGGATGCCGATCTCGAGGACCCAGCGGTGGAGGACGCGGCGCACTTTGAGCTCCAGGTAGGCCTCCCGCCCGCGCTCGAAGTCGTACATTTCCTCGAAGCGCACGCTCCACTTCTCGTTGAACCGCACGATGGCCCGCGTCGTGACGCTGTGAAGGCGTCCCGGGACGTTGCTGGACGTGACGGCGATCTCGATCCCCTCGAGGGGGAGGGCCGTGATCCCGGCGTCCCAGCGGTCGAAGGCCCACGCGTCGACGTCGATCGCCGAGACGCTCTCGAAGCGGAGCCAGGGAAACGGCGCGAGGCGGAGATCGAACAGGGCGGGGCCGAACCGGTCTCCCGCGTTGTCCCGCGCCGGGTCGGGGTAGATCGCGAGCTCGACGTCCAGATGGAGAAGGTCCCTTCCCCGGACGGGCGTCTCCGTCCCCCGCCAGCGCTCCAGTCGGTTGGTCAGGCGGAGGTCGACGCGCTGGATCTCGTCCACGCGCTCCATCTCGTCGACGGGAATGAGATCCGTCGAGGGACGGGTGACGAGGAAGCGGTTGAGGTAATCGGCCTGCAGCGTGGCCACGTGGCGGAGGGTCGAGAACCCGAGGAGGTCGGAGGGGAGTCGGAAATCCCGCCAGGCCCGGATCGTCGTGCGCACGCCCGCCTCGACCGCGGCCCGGTCCACCGTGCCCTCCACCGGCACGGACGCGCCGAACACGCTGTAGCGGGCGCGGACGAAGGGCTCCACCTCGGCGAGCAGGATCCGGAACGGCCAGGCGGCCTCGGCGCCCGCGTCGAAGCGGAAGAACCGGTCGGAATGCAGGGTGGGGTCGGCGTCGTCCGGGCGTGTCCGGACGTGGCTCGCCTCGAGAAAAGGGGTCACCACGGCGTCGCACCCCGGGAGGGCCTGGGAGACGCCGCGATACCGGAAACGGGGCAGGTACTCCACGCGCGTGAGGAAGTCGTTGATCCGCGGGCGCGCGAGCAGCACGGCGCCGTGGTTCTCCCATCGCTGCAGGATCTGGATATAGCTTTCCGGCGGTTTCTCCGTCTTCCATTCCTCCTCGTAGAATTCGAGGAGGAAGTTCCGATCGCCGTACGCGTTGATCTCCAGGTCCGCCTGCGTGCCGAAGGGAGGGATCCGTTGCCGATGGTGCGCCCACGCCCGCCAGCGGTCCTCGGTCTCGAGCGGGTAGAAGCCGAGCTGCCGGGCCGCTTCCCGATGGTCCCCCCGGTCGTGCAGGTAGGCGAGCAGGGCGTTTCCGCGGAAGGGCGCGGTCCACGGCCAGCCCCACCGGCCCTCCGCCCCCACCCCGCCGCCCCGTTTCTCGTACCAGTCGCCGAGCAGCCAGAACGTGCCGAGCCGCTTCTCGCCCTTCCCCGGCCCCGGCCTGGGCGCCTTCACCTCCATGCCGACGCCCGCCTTCAAGAACGCGCCGAGCGACGCTGTCCGTCCCGGCCGGAAACGGATCATGGGTCGCCAGCGCGCGTTCCACATCAGCCAGGGCCAGTAGAACACGGGCACGCCGAACGCGTTCACCGTGAGGTGGGAAAAGGCCGCCCAGACCTCGGGATCCTCCCCCGGCCCGACGTCGATTCGGACCTCGGACGCCCGGAAATCGTAGTGGGGCGTGTAGAAGCCGCAGTCGGTGACGGACGCGCCATCCAGGCGGACCACGCCGGACCCGTCCTCCTCGAAGGCGAGGCGGATCGACTCGGCCCGCGCCACCAGCCTCGATCCCTCGGGAACCGGGGTCTTCCCGAAGGCACCGTGCAGGTCCGCGCGCGCGTCGATCACGAGGCCCTTGCGGGCGCGGAAATCGTAGAGGAAGCGCTCGCAGCGGACGCGGTCTTCGCCCCAGGAGAGGCGGACGTCGCCTTCCGCATAGAGGGTGACGCCGATCTCCCCGGCGAGATCCAGCGCCTTCGGCGCTTTTGGGGATCCCCCGGGGAGCCTGGGCGCCTCCTTCGCGTCGTCGTCCCGTGCCTCCTCGTCCGCCCCTTCCACCCACGCCACCGCCCGCCCGGCGCGAAGGGTCGCGCCTTCCCATCGGACCACGACGTCGGAAGCCGTGACGACGTACTCGCTTCCTTCTTTCGAGATCTCGAGACCGGGGCCCGTGATCTCCACGGGGCCGAAGGAAGCCCGGGAGGACGCCTCCTCCGCTTCCCCGGCCCGGGCCGCTGGAAGAGGCGCCAGGACGAGAAGGGCGAAGGCGAGAAGGGCCGCGCCGCGCGTTCCGGGAGGAAGGCGAAAGGTCATGCCTGCACCCAGGATCTGGTTTTTCGGCGTCATGGGGGACAAGAGTATAGCGCGAAGGGAATGAATCGCGCCACGGCTGTTTTCCGGAGGAAGCCACAAAGTGGATTGAAGGATTCGGAAGGTCCAAGGTCCGAAGTTCAAAGTCGAAGGAATAAAGCAGCAGAGCCGCAACCCAAGCGCCTTCAACACGAAGGCACCCGCAAGAGTCCAAGTCAAGACATATCGTGATCGTTCCCGATGCAATCGGGTTTTCGATTCTCATGACGATCTCTGCGGTGGGATCCGAGCCATTCGCGCTGTAGCCATTTTCGAGGTCCGCCGACCTGCTCCGTTTTACGTTTTCCTCGGCCGCGGCCGTTGCGGGGGAGAAGAGAGAGGGGCTTCTGGGACGGGATCCGGCGGCGTACGCATTTTTCCTTTCCACGGCATTTATGAAAAAGCGTGTCAGAAGACGGGAGGGAAGCCGTTTCTATATGGAGGAGGGAAACGAAAATGGGAAACGTCCTGATCTGGCTGTCCCTGGGAGCGATGGTCGGCGCCGTCGCGGGGCTGATCCGCTACGTCCACACCCGGCAGGCCCGCCGGTGCGAGTTTTGCGACGGTGTATGGGACGGCGTGTGCGAGGACTGCAGGAGGAAGATGTTCCCGGAAGCCGGGGAGGAGAAGAGGGACGAAGAGGAGAGCAGACATGAAGAGGAATGAAGTGGAACTCCGCAAAGAAGTTTCCCTCGTCGAGGATCTCCTGGGATCGGGACGGACGGACGAGGCGAGGGAGCGCCTGCAGACAATCGCGCGGAAATCCTCGAGGGGAACGCCGCGCCGCGCTGTCGCGGAACTTGCGGAAAAGGCGGGCCTTCCGGCCCTCGCCGCCGATGCCTGGAGACGGGAAGCGGAAGAAGCGCCTTCAGATACCCTCCCTCTCAAGCGTCTCGCCCTCCTGCTCGAAGAAGACGGAGAGTGGCAGGAGGCCGTCGCGCTCCTCGAGAAGGCGGTGGGCCTGGGCGACCCGGACCCGAAAACCTTGCGCGTGCTCGTGGACATGCTGCGCCGCGAAGGCCTCTTCGATCGTGCGAGAAAAGCCGTCATGCTCTCGGGCGAGCTCGGCATGCCGAAAGAAGTCCTCGCGCCTCTCGAACGATCGCTTCGGGCTCCCGGGGAGCAGGAGGAAATCCCCTGGGAAGAGGAGGAGGACTCAGCGCCTTCCAAAGCCCCGGAACCTCCCGGAGACGACGACGTTTTCCGCTTCCTCCACGCTTTTTCGGGACGGGAGGGGATCCATGCGCGCCAGTGGTGGGATCCCGTGAAAGGCGCGGGAGGCTACTCGCCGGTCCGGGAACCCCTGTCCTTCAAGGTCGCGAGGAACCATCTCCTGGGCGCGACCACCGTGGGCTCCTACGTCGTTCGGCTCGACGACACGGTGAACTTCTTCGCCTTCGACATCGACATGACCAAGCGGGCCATCGAGAACGTGAAGGGCGATCCGGAAAAGGCCCGCGGCCTCCGGGAGGCCGTCGTACGCGTCTACGCCCGGCTTCGCGACCTGCTGGACCGCCTCGAAATCCCCGCCCTCGGCGAGGAGAGCGGCTACAAGGGGCGACATCTGTGGATCCTGCTCGAGAAACCCGTCGACGCCGCCCTGGCCCGCCAGTTCGGCATGCTCGCCCTGGCCTCGATGGGCAGGCTGGACCCGGGCGTGGATATCGAATTCTTCCCCAAGCAGAGCCGGACGGGAAAGGGGATCGGAAACCTCATCAAGCTCCCCCTCGGCGTTCACCGGCGGACGGGAAGATGGAGCCGTCTTCTGGGGGCGGACGGCCGTCCAGCCGGCGATCCACACGGGTTGCTCCGCGCGGCCGGCAGACTCTCTCCGGAACATCTCTGCTCCGCCGTCATGAACCTGAAGCGGTCTTCAAGCGCCTTGCAGGCCCCGAAGGCCTCGGAACATCTCGACGACGATCGCGGGGAGGAGGAAACGAACGACGACCCGCCCCTTCCTCTTCCGGAACCAGGCCCCGCGTGGACCGCCGCGGACTTCGATCTCGATCCCCAAATCTTCCACGTCCTCTCACGCTGCCCGGTCCTGGCCTCCCTGAAGGACCAGGCGCTCGAGACGAGAAGACTCTCCTACAAGGAACAGCTCGCCCTGCGGCATACGCTGGGGCACCTGCCCAGAGGGGTGCTGGCCGTGAACTGGATCTTCGAGAGGTGCGGGGACGTGCCGGCCCAGAACTTCCTGAAATCGCCCCTCTCGGGAAACCCGGTCTCCTGCGCCAAGCTGCGCCGGCGGGTGAAGAAGACGGCGGCCCGTGTCTGCCGGCGCTGCAAGTTCAAGAAGGAGACGGACACGTATCCCCATCCCCTAAGGCACATGGAAGACGCGCCTGCGATGCAGGGTCCGGACGAAAAGGACAGAAGGGAGGATCGGACCGTCGAGGACATGGGGCGGCAGCTGGGAAGCCTCATGGCCATGGACCGCGACCTGGACCGCGAAGCGGCCGACCTTCGCGTCGCGATGCTCGAGTCCATGAAGGCCTCCGGCGCCGACCGGATCGCCTACGGGGAGGGGGAATTCGTCCTGCATGAGGAGAAGGGGGAGGTCCCATCGCTGGAATGGGTTCCGGCGAGAGAAGGGGGCGGGACGAATGAGGCAGAACCGGAAGCCGCTCTTCCCGCCGTGGGGGAGAAGACGGAAGCGGAAGGGGCCTCTTCGAAGGCCGGAACGAACGCAACTTCAAGGGCGGGCTAGTACACTGTCACATACGTTTTTCTCGGCTCCCTTGGAGGGCGAGCCTCCCGGCGAGCCAAAAACGAAGACGGGCAGAAAAAGCGGCATCAGGGAGATCACGTCCATGGGAACGCTTGCGCTGATGGAGCAGGGAACCCGGCTCGGCGTGGAAGGTGAAGAGTTCGTGATCTCCAAGGGAAGCGTCGTCGTGGAGAAGCTCCGGGTCGCCGACGTCGAGCGCGTGATGCTCTACGGAAGCGTGTCCATGACGCCGGCCGCGACTTTCAAGTTGTTGCGGGACGGGACGGACACGGTGTTCCTGACGAAGCACGGTTGGTACCGGGGGCGGCTCGCGTCTCCCCACTCGAAGAACGTCCATCTCCGGCTCAGGCAGTTCAGGGCGTTCGAGGATCCGGAAAGGAGAATGCCAGCAGCGCGTGAGATCGTCCGGGGCAAGATCGCGAACCAGCGGGCCTTCCTCTTGCGCGCCCAGAGGAAATTGAAGTCGGAATCCGTGGCGAAGGCGCTTCTCGCCATGAGGACCTGCATGGAGGACGCGGAGAGGGCGGAGGATGCGACCGGTCTCCGCGGGGTCGAAGGGACGGCGTCGGCGGCCTACTTTGCGGTCTTCGGGGAGACCATCCGGAATGGTGATTTCGAGTTCCGCGGCAGGAACCGGCGGCCTCCGAGGGATCCGGTGAACGCGATGCTGAGCTTCGGGTATGTGCGGGCGGGCCTTCTCGCCGAGGGTTTCGTCTCCAGGGCGGGGCTCGACCCGGCTCTGGGGGTGCTTCACGAGCCCGCGTACGGGAGGCCCTCCCTCGCCCTGGATCTCCTGGAGGAGTTCCGCGCGCCCCTGGTGGATGCCGTGGTGATCCGCATGGTGAACCGGAAACAGGTGTCGGGGGAGGATTTCGAGACGCCGCGCGACAGGGAAGCCTCTGAAATCCTGGAGGGCGTCGGATTCGAAGAGGGGCCTGCAAGGCAGAAGAAGGAAAGGGGGGAGGGGGCCGTCCTGCTCGGGCCGACGGGGCGGAAGGTCTTTTTTCGCGAGTTCTCGAAGCGTCTTTCCGAGAGGGTGTTTCATCCGGGCGAGGGCAAGCGCCTGAGCTACGAGCAGGCGATGGAGGCGCAGGCGAGGGGCCTCGCGAGGGCGTTCAAGGGTGAAGGGGCCGGGTACCGCGCCTTCGTTCCGGGGTAGGGCGGGTGTGGCCCCGTGCGGGCGCCCCCGTAGGGTGTGATGCGGAAGAAGGGTATCCTTTGTAGGGTCGGCTCCATGTGGCCGCCTCTTTGACGCGCAAGGCAATCGAGGGAATCCGGTTGAAAGAACGAGGAAGATGCAGGTGGTCGTCTGCTACGACGTGAGCGATGACAGGCGGCGTTCGAGGCTGATGAAGCACTTGAAGGCGTTCCTGGAACACGTGCAGAAGAGCGTGTTCGAGGGCCCGTTGGACGGCGGTCGTTTCGAGAGGATGAGGAGGGGGATCCCGGGGAAGATCGACATGGAGAAGGACGCCGTGCGAGTCTACAGTCTCTGCAGGCGCTGCTCTCCGGTGACGGAGGTGATCGGTCTCGGAATCACGGTGGACGAGGAGGAGAAGGATGTCGTCGTTTAAGGAGAAGAATAGACCCACAACATGCTGTGCCTAGCAAATGTTAACCACAAGATGGGCTTCGAGGTTCGCGGAAAAATAACTTC
>CAZDSO010000010.1:0-44831 GCA_964508045.1 uncultured Planctomycetia bacterium | reverse complement strand
TCTCGCAACCACCTGCAAGCGAAGGAGGAGAGGCTCGCCCTCCAAGTTTTCATGGCTTCCTGGAGAGTCCAAGGCTCATGGATGACTCAAATCTTCCATCCCGGCCGCGAAAGACGACTAGGGCAGCAGGCGGACGACGCCGGGGTGGTCGTCCACGACCTTGCCGACGAGGGCCGCTTTCTCCAGCCCCTCCTCCTTCAAAGCGTCCAGCATCGCCTCCGTGTCGCCGGGGTCGACGGCGATGATCAGCCCCCCGGAGGTCTCGGAGCTGTAGAGCATCGTCTCGTCCAGCGGATCGCCGCTTTCGAGGCGGACGCCCTGCTGGAACGAGTTCATGTTCATCTTGTGGCTTCCGTCGACGATGCCCTCCCGGATGAGGTCGCGGACGCCGGGGAACGTGGGAAGCGCCTTCGCGGAGAACTCCAGCCCCACCTCGCTTCCCTGGGCCAGCTCCCAGCTGTGGCCCAGGAACCCGAAGCCGGTGACGTCGGTGCAGGCGTGCGCGTCGAATTTCCGCATCGCCCTCGACGCCGAACCGTTGGAGGTCTTCATGACGTCGAGGGTCTCCTGGAACATGCCCGGCGGGGCGGCGCCTCTCGAGATCGTGCAGGAGACGACGGTGCCGGTGCCCAGGGGCTTGGTGAGGACGAGATCGTCCCCCACCTTCGCACCTGCATTGGAGAAGATCTTGCGCGGATCGATGCGTCCGGTGACGGCCAGGCCGTAACGGATTTCATCGTCCTGGAACGTGTGGCCGCCGAGCACGAAGGCCCCCGCCTCGAGGACGGCCTCCTGGCTCCCCTTCAAGACGTCGCCGAGGATCTCCGGATCCATGCCCGGGGGCCATCCCACGACGTTGAGGGCCACCAGGGGATCGCCGCCCATGGCGTAGATGTCGGACAGGCAGTTCACGGCCGCGATGTACCCGAAGTCGTAGGCGTCGTCCACGATGGGGGCCAGGAGGTCGACCGTGTTCACCAGCGCCAGCGATTCGTCGATCTGCAGGACGCCCGCGTCGTCGGCGCTGCCGTGACCCACCAGGATCCGGGGATCCGAAACCGTGAGGAGTTTGTTCAGTGCGAGCGTCAACGTCGCCCGCGGAATCTTGGACGCTCACCCGGGGCACGTGACGTTCGCCAGAAGCCCCGGTCTCTGCCGGGCGCGCTCCGCCGCCTCCGGATCGAAGAAGAGGTGGCAGACGCAGTTCCCCTGCTGCTTGATTTCCTCGTGGAAGGTGGAGCAGGGGCAGACCGGGTCGTTGTCGGGCTGCAGGGGGTAGTGCTGCTTGCAGGGGCAGAAATAGCGGCCGAAGTTCGCCTTGTTGTCGGCCAGCTGCTTGAGCAGACGGCGCAGCTGCGTCGGGTCGGGGTTCAGCGCGTATCCATGCTTCTCGGCGACCTTCCGGGCGATCTTGAGCGGCGCTTCCAGGGCCGGGTCCAGGTTCTCCAGTTCGTGTTCCATCGTTCGGTCCTCCTGGGACAAAGAGTGTTGTTGCCGGTTCGTCAACTCCTATCACGATCGGGAGAGAAAATCAAATCCCCGGACCGGAAGGAAGCCGGGGGTTCTCCACCCGGAATTCTTTGGTTTCTCCGGCCTTTCCGAGGTAGGATCAGATATCCCCGACGAAGCGGAGGGCGCATGCAGGGGGACAGCGAAAGCACGGAGTCCGAACACGAGGCGGATTCTCTCCGGAAACACGTCCGCGAACTGGAACAAGCCCGTCAGGCCGCCGAAGAAGCCCGCCGGATCGCCGAAAAGCGGTACAACCTCCTTTCCCTGGCCTCCTTCGAGGGCGTGAGCGTCAACGACGGGAAACGCATCCTCGAGGCCAACCGCGTCTTCTGCGAAAAGAGCGGGTACACGCTCGAGGAGATCGTCGGCATGGACATGTTCGAGCTCATCGCGCCGGAATCCCGCGCGATCGCCGTCGAGCGCATCGCGGCGGGCTCGGAGGAGCCCTACGAGATCGTCGCCCTGCACAAGGACGGGACGCGCTTCCCCGTCGAGATCCGGCCGAAGCTCCTCGACTACGGGGAGACGAAGCTGCGGGTCGTCGCGCTGAGGGACGTCACGGAGCAGAGGCGCCGCGAGGAGCGGATCCGGCTGCTGCTCTCCGCCGTGGAACAGTCCTCGGAAGGCGTCGCCGTCTCGGACCTCGAGGGGGTGCTCCTGTTCGTCAACCCCGCGATGGCCCGGATGCACGGATTCGAGGCGGAGGAGCTGATCGGCCGGCCGCTGTCGGTCTTCCACACGGACGAGCAGATGGAGGCCGTCGGGGAAGCGAACCGCGCCATCCGGGAAGAGGGATCCTTCCGCGGCGAGATCTGGCACCGCCGGCGCGACGGATCGCTCTTTCCGACGCGGATGCACAACACCCTGATCCGGGACGGGTCCGGAAAGCCGGAAGCGATGCTCGCCGCGGCCCGCGACGTGACGGAGCGGAAGGAGGCCGAGAGGGCGCTGGAGGAGGGCCGCCGCTTCCTCAAGAACGTCTTCGACGCCATCCAGGACGGGCTCAGCGTCCTGGACCGCGACCTCAACATCGTCCAGGTCAATCCCTGGATGGAGCGCAAGTACCGGGAAGCCATGCCGCTTTGCGGGAAGAAGTGCTACGCGGTCTACCAGCACCGGTCCTCGCCCTGCCCCTGGTGCCCGACGCTGAAGACGATGGCCAGCGGGGTCCCCGAGACCACGCTCGTTCCCTATCCTGCCGGCGAGGCTCCGAAGGGATGGATCGAGCTCACGGCCTACCCCCTCCGGGACGAGGCGGGGGAGCTCCACGGCGTCATCGAGCACGTGAAGGACGTGACCGACCGCCGGCGCGCGGAGGAGGAACGGCGGGAGCTGGAAGCCCAGCTGCGCCACGCCCAGAAGCTGGAAAGCCTGGGCGTCCTCGCCGGGGGCATCGCCCACGACTTCAACAATCTCCTCATGGGCGTGCTCGGCAACGCCGACCTGGCGCTCACCGAGATCTCCCCGGCCTCGCCGGCCACGTCCTTCCTCCAGGAGATCAAGAACGCCTCCTGGCGGGCCGCGGACCTCTGCCGCCAGCTCCTCGCCTATTCCGGCAAGGGCCGCTTCGTGCTCGAGAGGGTGCACATCCCGGACCTGGTGGAGGAGATGAGCCACCTGGTGGAGATCTCCATCTCCAAGAAGGCGGCTCTCAAGTTCGACTTCGAGAAAGACATCCCCTGCATCCATGCCGACGCCACGCAGGTCCGCCAGGTCCTGATGAATCTCATCACGAACGCCTCGGAGGCCCTCGGGGACCGCCCGGGCGTCATCTCCCTCTCCGCGGGCGCCATGGACTGCGACCGCGCCTACCTGCGGGAGAGCTACCTGGACGAGGACCTGCCCGAAGGACGGTACGTCTTCGTCGAGGTCGCGGACAACGGCGAGGGCATGGACGAGGAGACGAAGGAGAAGATCTTCGATCCCTTCTTCACCACCAAGTTCACGGGAAGGGGGCTCGGCCTGGCGGCCGTGCTGGGCATCCTCCGAAGCCACGGCGGCACGGCCAAGGTCTACAGCGAACCGGGAAAGGGCACCACGTTCAAGGTCCTCTTTCCTGCCCTCGAGGGCGAGGAGGACGCCCATGCACGGCAAGGCGCCTCCGAGGCGGAAACGCGCTGGGTGGGACAGGGCACGATCCTCCTCGCAGACGACGAGGAAGCGGTGCGGGACGTGACGCGGCTCATGCTCCGCTCCATGGGCTTCACCGTCCTGCTCGCGGAGGACGGCGAGCAGGCCCTCGAGATCTACCGGCGCCGGTCCGACGAGGTCGACCTGGTCATTCTGGACCTCACCATGCCGGGCTTGGACGGACACGACTGCTTCCGGGAGATGCGGCGCGTCCGCAAGGACGTGCCCGTCCTGCTCTCCAGCGGATACAACGAGCAGGACGCGGTCCAGCGGTTCGCCGGCAAGGGCCTGGCGGGCTTCCTCCAGAAACCCTACGTCCTGGAGACGCTGCGCGCGAAAGTATACGGGATCCTCGGGACGTGACGCGGGCGGGGAAGGGCGCACGGCCTCGAAACGCCGGACGCCGATGCGACAGTTCCGGGGCCCCGCTGTACAGAATCGCGCGCGCGCCGGCACGCCTTCCGCCGCAGGGGCGGCCTCCCGGCGGCCACATCGACGGCATGCCTTTTGCTTCTTTGGGGCACGGCTTCTACTCACAGAGAACACAGAGGGCACAGAGAAGAAAACGCATGACGTCGAAAGTCCAGCATTCCATCTCGAAGGGCAAAGGGGCGGAGCACCGTTGCCGTGGCGCCCGAGGTTCATCGGCACTCCGCTTCGCCCCGTGTCTTTCCCCCTTCGGCTTTCGACTTCCGGCCTTCGGAAGGACGGCCGCGATCGCCCTCGTCTGCCTGCTGGGCGCGGCGCTTCCCCTTGCCGCCGCGGAAGGCGGAAGCGCGTCCCCGCCGGCGGCCGGAGCGCCGGACGCCGCCGAAAAGGAGGAGAAGGAGGAGGAAAACGCCGCGGTGTCGTTCGAGGAGGTGGTCGTCACGCCGAAACGCACGGTGGTCGACACGGCTCTCGCCGGGAAGGTCGTGCTCGCGGCCGAGGCGGAAGCGATGCCGCTGATCGACAACGACCTGTTCCGGGCGGTGGAGAGCCGTCCGGGAGTGGCGGGGGGCGACTACAACACGCGCTTCAGCGTGCGCGGCGGGGACCCGGACGAGACGCTGGTGCTTCTGGACGGGATGGCGCTCTACGAGCCCTATCACCTGCAGGATTACGGGGGCGCGCTGTCCGTGATCGACCTCCTGACCGTCTCGCGCGCGACGCTTCTGCCGGGCGGCTTTTCAGCCAGGTACGGGGACAAGCTGTCCGCGGTCCTGGACGTGGATCTGAAGGAGCCCGCGGAACGGATCGAGGTGAACGCCGGCGTCGATCTCTTGAACGCCCACCTTCTGGTGAGCGGGGCGCCCCTTCTCGCCTCCTTCCGCGCGGGGTACATCGGCCTTTTGATGTCGATGATGCAGTCCGAGGAGTCCTTCGTCCCGCACTACGGCGACGTGCTGCTGAAGTTCTCCCCGCGCATCTCACCGGCCGAGCGCATGTCCCTCAACATCCTCTGGGCGGGGGACGTGAACCGGATCGACGAGCCGGGCGATCAGGACGACGTGCACTCCCGGTATGACAACAACCTGAACTGGGTCCACTGGCGACGGGACATCGAGGAGACCGTCACGCTGGAGGCCTGGCTCTTCGCGGGAGCCGCGCGGCGCCGGCGGGAGGAGGGCCTCGCCGACCTCGACGAGAGGAACCTGGGGACCAGCGGGATCAAGTCCGTCGTCTCCGCGGACGGATCCGGCCCCCTCCGCCTCGAGGCGGGGGCGGAGCTTCGCTGGATGCGGGGGCGGTACCGCTACGTGGAAGCGGCGCGCGGTCTCGACATCGACGCCGACGAGAAGGGCGTCTCGCTGAAGGCGTTCGCCTCCGCAACCTGGACCGTCGCCGAGGCGCTGGCCCTTCGCGCCGGCGCGAGGCTGATCCACCTCACCTCGACGCGGCTCTGGCATGCGGCGCCCCGGGCCGCGCTGATCTGGACGCCCGCCCCCGGCTGGCGCTTCCACGCGGCCGGCGGCGTCTACCACCAGCCCGTGGATCCCTTGCATGTTCCCGTGGAAGCGGCCGTGGAAGGGACGCGGAAGCCCGAGAAGGCGCTCCACGCGGTGGCCGCGGCCCGCTGGGAAAGCGACGCCCTCTCCCTCCACGCCGGCGTCGACGTCTACTACAAGGAGATGGACGACCTGACCGGCTTCGTGAAGGACCTGGGTCGCGCGAGCCAGCGGTACCAGCCCAAGGACGCGGGATGGGCGGCCGGCGCCGAGATCTTCGTGGACAAGGGCTTCGGGGACGCGCGCCTCCACCTCGCCTACGCGCTGTCCGTCAGCAAGGAGATCCTCGGCGGCAGGGAATACTTCGGAGACCACGACCGGCGGCACGACTTCCGCGCGGGGTTGAGCCTTCGCCCCGGCGCCGGCTGGACGATCTACGCGGGATGGCGGGTCCACTCCGGTGAACCGTACACGCGCGCCTGGTACGAGGGCGGCGTGAAGCGCTACGGGCCGCGGAACGCCGCGCGCCTCCCCCCGTACCACAGCCTCGACGTCCGCGTCGCCAGGACCTTCGCCGTGGAGGGAACCGAGATCCGGGTCTACCTGCAGATCCTCAACCTCTACGACCGGAAGAACGTGCACGAGATCTCCTTCGAGGAGAAGGAGCAGAACGGGACCACGGTCTACGAAAGGAAGGAAGAGCCCCTCTTTCCCCTGCTGCCCACCCTCGGCGTGGAGGTGACGTTCTGAGCGGCAGCTAGGCCGTCTTGCTGAGAAGACGCTCGCGCGCGGTCTGCGTGATCACCACCACGGCGGGATGATGGATCCTGCGCTCGGGAGAGATGGCGTAGAACGTCTCGCGCACACCGTCGAGAACGCCCACCCGCTCCACCCCGTACTGCCGGCGGACCTCCTTCTCGATCACCCGGGGCACCGCGAAGATCCCGACGCCCGCCTGGCCGACGGCCTTCAACAGGGACGTGTCCGAGAATTCCCCCCGGACCTCGGGCACCACCTTCTTCGCGTCGATCCACCGATCGAGCGAGGTCCGAAGCACCGTCCTCTCCTGGGGAAGGAGGACCGGCGCCCCCTCCAGGGAACCGGGAAACCCCGGCCTCAGGGAACGCGCGAGCTTGGGCACCCCCATGAAGACCATGGGGCACTCGCCGAGAAAGTGGTTGAAGGCATGGACCTGGATGTGGGAGGGAATCGGCGCGTCGCAAAGGATCATGTCCAGGCCGTGATTCTCCAGCCGGTCCAGAAGCTCCTCCCGGCCGTCTCCCGACGCCAGGATTCGCACCTCCTGATCCAACTGGAAAACCGGCTCCAGAAGCCGGAAGGCGATCAGCTTGTGGACCATGGGACCCACGCCCACGCGAAGGATCAGCTTGCCCGAACGGCCCCCCCCCCGGATGTCCTCCTCCAGCTCCCGCCCGAGGGAGAAGATGCTGTCCGCGTAGTCTAAGACGCGGCGCCCGTCGTCGGTGAGGACGATGCGCCGCCCCGAGCGGCGGAAGAGCTTCACCCCGAGGTTCTGCTCCAGCTTGCGAATCTGTCCGCTGATCGTCTGGGGGGCCAGGAAGAGCTTCTTGGAGGCTTGGGCGATCGTCCCTTCCGAGGCCACGGTCCAGAAGTATAAAAGGTGATGATAATTCAGGTTTTCCATATCCCTCGTTATATCACATCGGGAATAACGGTGCGATCCGGCACCTTTCATTCTTCGAGAAACTCGAAGTTTCCTTTTCGTATTTTCGAGTATTTCCAGCGGGCCTCAAAAGGGAAAATGAGAGGTAGAAAACCACTGAAATCATCGGATTTGTCGGCTTTTGATCGAACACGAAGGAGGTGGCGCCATGGATCTCACGCGTCGAAGGTTCCTCGAGCTCCTGGGATGCACGGCCACCGCGGCGGCCGTCCCGGGCATCCTGGGCTGTCAGGGCGGGGGGGAGCGCAAGGAGGCGCCCGAGCCCGCCGGCTTGCCCGAACCCATCCAGGTGGCGCTCGAAGAGAAGGGGAGGACGGACACGCTTCCGGTGATCTGGCTGCAGGGGCAGTCGTGCTCGGGCTGCTCGGTCTCGCTGCTCAACACGGAGTCGCCCGACATCGTGGAGGTGCTCACGGAGTCCATCCATCTCGAGTTCCACCAGACCGTGATGGGCGGGACGGGGGAGGTGGCGATGGATCTTCTGGATCGCGTGGAAGGGCGGAAGCCCGGCGAGTTCGTGCTGGTGGTGGAGGGGTCCATTCCGACGGGCGATCACGCGCACGCCTGCTCGATCGGCGTGGAGAACGGCGAGCCGGTGACGATGGAGACCTGGATGAAGAGGCTGGGGCCGAAGGCGAAGCTGGTGATGGCGGTGGGGGCCTGTGCGACCTTCGGCGGCATTCCGGCGGCGCGGGGCAACCCGACCGGGGCCAAGCCGGTCTCGAAGATCCTGCCCGAGGCCACGCTGATCAACATTCCCGGATGCCCCTCGCATCCCGACTGGGTGGTGGGGACGATCGCCCACGTGCTTCTGTTCGGCATTCCGGAGCTGGACGATTTCAAGCGTCCCACGATGTTCTTCGGCAAGACGATCCACGAGACGTGCGAGCGTCGCTCCTATTTCGCCGAGGGCGTCTTCGCGAAGGACTTCGGGGACGAGGGCTGCCTGTTCGAGCTCGGGTGCAAGGGGCCGATGGCCTTCTGCGACGCGTCGATCCGCTCGTGGAACGGGGGCGTGAACTGGTGCGTGCAGAGCGGGGGACCCTGCATCGGCTGCACGGAACCGACGTTTCCGGACCACGACGGGGACGGGATCTACGTGAAGCTTCCCGAGGAGATGACGCGGGACATCCCCTGGACGGGTCCGCACGCCGACGCGGCGAGGAAGAAATCCAAGGCGTCGTGACGCCGTTTCCGGAGAGGTTGGAGAACGCCCGCACGCAACGTGAAAGGAGACGATCATGGCCGAGACGATCACCATCGACCCGATCACGCGGATCGAGGGCCATCTGAGGATAGACGTGACGGTGGAGAACGGGAAGGTCACAGACGCCCGGAGCGCGGGAGAGATGTTCCGCGGCTTCGAGAACCTTCTGAAGGGCCGCCACCCGGTGGACGCGAACCAGATCACGCAGAGGATCTGCGGGGTGTGTCCGGCGAGCCACGCCCAGGCCTCGGCGCTGAACCTCGACGACGCGCTGGGGGTCACGCCGCCCGAGAACGGACGGCTGATCCGCAACCTCATGCTGGGGGCGAACTACATCCAGTCCCACATCCTCCACTTCTACCACCTGGCCGCCCTGGACTTCGTGGACATCACCAAGATCCTGGCCTACAAGGGCTCGGACCCGAAGCTGCTCAAGGTGAAGGCGTGGGTGAAGGCGCAGGTGGGCACGGGGCGGGCCACCGCGGCCGCGCCCTTCCTGCCCCGCTACGAGGGCGCCTACATCGAGGACACCGATCTGAACCTGGCGGCCATCGCCCACTACGTGGAAGCGCTGGAGATGCGCCGCAAGGCCCACGAGGCGCTCTGCCTCTGGGGCGGCAAGATGCCGCACGCCATCGCCATCTTCCCGGGCGGGGCCTCGGAGCGGGTCACCGCCGACAAGGTGGCCTCCTACGCCTCGCTGATCGACGAGATGCGTGAGTTCATCGACCGGGTCTACATTCCCGACGTCTGCTACGTGGCCGACGCGTTCCCCGACTATTTCAAGATCGGCCGCGGCTGCGGGAACCTGCTGGCCTACGGCACCTTCGCCGAGGACGCCGAGGGCAAGGAGAAACTCCTGCCTCCCGGCGTCTACCTCGACGGCAAGGCCCAGGCCTTCTCCCCGGACAAGATCCGCGAGTACGTGAAGCACTCCCGCTACGGCTCGCCCAGCGGCCTCCATCCCTCCGAGGGCGAGACCGAGGCCGACGTCCACAAGAAGGGCGCGTACAGCTGGCTGAAAGCCCCGCGCTACGACGACAAGGTCGTCGAGGTGGGGCCGCTGGCGCGCATCGGCGTCGCCCACGTGACGGGCGCGAGCCGGACGATCTCCGATCTGGTGAACAAGGTGCTCAAGCGCTACAACGCGGGCGTTTCCGCCCTCTTCTCCACGCTGGGACGGCACGCTGCCCGCGCGCTGGAATGCAAGGTCGTCGCCGACCGCTGCGCCGCGTGGGCCCTGCAGCTCAAGGCGGGAAAGCCCGTCCATACCGCCTACGAGATCCCGGAGGCTTCCGAGGGGATGGGGCTCACCGAGGCGCCCCGCGGCGCGCTGGGGCACTGGATCACGATCAAGAAGAAGAAGATCGACCGCTACCAGTGCGTGGTCCCCACGACATGGAACGCCAGCCCCCGGGACGACAAGGAGCGGCTCGGCCCCATCGAGCAGGCCCTGCTCGGCTGCCCCGTGGCCGATCCGAAAAATCCCCTCGAGCCCGCCCGCGTGGTGCGCTCCTTCGACCCGTGCATCGCCTGCGCCGTCCACACCGTCTCCCCGGCGGGACGAACGCTCGGGTCGTTCAGGGTGTTCTGAGGGATCCCGTAGTCCATCGCGCGTTTCCGGATCTCGGCGAACCTGGTCAGCAAGCGCTTCGACGTGGCGTTCGAACCCCCGCCCCCGCCGCCCGCCCAGCGCCTCTAGCCCTCCTTGCCCACTCCCGGAAAGCCTGATAGGGTGTCCGCCACACCGGAGGTCCCGAACCATGGACGACCGCGCGCCGATCGATCCGGACGCCCAGGAAACGCTCGACGGCAAACCCGCCCCGCCCGAGCCTGCGGACGAGGACCCGCCGGCCGAGGAGGTCCTCATCGATCAGGAAGGGGAGACGCTCCTCTCCCACGGCGCCGACGAAGCGACCGCCGTCCCCGAGACCGTCTCCCCCGAAACCGACGACGAAAACGACTCGGTCATCACCCGCCTCCGCACGCGACTGGGCATCCGCGGATTCACGCGCGTCGCCTTCGCCGATGCGGGAAGCCCCGAGATCCGGGGACCCGCTTCCTCCAACCGCTACTGCCATCTCGGCGAGATCGCCCGCGGGGGCATGGGGGCCATCTGCAAGATCGTGGACAACGACATCGGCCGCCCCGTGGCCCAGAAGGTCATCCTGGGCGGATCGGACCGCGACCGCGTGGAGCGGTTCGTTTCCGAAGCCCAGGTGACCGGCCAGCTCGAACACCCCAACATCGTCCCGGTCCACGAACTCGGGCTCGACGAGGAGAGCCGGGTCTACTTCACCATGAAACTCGTCAAGGGCCGATCCCTCGAGGAACTCCTCATCAACCTCGCCGACGGCGACGAGGAGACGCGCAGGACCGTCACCCTCTCGAAACGGCTGGAGATCTTCCTCAAGGTCTGCGACGCCGTCGCCTTCGCCCACGACCGCGGCGTCATCCACCGCGACCTCAAGCCCGAGAACGTCATGGTCGGCGAGTTCGGCGAAGTCCTCGTCCTGGACTGGGGACTCGCTAGGGTGCATATGAAGCCTGATCCACCTGATCCGCTTTCCAAAAGACCAGGAGAACGTGAATCGCGTGAGGATCGGCCCGCGTTCGATCAGGGAAATCAGTATGCGGCGAAGCCGCATCAGGAGGATCAGGAGTCGGAGGACCCGGGAAACCGGCTCACCGTCGACGGGGACGTCCTCGGCACGCCGGCCTACATGCCCCCCGAGCAGGCCGACGGCCGGATCGGGGAGGTGGACCACCGCTCGGACATCTTCGCCCTGGGCGGGATCCTTTACCGGATGCTCACGCTCGAGCCGCCGTACGCCGGGCCCACCACGGTCAACGTGATGATGATGGCAGTGGAAGGCGACGTCGTGCCCCCGCGAAAACGAGCCCCCGAGCGGAGCATCCCCGCCGAGCTCGAATCCATCTGCCTGCAGGCCATGGCCAAGGATCCCGCGGACCGCTACGGCGCCGTCGAGGCCATGGCGGAGGACGTGCGGGCGTTTCTGGACCACCGGCTGGTTTCCGTCCACCCCTACGGGCTCCTTTCCCGGTTCGCGCGCCTCGTCCAGCGCCACCCCGCGGGAAGCGTCGGCGCGGCGGTGGCGGCGTTCCTCCTCGTCTTCTCGAGCGCCGTCGTGTGGATCCTCCTGGCCCGCGCCGAGGCGAGCGCGGCGCGCGCCTCCGAGGCCCAGGCCCGGGAGAGGGCCTCCCGCGCCTCGGCACGGGAAGCCCGGGCCCACGCCGAGGCGGAAGCCGCGCGGGCGCAGGTCGAGGAGAATCGCCGGCACGAGGCGGAAGCCGAAGCGGCCCACGCCGAGAGAGCCCTGGACAAGGGCCGCCTCGTTTCCATCGTGCTCCGGTCCGCCAACGCCGAGCTCGCCGACGTCGTGCGCGCGCTCAAGCGCCACAGGCGAAGGGGCGAGGAGGAAATCGAAAAGGAGCGGCAGGCCCGCCTCGAGGAGCTGTGGCGCCCCGTGGAGCGTTTCGAGGCCACGGTGGCCCCGGACGCGGCTTCCCGCGCCACCTGGCTCGCCCTCAAGGCCTGGCTCAAGGATTGTGCGGGCAAGACGGAGGAGGCCGGGCGGCTCTACGCCGCCTCCCGTCAGACCGACGCCGACGTGGCCCAGGCGGACCTCATGGAGGGCATGGCCGGCTTCGTCGAGTATCTCTACCTCCAGCCCTTTCCCGCCTACTCCGTGTCGGCCGACACGTTCCGCTTCCACGGCATCCCCCGGGAGACCGGGGCCATGAAGAAGGCCCGGAAGCGCTTCGAGACCCACATGGCCCGTGCCCGGAAGGCACGCGTGTGGGGCGAATCGTCCGCCCAGGACTTCCGCGAGGCCCTCCTCGGATTCCAGGGCATCCACCAGCAGGACCTCGACAAGGCGGAGACGGGACTGTCCAAGGCCCTCGTCCTTCCCGAGACCGCCTGGATCCGGGAGGAGATCCTCTTCGCCCGGGCCAAGGTCCGACTGCTCGCCCTTCGCTTCGACGGCGCCCTCTCCGACCTCGACAAGCTCCTCACCGAGAATCCCGACAGCCTCATCATCAACTTTTTCAAGGCCAAGACCCTCTGCTGCAAGGGCTTCTGGGAACAGACCCGCAATGAAAACCCCGCGGCGTCGCTCCAAGAGGCGGTGGAAGCCTACAGCCGCTCGATCGAGGCCCGCCCCCGGTGGCGAAGCCCCTACCACGCCCGGGGACTCGCCTATTCCGCGCTCGCCCAGGCCCGCGAGTCCGCAGGCGAGGACCCCGGGCCCGCCCTGCGCGAGGCCGTGGAGGATTTCACCACCGCCCTCGGCATGACCCCGCCCCCCTCGGTGGCCGACTACAACACCGCCGTCTCCTACAACGCCCGCGGAACCTCCTTCCACTTCCTCGCCTCCCTGGAAGTCAGGGACGGAAAGGACGCGGAACCGCTCTTTCGAAAGGCCCTGTCCGACTTCAACGCAGCGCTGGTCTCCAAGCCGAACTACCGCACCCCCGTCCAGAACCTCGTCCGGCTCTACCGGCACTTCGGACGATGGCTGTCCCAGGAGGCCCGCTCCCCCTTCGCGTTCTTCCAGGCGCGCCTGGACGCCTACCGACGCGAGGAAACCGGGCCGGACGCCTGGAAGGCCTGCATGAAACAGGGCTTCCTCCTGAAGTTCCTCGGCCGCTTCGAGGAGGCGGCCGGGGCGTTCGAGCGGGGTCTCACCACCGCGGGCCGACACGAGCGGACGTTCACGGCCTGGAGGAAGGACGCGCGCATACGCGCGTCGTGGCCCGCCTGGCGGATCGCCCTGGTGCGGGCCGACGTCGCCATCGGGCTGGGCGAAGCGGAACGGGCCCTCGAGGCCTACCAGACCGGCCTCGCCGGCGCGGACCGCGCAAACGCGTCGAAGGAGGAGACGCTCCGCCCGCTTCTCCAAAGCGCCTATTACAACTTCGCCTGCGCGTCCTCCCTCGTCTACCAGGCGCGATCCGTCGAGAGCGGGAAGGAGGCGGCCGCCCCCCTGGGCCGGCAGGCGGTGGACGCCCTGCGTCGCGCCTTCGCGCTGGGCTGGACGGACCTCGACCACGTGGCGCGCGATCCCGACCTCGACGCCGTCCGGGACCTCGAGGCCTTCCGCGCCCTGGTCGAGGAAGCCCGGGACCGCGGGAAGTGAGACCCCTTGCCTGCAGCGTAAAAACCGCGTATGTGTACGTATCCGGTGAACCCATATTCTTTCGACCCTGAGAACGCTGAAAAAGAACTGAAAACGCTGAAATGTTTTCCGGGATGGGAGCCACCTCTTCCCCATTCCTCCTCAGCACAGCTCATATGGATTTCAGCATTCTCCGTATCGAGAAAGCACCTCTCGAGGACGGATGGTACCGAATCCATACGCGGACGTCGGCCCGATTGCCCCGGCGCGCCCGCTCCGGTATGATGCATCGCCACCGACGAGACGAGGATCGATGCCGTCATGAACGAGGAACAGTTCGACTGCCCGGGATGCGGCGCCCAGTTCGCGTTCGACCCGGAAGGGGGCACCCTCACCTGCCCCTACTGCGGGTTCTCGAAGACCATTCCCCGCTCCGAGGAGGACATCCAGGAGCTCGACTTCCGCGCCCACCTCGACGCCGCGGAGAGCGAGGCCGACACCCGCGAAACCGTCGCCGTGAAGTGCCCCGCCTGCGGGGCCGAATCCACGTTCGAGGCCAACGTCACCTCCGAGGCGTGCCCGTTCTGCGGCACCAGCATCGTGGTCTCCGGCTCCTCGAAAAAGGTCCTGAAGCCCGCGTCGCTGCTCCCCTTCAAGATCACGCGCGAGGAGGGGAGGCGCCTCTTCCGCGAATGGATCGCGGGGCTCTGGTTCGCCCCCTCCAGGCTCAAGAAGGACGCCTACCGGAAGGACCGCCTCCAGGGGGTCTATATCCCCTACTGGACCTACGACGCCGACGCCACCAGCTTCTACCGCGGCGAGCGCGGCGAGGACTACTGGGACACGGAGACCTACACCACCACCGAAAACGGGAAGACCGTCACCAAGACGCGGCGGGTCCGGCGGACGCGCTGGTACCCCGCCAGCGGCTGGGTCTTCAACCGGTTCAACGACGTCCTCATCCTGGCCAGCCGCTCCCTCCCCAGGAAGTACACAGAACGGCTCGAACCCTGGGACCTCGAGAACCTGGTCGCCTACGCGGACGACTACCTCAGCGGGTTCCGGGCCGAGAGCTACCAGGTGGGCCTCGCCGAGGGCTTCGAGGAGGCGCAAGGGGTCATGGAGCCGGCGATCCGCTCCTCGGTGCGGCGGGACATCGGCGGCGACCACCAGCGCATCCATTCCGTCCGGACGCGCTACGAGGACGTCACCTTCAAGCACCTCCTCCTTCCCGTGTGGATCAGCGCCTACCTCTTCAAGCAGAAGACCTACCGGTTCCTGGTCAACGGCCGGACGGGCGAGGTCCAGGGGGAGCGCCCCTGGAGCTGGGTGAAGATCCTGCTGCTCGTGTTGTTCATCCTCGCCGTGGTCTCGGGCGGGGTCGTCCTCTACACGCAGGTGAGCGGCTAGGCGTTCTCCGCGATCTCTGCGGTGGATCCCGGCCGGACCTGCCGGAATAGATTTCCGTGGCTCCTATGGAAACGACGCGTAGGGCTGGGCCAAGGTCACCGAATTGGTCATCTGGGTCTCCACGCCCGTGTCGGCGGCGAGAGCGAAGGCCGTGAGGTTGGGCCCGGGCCGCTCGATGCCGATGTACCGGTTTCCCGCCGCCGCGAAGGTGACGGCCGCCCAGTCGGGGTTCTTCACGTGGTTGTCGGACGCGTACCAGTGGGTGAGCTGCCTCTCCGACGACGTCTGGAGATCCCACACGAAGACCTGCCACGTCATCGCCGGCGCCGTCGTCTCCATCCGCGAAGTCACCACGTAGCGGTCGAGCACCGAGCCGAAAAGGTAGCTGTCCTCATTGCCGCCGCCGTCGTTGCCGGAGGTGAGCTGCGTGATGAGGCCCGTGCCGTCGATGTTCCGCGTGCGGATCTGGATGTTCCCGCTGTTGTCCTGCTGCTCCCAGAAGACGCGGTCCGTCCCCGCCGCGCGAAGGATGCCCCGAAACGCGCAGCCGCTGCTGTCTTTTCTATCGCTCAGGAGCGTCACACCCGCCTCCAAGGCTCCGGACGTATGATTGTCCACCGGCACCGAGTAGATCCCGGTCCCGTAGCCGGGGATCTGCCGCCGGAACACCAGGTTCGGCACGGAATCGGAATCCAGGTAGCCGCCGTAGTACGTCTCGGAAACGAGGGTGACCGAGTTCGCCCCGTTCGTCAGCTGGTTCGGCGGCGGGGGGGCGGTCATGGGGTTCTCCTGCTGGTTGATCAGGATGCTGTAGATCTGCGTCGGCGCGGGCCCCCGGCGGAAGATCACCCGCGGCGTCGATTCCCCCGTGATCGTGTGGAAGACGGCGTTCTCCGACGTCGAGTCCGTGACCTGCATGTACGCCGCCCCGCCGTCGGCCGGCACGCTGCCCAGCTCCTGCTGCCCCCCCGTGTCATTGAACATGAAGACGGCGCGGGGCGCGTTGTCCGGCGACACGACGTTCGTTGCCACGCCTCGGAGCACCAGCGTCGCCGTCGTCGACGCGTACAGCAGGTCCTCGCCGCCGTTGTCGTCCTGTCCGTCCACGCGCACCGAGTAGAGGCTCGGAAATCCGCTCGAGGACGGGTGGACGAAAACGATGCGGGGGACCGTCTCGTTCGTGATGACGAAATCCTTCCCCAGGCCGCCTGTACGCATGTCGACCAACGACGAGCACGCGACGGCGCCGGCCGCGCTCGAAAAGTCGCTTCCGTCCACGAGGGCCGTGAAGAGGTACCAGGAGCCCGAGATCTGTTCCCGGAACACGATCCGCGGCGTGCTCTCGCTCGTGACGCCCAGGTAGACGCGCGTGTTGGTGTTGCCGCGGTCCGTCAGCGCCGTGACCGTGGTCGCGCCCGCCGTCACGTCCACCGCATCGTACTCCAGGATCGACGTGGCGACGGGCTCGCGCGAGAAGATCGCCAGGTTGCCGGCCTTCCCGCAGTACGACAGGTTTTCATTCGTCGTAAAGGCCGTGATCGCCGTCTCCGTGGTCCACCCCACGCCCACCTCGGTGGCGTAGAATTGGTCGATGCCGTCGTCGTCCTCCCGCATCGTCAGCATCAGGCCCGCGTACTCGAAGCCGCCCGTCGCGGTCGCGGCGTCGCCGTTTCCGTTCGTCACCACCACGTCGGCGAAGCCGATCGTCGTCGAGAGGGTGCTGGCCGGCGTCGTGCAGGTGATCTGCGCGTTCCCCGTGACCGTGACGCCCGTGGCCGCCGCGCCGCCCACCGTCACGGTCGCGTCGTCCTGGAATCCGGACCCGGCGATCGTGATCGCCGTGCCGCCGGCATAGGTTCCGGCCGGCGGCGCGATCGAGGCGATCGAGGGAAGCCGGATCGTGCCCGACAGATCGAAGGAGACCTGCGCCGGATCCGCGGAATCGACCGTCACCGTCGCCGACAGGCTTCCGCCGGCCTGGGACGCGCCGGGCGTGAGCTGGGCGCTCACCGCCGCGGTGGCCCCCGGATCGATGCTCGTGATCGTCAACGGCGTCACGGTGAACTGGGACGCGCCGGCGCCCGAGACGGCGAGCGTGATGTCCCCGCCCCCCGTCCCCTTCAGCGTGGAGCCCCCCTTGTTCCGCACGTAGAAGGTGACCGCCGTCCCCGCCGCGCCGGGATCGGTTGTCCCGCAGTCCAGCGTCCGGCCGTCCAGGTCCGCCCCGGTCGCGTCCTCCACGACGAGGTCCGCTTTCGTGGGCGTGGCGACGTATTCGATCTCGGTCTCTTCGCCGGGGCAGCCCGCCAGCGCGGGCAGGATCGCCAGGGCGAGAAGAGACGGAATGGCAACGCTTCGTTTCATGGCCTCTCCTTTCACAGGGAACCTAGGGAAACACGGCGTGGGCCTGCGCCGTGTTCACGGAATTCGTGACCTGGACCGGCGCTTCGGACCCGTCGGCCCGCACGGCGTAGAACTCGGTCGTCGCGCCGGACACCATGACCCCCACGAAGGGATTGCCGGCGGGGGAGAAGGTCCCGGCCTGCCAGTTCGGGACGGTGATTCCCACAGCGGCGGCGGCGTACCACTCCGTGAGCAGCGTCTCGCTCTGGGCGGTGAGATCCCAGCTGTACGCCTGTCGGACCGTCGAGGGAGCGGTGTCCTCCGGCCGTTCCGTGATGACGTAGCGGTCCAGCACGACGCCCCGGAACGTGCTGTCCTCCGAGCCGGTCAGGCTGTCCCCCGAGGTGACCTGCACCGGCGCGGTCCCGCTCCCGTCGATGTCCCGCATGTAGACCTGGCGGTTGAGGTTGGCGTCGATTCTCTCCCAGAAGACGCGGTCGGTCTGCCCGGAGACCCTCAGGATCCCCTTGAACACGCAGTTGTTCGCCGTCGAGCTGAGCCGCGTGACCACGCCCGTCTCCCCGCCCGAGCTGTCCCCGTCCACGGGAACGGAAAAGATATAGTTCTGGCCGGGCGTACCCGACGGATCCTCGCGCCGGAACACATACATCGGCGGGGTTCCGCTTCCGACGTAGCCCCCGTACGCCGAGGCCGAGCCCGAGAGGTCCACGTTACTGGTTCCGTTCGTCAGCTGGAGGACGCTGGCTTCCGTCTGATCGATCTGCACGGACCAGAGCTGCACGTTCGCGCTGTCGCTCCGGTAGAAGATCACGCGGGGCGTGCTTTCCGAGGTGAGGGCGCGGAAGGAGGCGTTATACGACCCGACCGTGAGCTGGATGATGTGCGGGCTCGTGGCGTACTGGTCGTCCACCGGCACGCTGTGCAGGTCGTAGACGCCCCCGGTGATCTCGCGGAAGATCGCCCGCGGAGCCGTGTCCGACCCGATCGTCCTGTCCGCGACGGCGTACAGGTAGGTCGTGTTGTACGAAGGGCCCACCAGCTGCCGTTCCGCCCCGTACTCGGAGCCGTCCACCAGGACCGAATGCAGGAACCGCGGGGAGAGCCCGACATCGCAGACGAAGACGACGCGGGGAAGCGCCTCCTGCGTGATCAGGAAATCCTTCCCCGCCGTGGCCAGCCACATCGGCAACGAGGAGAGCGGCACGGCCCCGTGCACGCAGTCCGATCCGTCGACGCGCGCGGAGAACAGGTATTCCCAGCCGCCGATGGTCTCCCGGAAGACGAGGCGCGGCACGGCCTCCGACGTCACGCCGAGGTAGGTCATGGGATTGCCGGTCGTCCGGTTCGTCACGGCCGTCCAGGTTCCCGTGGCGACGTCCAGGCTGTAGAACTGGGGCCCCATGCCCCCCGGTTCGGTGCGCTCGTAGAGGGCGTAGTTCCCCGCTTTCGCCACGAAGGTGAGGCCGACGGGATTGGCCGGGAAGTCCGTGAGCTGCCGCTCGCTCGCCTGGCCGGCCGCGGCTTCATAGGCGTAGATCTGCAGGACGCCGTCCCCGTCCAGGCGCTGGAAGAGCGCCACGGCGGAATACTCGAACACCCCTGCGGCGGTGTCCGTGTCCCCGTTCCCGTTGTCCACCACGACGTCCGCCGGCCCCAGCGCGCCCGCCGGCGTGACGCAGGTGATCCGCGTGCCGTCGGCGTTCACCGACACGCTCGCGGCCTGCGCTCCCCCCACCGACACCGAGGCGCCGGGGGCGAAGTCCGTCCCCGTGACCGTCACCGTCGTGCCGCCGTGGTACGCCCCGTTCGCCGGCGACGTGGACGCGATCGACGGCGTGTCGATCGCCCCCGAGAGCGTGAACGTCGCCTGCTGCGCCGCGTCCTCCACGTCCACGGTCACGTCCGCGGTCAATGTTTCGGCGTCGGAGGCGCCCGGGCAAAACCGCACGGCGATCTGCGCGGACGATCCTCCCGGGATGTCCGGGACCGAGAGGGGCGAGACCGAGAAGGCCGAGGGGTTCGCGCCGCCGAGGGAGATCGCGATGCCCCCGCCCGACGGGCCCCGGAGGGTACGCCCGCCCGTGTTTCGCAGGTAGAACCAGGTGGTGGGGGCGGTGGACCCCGGCGTCGCGGAGGGGGTGTCGAGGGTCCCGCCGTCCAGATCCGCGCCCGCGGCGTCCTGCACGGCGAGGTTGGCGGCGGTGGATCTCGACACGTATTCGGTCTCTACTTTCGCCGAGCAGGCCGCGAGCATGAGCGGCCCGGCGAGACCGAGAAGGAGCGGCAACCGTCTCTTTCGCCTCATGGCTTCTCCTTTCCAGAAAGCCGGAAAACGGGAACTGGATGCATTCTACCGCGGCCGGGTTTTGGGACCCAAGGTATTTTCGAACGAGGGCTCCCGTCGAAACCGGGAGTCCCAAGTCAATACCACATCGGATGTTGGAACTTTTCCCCTCTGTCCCTTCTGTCCCCTCCAGGGTCTCCGGGGCCCTCTTCGTCCTCTGCGTCCTTTGCGGGGAAGACTCGGCCGTTGTGGCTGAGGCTTTACCGCTTTGGGGTATAATGAAGCCGGCAACAAGCAGGCGCTTCGCGCCACCGACCCGATCGAGGTTCCCCCATGGGGCGGAAAGAGGATAGCCTTGTCGACCTGCTCTTCTCCCGGATCGCCTCGCGTGCAGATGACCTGACAAAGGATGATCTGCACGCCGCAAGGGAAGCGCAGGAGAAGTACCGCGAGGCGGGCGAGGACCTGACCCTCGCCGAGATCTGCCTGCAGGACGGGTACCTCTCCCCGAAGGCGCTGGAGAAGATCCGGCGGGCCCAGGAGAAGCAGCTCGCAACGGACCGGGACGCCGTCTTTCGAAACCTTGTCGTCCGGAACGATTTCGCGTCGCCCGAGGACGTCAAGCGGGCGGCCGCCATCCAGGCCGACCAGAAGGAGAAGCAGCCGCTCGGGATCATCCTGCTCGACCAGGGTCTCATCACGCCCGAGCAGCACCGGGCCGTCGTCGTGGCCCAGAAGAGGCTGCTCAAGGCGCGCTACGCCAAGCAGGAGGCTCCTCCCTCGTCGAAGGGAAAGGAAAGCGGCCGCGCGCCGGAATCGAAGCGAACCTTCGGGAACTACGAGATCCTCCACGAGGTCGCCCGCGGCGGGATGGGGATCATCTACCAGGCCTGGCACCCGGGCCTGGAGAAGGAAGTGGCCCTCAAGACCCTGCTCGAGGGCGAGACGGCGACGCGGGAGCAGATCGAGCGCTTCCACCGCGAGGCCAAGTCGGCCGCGCGCCTGCGCCACCCGAACATCGTCGCGGTCCACGACGTCGGCATCGCCGAGGGCGTCCACTACTTCACCATGGACTTCATCGAAGGCCGCGACATGGACGAGCTCATCGAGGAGGGCTCGCTCTCGATGATGCAAGCCGTGGAGATCCTGTCTGCGATCGCCCACGCGCTCCACTACGCGCACGGCCACGGGATCATCCACCGCGACATCAAGCCCGCGAACATCCTGATCGACGAGGAGGGGGATCCGTACATCACGGATTTCGGGCTGGCCAAGGACGTCGCCGCCCACAAGAAACTCTCCATGGACGGGGCCGCCATCGGGACCCCCGAGTACATGTCGCCGGAGCAGGCCCAGGGGAAGGCGCGCGTCGACGCCCGGACGGACATTTTCTCCACCGGCGCCGTTCTCTACAAGGCGCTGTGCGGGCGTTCGCCCTTCACCGGACAGACGCCCATGGCCGTGCTCTCGAAGATCGTCAACGACGATCCCCCCCCGCCGCGCCGCCTCAGGCCCGGCGTCCCGAAAAACCTGGAAACGGTCTGCCTCAAGTGCCTGGAAAAAGCCCCGGGGAGACGGTACGACACCGCCGAGGATCTGGGCCTCGATCTGGAGAGATTCCTGACGGGAGAGCCCGTCCGCGCCCGGCCCCCCTCGGTCGTGGAAAAGGCCGTGCGGGCCGTGAAGAAGCATCGCTTCCTGGCCCTGGCCCTGCTCGCGATCCTCTCGGCGGTCGCCGCGACCGCCTTCATCGTCTCCTCCCGGGCGAAGGAGGAATCCGAACAGATCGCGGCCCAGCTCCAAGGCCTCAAGGACCGCGTGGCCTCCTTGAGGAACCAGGACCGGCAGAGCCGCCGGAACCTGGCCGCGGAGCTCGAGGAAATCCTGAAGACCGGCTCCGACGAGGAGAAGGAACAGGCCCGGGAACTCCTTCGCACGCTGGAAGGACCCTCGCGGGAGGACCGCGCACGGTCGCTGGAGGAAACAGCGGCACACCGTCTCGAGGCCGTGGAGGCCATCCTCGCGTCACGGCCGGACGCCCTCGACGAAGCCCTCGCGGGGCTGCAGGGGATCGTCGCGCTCTTCCCGGGCACGGAGGCGGCCGGGAAGGCGCGCGCCCGGGAGAAGGAGGTTCTCGAGGCCCGATCCAGGCGTATCCGCGCCCGGTTCGAGGCGGCCGCAGACGAGGCCGGGGGACTCGCGTCTCGGGGACGGCCCGGCGCGGCGGTGCGCGTCTGGCGGGAAGCGCTTCCCGGGCTCTCCGGCGATCCCGTCGCTTCCGAAGCCGTTTTGCAGATGCAGGCCATCGTGCTCGGGGAAATCCGGCGCTGCATGGAGGCCTGGGCCGAGGCGGATGCGCTCGCGCAGGGCGGAGACGTCGACGAGGCCGAGGACCGGATCCGGCCGTTCGCTTCCTCCGACCTCGAGGATGTCGCACAGCTGGCCGATACCGCCCTCTCCCGCTTCGAGGCGATCCGCTCCCGGGCGGAGGCGGAACCGGGGCGCGGGGAGGGGCCGGCTTCCGGCGCGGGGGGAGAAGACGACGTGAAGAGGACCGAGACGCTTCTGGAGCGTCTTTCCGCGCTCGTGCAGGCGTACGACCTCGAGGGTTTCCGGAAGGCGTGGGAGGAGGATCTGTCCCGGAAGGAGGGGGCCGTTCTTTGGAAGCGGTTTGGGGACTTGCAAGCCGTCGAGAACCTGTGGAGGGCCTTCCGGCTCTCGCTCTTCGAGAGGGAGGGGGAGACCGTGGAGATCCTCGTCGGACGAGGCCGGCGTCCCGGGCCGAGGCGTGTGAGGATCGTGGCCGTGGAGGATGCGTCGCTTCGGATCCGGATGGGAAGCGCCGAGACGACGATCTCGCTGGAGAAGATCCATCCCCTCACCGTGGCGGACTTCGGTTTCGCGAAGTTGGGGAAGGGGAAGGTCGCAGCGTTTTCCGCCGGGGTGTTCCTGTACTTCTGCGGTCTGCGGGAGGAAGCCGGATCGCGCCTCGTTTCCGCGGCGAAGGCGGTCCCGTCCGCCCGCTGGTACATGGACCGGATCCGGCGGGATTCCGCCCGGGCGAGCGAGGCGGAAGCCCGGGCGCGGTTCGACGAGATCCAGGCGCTGGCACAGGGGGAGAAGTGGGGCGAGCTGGCCGAGGCGATCGAGGGATTCCGCGCGGCCTTCGGCAAGTCCCCCGTCTTTGCTTCGTATGCCGGGCGCCTGTCCGGACTGGAGAAGACGTGCGTGCCGCTCGTGGTCCGTTCGGTCGAGGTCTTCCGCGGGGCATGTTCGCCGGACGGGAAGGGCGGGATACGCCTGTCGTACGATTTCGCGCGTCCCGAGAAGCCGGAGGCGCTGGAGGACTGGGTGTGGACTCCGGCCTTCCATACCTACGCCATGGGCATCGTGAACCGGGACCGCGGGGGGCTGGAGATGCGGGGTGCGACGTTGAACCATCTTGGCCGGTTCGAGGGGAACGGTTTCTCCGCTTCGGTGCAGCTCGAGAGGCCCGATCCCCCGGGCGTGTGGGGCGTGAAGGTGTTCGATATCTACGTCAAGGTCATCGAGGGTGAGAACACCGAGGTCCAGCTGTTCGGCGACGAGTTCGAAGGGAATCCCTTCTTCGTTTCCCATTTCCGCGAACGGGAGGAAACGATCGCGTCCCTGACGGTGTCGTGCCGGGAATCGACACTCTCCGTCGACCTGGGAGAGAAGCGTGTGTTCGAGAAGGATGCGGGGGCGAGGACGGCCTGGGAGGATTTCGCGATCTACTGCCGCCCCGGCGCCCGGATGCTCTTGAAGCGCGTCGAGATCGAGGGCCGGCCGATCGCGGAGAGCCTGGAGGAGATCGCGGCTGCTCACGAGGCCCGCCAGACGGGCGAGCGGCTCTTCCGGACCGTCTCCCCGACGGTTCTTGTCACGCCCGGCAGGGTGACGGGGTGGGATCGCAAGAAGCTCGCCGCATGGACCCATGGAAAGGGCGAGCTCGCCGCCCGGGCCGAAGCGGACTCAATCAATCTCGAGACGACGAAGGCGTACGAGGACCTCCTGCTGGAGGGGGTGGTGAGGGCTTCCGGAAGGGGAGAAGCGAGCATCGACGTCCATGACGATACGGGGGAGGAGCGGGAAATGATTCTCCCCACGGGCGGTCCGGGTGAATGGTACCCGATTCGTTTCGGGGTGTATGGTGGATTCGCCTGGGGCGACATCAACGGGATCCCGGCGCGGGTCGAGCCGCCCTTCGCCTCCATCCTGCCCGGCGTCATCGAGCTCGACGTGGAGATGGAATCCTCGATGCACGTCCGGTCGCTGCAGGTCCGGTCGCTCCGGAGCCGGCGGGGCAAGCCCTCGGGCTGGGTCCAGCTCACCAACGGAACGGACTTCGCGGGCTGGGTGATCCGGGGCTCGAGGAAAGCCTGGGAGGTCCGGGACGGCGCCGTTCGCGGGCGTCGGGTGCATGAGAAGATCACCCGCCTTCGGTCCCTGGCGTACTGGGAGGACTTCGATCTGAAGGCGTCGGTGAAGCAGGAGGGGGATTCCGCGTCCCGGGTCGAGTTCCGGCTGGACCGGCACGGGCTTTACGTGAACCGCATTCCCGCGGACGGCCGATGGCACGAGATCTTCGTCTCGGTCCGGCAAACCCGCATCCGCGCCACGGTGGACCGGGTGCCGGTGGAGGTGGGGAACACGGACGAGGAAAGGGAGATCGAAGATCTGGGGAACGTGGGCCTGGTGGTGGAGCGCGGGGTCGTGTGGTTCCGCGACATCCTCATCCGAGCGGTGCGCTAGATCCTTGGTGCATGTTCGTTGCTTTCAACACAAAGGCACAAGGTCACGAAGACACGAAGGGGATGAAGGGATTGGGGGTTGCCTGGGTAGGGATTTCAGATTGGAGATTTCAGTCGAAGGTGTTGCCTTGGAGGGCGAGCCGTTGCCGGGATCGCGGGCTTCCAGCCCGCAGCAACGCGGCGACTTCGGCCTTCGGTCTACAGCCTTCAGCCTGATCGGCACGGGTCGGAGTAACCGGAATATTCACCCTGGAAGAACGTGGTGCCTTGGTGTCGTCGTGCCTTCGTGTTGGAAGCCAAGGCTTCCGCTTCAGTCTTTCCCGGCGAGCGATCGGGTGAGGACGTACGCGGCCTGGAGGTAGGAGGTGGGGCAGAGCTCGAAGCACGCCTTGCAGTTCTCGCATTCCTGCAGGGCGATCTCGGGAATGAAGCTGATCTCCTTCCGCACGCCCCGGTCGATGAAGCCGATCGCGTTCTTCCCCTTCACCTCGGCGCAGTACCTCACGCACAGCCCGCAGTGGATGCAGAAGGAGGGCTCCTTCTCGAACCGGTCCGGATCCGCGCCGTATTCCGCGGCCCAGGCCTTCAGCGTCGGCGCATCGGGCGCGTGGGCCAGCAGGAGCTCCAGCAGGGTCTTCCGGATCCGGTCGATCTTCTCCGACCGCGTCCGCACGACAAGCCCCTCCTCGACCGTATAGACGCAGGAGGCGACGAGGCGGGTCCGCCCGCGGCTCTCGATCTCGACGGTGCACAGCCGGCAGGCGCCGTAGGGTTTCAGCTTCTCGTGGTAGCAGAGCGCGGGGATGTCGATCCCGGCGCGCCGGGCGGCCTCGAGAAGGGGGGTGCCCTCCTCGGCCGTCACGTCCTTCCCGTCGATCTGCAGGCGGATCTCGCTCATGCCTTCTCGCTCTTCTTGACGATGGCTCTCTGGTCCTCGGGGAGGGGAGGCGGCGGGTCCTCGCCCGAGATCTTCCTCACCGCGGCATACCGGTCCGGGCAGACCTCGAAGCACGTGCCGCACCGGGTGCATTTCTCCTGGTCGATGACGTGGATCGTCTTCTTGCCCCCCTCGACGGCCCCGGCCGGGCACTTCCTGAGGCAGGCGCCGCATCCCCGGCACGCTTCGGGGTCGATCCAGTAGGCGACGAGCGCCTTGCAGGAGAGCGCGGGGCAGCGCTTCTCTTGGATATGCGCCTCGTACTCGTCGCGGAAGTGGCGGAGCGTGCTCAGGAAGGGGTTGGGGGCGCTCTTGCCCAGCGCGCACAGCGCGGCCTCCCTGGCCGTCTCGGCGAGGTCCTGAAGCGTCTCGAGGTCGCCCTCCTTCCCCTTCCCCTCGGTGATCCTCGTGAGGATCTTGTCCATCTGCCGGAGTCCCTCGCGGCACGGCACGCACTTGCCGCAGGACTCGTCGGTGAGGAAGTGGATGAAGTAGCGGGCCACGTCGACCATGCACGTGTCCTCGTCCATGACGATCATCCCGCCGGAGCCCATCATGGAGCCGGCGTCGGAGAGCGCGTCGAAATCCACCTGGAGGTCCAGCATCGACTCCGGGATGCACCCGCCCGAGGGGCCCCCCGTCTGCACGGCCTTGAACTTCTTGTCGCCGGGGATGCCGCTTCCGATCTTGTAGATGATGTCGCTGAGCGTGATGCCCATGGGCACCTCGACCAGCCCCGTGTTGTTGATCTTGCCCACGAGCGAGAAGATCTTCGTGCCCGCGCTCCCCTCCGTCCCGATCTTCGTGAACCAGTCGGCGCCCTTGTTGATGATGAGCGGCACGTTGGCCCACGTCTCCACGTTGTTCAGCACGCTGGGCTTCTCCCACAGCCCGCGGACGTTCGAGCGGATGTACTTGGGGCGGGGCTCGCCGACCCGGCCCTCCAGCGCCGTCATCAGCGCCGTCGATTCGCCGCAGACGAACGCCCCGGCCCCCTTGTGGACCTCGACGTCGAAGTCGAAACCCGACCCGAGGATGTCCTTCCCCAGAAGACCGTACGACCGGGCCTGCTCGATCGCGCGCGTGATGTTCTCCACCGCCAGCGGGTATTCCTGCCGGACGTAGACGAAGCCCTCCCGGGAACCCACCGCGTAGGCGCCGAGGATCAGCCCTTCGAGGACGGCGTGGGGGTTCCCTTCGAGGAGCGCCCGGTCCATGAACGCGCCGGGGTCCCCCTCGTCGGCGTTGACGATCACGTACTTCGTATCGCCGGGGGCGTTGCGCGACCCTTCCCACTTCCTTCCGGCGGGGAAGCCGCCGCCCCCCCGCCCTCGCAGGTTCGATCTCTTGACTTCCTCCAGGACCTGCTCGGCCGTCATGCCCGACAGGGCCTTGGCCAGCGCCGCATAGCCCCCCACGGCCAGGTAGTCGTCGAGGCTCCGCGAATCGATCCGGATGTTGTCGCCGATGACGACCCGCTCCTGGTGCCGGTAGAAGGGGATCTCGGACTCCTTGACCGCCTTCTCGCCCGACGCCGGGTCCTCGTAGAGGAGCCGGTCGACCACCTTCTTCTCCTTGACGGTCTGCGAGAGGATGTCCACAACGTCTTCGGGCTTCACCTGCAGATAGCAGATCTCCTCGGGATACACGACCACGACGGGCCCTCGCTCGCAGAACCCCGGGCAGCCGGTCCCCTTGACGTCCACCTCCGCTTCCAGGCCCTGCCTGGCGAGCTCGTCCCGGAAGGCGTCCAGCACCTCGCTCGCGCCGGAGGCGAGGCAGCCGGCGCCGACGCAGACCGAGATGCAGGGCTTGTGGGGATCCCGTCCGGACAGGAGTTCCCGCCGGAACGTTTCCAGATCTTCAGGCGTATGGAACCGCGGCATCCTCTTCCCCTACTCGTACGATGTCAGGACCTCCGCCGTCTCGGCCGTGGTCAGCTTGCCGTGGGCTTTCCCGTCGATTTCCATCACCGGCCCGAGCGCGCAGCACCCAAGACAGTTGACGGTTTCCAGGCTGAATTTCAACGCCAGGTCCGTCTCGCCCGGACGGATCCCCGTCACCTCCTGCACCTTGTCGAGCACGCGTTTCGCGCCGCGGACGTGGCAGGCCGTTCCCATGCAGACGTGGATCTCGTGGCGCCCCTTGGGGGCCAGGCTGAAGGCCTTGTAGAAGGTGGCGATGTGCCGGATCCGCGTCAGGGGAACCTCGAGTTTCTCGGCCACCCGGTCCAGCGCCTCGCCGGGGAGCCAGTGGTTCTCCTTCTGGATCTCCAGCAGGATCTGGATGAGGGCGCTGGGCTCGCATCCATATCTCTCGACGATCCCGTCTATCGGTCCGAGTTCCATGATTCCTTTCCCCTCACGCGAGGGCGTATTGCTTGCGGTCCGCGTCGTAGCGGACCCATCCTTCCCTCGACGAGCTGTTCATGTGTCTCGAGACGTCCGCGGGCTTAAGCCCCAGGCGCTCGGCGATCTCCCCGGTGGAGAGGGGCTGTTCCCTCAACAGCAGCATGATCCGGCTCTGGTCCAGCCTCCCGCCGAAGAGATCCTCGAACAGCCTGTCGAACGTCTCGCTTTCGACGAACGCGTGGCAGGCCTCTTCCGTCTTGGCGGGCAGGCTCATCCGCTGCGCCAGTACGAGTCTCATGAAGGGCACGAGATGAAGGGCCGCCTCGAGGTCGAGCCGGAGGGTCTCCGCGTCGAGCCCCTCGCCCTCGCCGAGAGGCCCCATCGCCTCCACCTCCGCCGCGAATGCGTTCATGAAGTTGGCGAAACGGATGCCCTCGCCCGCGGAGACCCATTCGATCCGCAACCGCTCCGGCCGGACCCCGATGCGCCCCAGGATCTTCCTGCAGACCTGCACCATGATGTAGGCGTTGAAGTTCCCGTGCGTGACGTAGTGGCAGTCGCCGAGATGGCAGCCGCCGACGAACACGGCGTCCTCGCCGTTCGCGAAGGCCTTGAAGATGTGAAGCGGGTCCACCCGGCCCGAGCACATCACCCGCACCAGCCGGATGTAGGGCGGGTACGGGAAGCGGGAGACGCCGCACAGGTCCGCGCCGCCGTAACAGCACCAGTTGCAGATGATGCCCAGCATCTTCGGCTGGAAGGCGAAGGCTTCGCTCATGTCTTCCCTCCCGCAACGACGGGCCGGGGATCCTCCGGCGCGGCCGGAGGGGCCTTGCGCTTAGGAATCGCGGCGTCGATCTGGCTCAGCAGCTCCTCGTCGGTGTAATGCTTCAGGACGATGGCCGAGACGGGGCACACCGCGTTGCACAGGCCGTCGCCCTTGCAGAGCACGGAATTGACCGACGCCTTCCTGCCCGACGGCGTCTCGCGGAACGAGATGGCGCCGTACGCGCAGACCGAGATGCACGCCCCGCATGCGACGCACGCCTCCTCGTCCACCTCGCACACGGAGCCGGAGGCGGTGACCGTGTCCTGCGAGAGAAGACACGCGGCGCGCCCCGCCGCCCCCAGCGCCTGGCTGATCGTCTCCGGGATGTGCTTGGGGTAGTGGTTCATCCCGCACAGGAACACGCCGTCCGCCGCGAAGTCGACGGGGCGCAGCTTCACGTGGGCCTCCTGGAAGAAGCCGTCCGGGCTCAGCCCGACCTTGAACAGACGGCACGCCTCCTCGCTTCCCGGCGAGGGGACCACCGCCGCCGACAGCACCACGAGATCGGCGTCCAGCTCCAGTTTCTTCTGCAGGACGGGGTCCGGCACGGTGACCCGAACGACCGGCTCGCCCTCCTCGTCCTCGGCCGCTTCCGCTTCCGGGGGATCCCCGGGCTCCCAGCGGACGAACCTCACCTCCCGGTCCGCGGCCTCCCGGTAGGCGTCCTCCCGGAACCCGTAGGTCCGCATGTCCCTAAACAGGATGTGGACCTGCCTGTCCGGGTCGATCTCCTTCAGCGCCAGGGCGTTCTTGATCGCCTGGCTGCAGCAGACGCGAGAGCAGTAGTTCCGCTCCTCGTTCCTGCAGCCGACGCACTGGATCATCACGACCCGCCTGGCGTTTCGCACCTGCTCGTCGCCCTCGGCGATCCGCGCTTCCAGCTCGAGCTGGGTGAGGACCCGGTCGTCCTCCCCGTAGAAGTACTCGGTGGGCTCGTATTCCTCGGCGCCGGTGGCGAGGATGGCCGCCCCGTGCCTGATCGTGCTCACCCGCCCTTCCGACGCCACCGTGGTCGTGAAGTTACCGACATATCCGGACACGTCGGTGATCCTCGCCCCGTGCGCCACGTGGACGAGCGGATTCCGGTAGACCCGGCGGATGAGGTCGTCGAGAACCGCCTGGACGTCCAGCCCCTCGAGGGTGGTGTAGATCCTTCGCGCCATGCCTCCCAGCTCGTTCTCCTTCTCGATCAGGTGGACCTCGAATCCCTGATCCGCGAGGCTCAGGGCGCTCGTCATGCCGGCCAGGCCGCCCCCGACCACCAGCGCGGTCTTGTCCACGGGGAGGTCGAACTCCTGCAGGGGTTCGAGGTGGGCGACGCGGGCGACCGACATCCTCACGATGTCCTTGGCCTTGGCGGTGGCCTCCTCCGGCTGCTTGGAATGGACCCAGGAGCAGTGCTCCCGGATGTTGGCCATGTCGAAGAAGTACTGGTTGATGCCGCCCTCGCGAAGCGTGTCGCGGAAAAGCGGCTCGTGGGTGCGGGGCGTGCACGCTGCGACCACCACGCGGTTGAGGCCCTTCTCGCGGATCGTCTCGGCGATCTGCTGGGCGGCGTCGGTGGAGCAGATGAAGAGGCCCTCCTCGGCGTGGGCGACATGGTCCAGGGTCCGGGCGTAGTCGACCACGGAAGGGACGTCGACGACCCGTCCGATGTTGGCCCCGCAGTGGCAGACGAAGACCCCGATCCGGGTTTCCTCTTCGGAGACGTCGCGCTCCGGCGGGTAGACGCGCTCCCGGGAGAGATCGCCCCGCCGGGAGCGCAGGATCTCCCCCACCTTGGCGCCGGCCCCGCTGGCGGACATGACGGACTCCGGGATGTCCATCGGCCCCTGGAAGGCCCCGCTGACGAAGACGCCCCGGCGGGACGTCTCGATGGGGCAACGGGGGTTCGTCTTGCAAAAGCCGTGTTCGTTCAGATCCACGCCGAGCTGTTCGGACAGACGCTTCGCGTCCGCGGGCGGGTTCAGGCCGACGCCCAGGACGACCAGGTCGAACGCCTCCTCCTTGACCCCCTCGTCGAAGGTCGAATAGCGGATCGTGACGTTCTTCGTCTCCGGGTCCTCGCGTACGGCCGCCACGTAGCTCCTGAGGAAACGCACGCCGGGCAGGTTCTCGGCCCGCTGGTAGAACCGCTCGAAGTCCTTGCCGTAGGACCGGATGTCGTTGTGGAAGATCGCGCAGTCCGTGCCCTCGTCGTGGTCCTTGGCCAGGATCACCTGTTTCTGGATGTAGGTGCAGCAGACGGCGGAGCAGTAGCTGTTCCCGCCCTCGAGGACCTGCCGGGAGCCGACGCAGTGGATCCAGGCGATTTTCTTGGGGTGTCGCTTGTCGGAGGGGCGCAGGATCTCGCCGGCGTGGGGCCCGGTCGCGCACAGCAGCCGCTCGAAATCGAGGCTGGTGACCACGTTCTCGAAGGTCCCGTAGCCGTAGTCGCCGCGGATCGAGGGATCGAAGACGTCGTATCCCGGGGAGAGGACGATCGCCCCGACGTTGACCGTTTTCCTCTCCGGTTCCTGGTGCAGGTCGATGGCGTCGTTCTGGCAGACGGACTCGCAGATCGAGCACTTCTTCTCCTGCAGGTAGAGGCAGTTCTCGTCGATGTAGGTGACCAGCGGAACCGCCTGGGAGAAGTAGATGTGGATGGCCTTGTTCGGCGACAGGTTCTGGTTGAACGGGTCGGGGACGTTGACGGGGCAGTACTCCACGCAGGTGGTGCAGCCCGTGCACTTGTCTTCCAGGATGTAGCGGGGCTTGCCGACGAGCGTGACGCGGAAATTCCCGGCCTCGCCTTCCACGCTTTCGACATCGGTGTAGGTGAGGATCTCGATGTTGGGGTGGCGGTCGCACTCGATGAACTTGGGCGACTCGATGCACATGGAGCAGTCGTTGGTGGGGAAGGTCTTGTCGAGCTGGGCCATCTTCCCGCCGATGGTCGGCGAGGTCTCGACGAGGTAGACCCGGAACCCGGAGGAAGCGAGATCGAGGGACGCCTGGATGCCGCTGATCCCGCCGCCGAGGACCATGACGTCGCCGAATTCGCCCCGGCCGAAACGGTCTGCGTCTTCTTGTTCCACGATCTCTCCTTGCAGCCTACAAGTAGCCCTTCAAGCCGTGTTCCCGCCGTTTCCCGACGGCCTCTTGGAGGGCGAGCCTCCCGGCGAGCCGATGCCGCAGTCGGCTCGGGAGGACCCTCGCCCTCCAATGCCGATCGAATCGTCTGTGTTTGTTCATGCCGATAGAAACAGCAGAGCGGCCTACGCCATCGCTTCCCGCACGATTTCCGTGAGGTCCTTGACGTCCAGCACGTCCTCCAGGTCCAGGGTCAGGCGGCTCTCCTCGAAGTTGGTGATGCAGTAGGGACAGGCCGTGACCAGCGTCGAAGCCCCGGTCTCGCGGGCCTGTTCCAGCCGGAGGTTGGAGAACCGCTCCTCCTTGGGGGTCTCCATCCAGATCCGGCCGCCGCCCCCGCCGCAGCAAAGGCTCTGTTCGCGGCGGTCCGTCATCTCGACGAGCTCCAGCCCGGGAATCCGTTTCAACACCTCCCTGGGTTCGTCATAGAGTCCGTTGTGCCGCCCCAGATAGCACGGGTCGTGATAGGTGACCTTCTTCGGGACCTCGCGCGCGAGCTCGAGCCTTCCCGCGTCCATGAGTTCGAGCAGGTAGCGGGACATGTGGACGACGTCGAAGTTCGCCATGAACTCGGCATACTCGTTCTTGAGCGCGTGGTAGCAGTGCGGCGAGGAGACGGCGATCCGCTTGACGCCCTTGTCGATGAAGGTCTTGAGGTTGCGGCGGGCCAGCGTCTTGAAGACGTCCTCGGCGCCGGTCTTGCGGATGCTTTCCCCGCAGCAGTTCTCCTCCGTGCCCAGGATGCCGAAATCGACGCCCGCCGCATCGAGGATCGCGGCCGTGTCCCGGGCCGCCTTCTTCAGCCGGGGATCGTAGCTGTAATAGCAGCCGACGAAGTAGAGGATCTCCATCCCCTCCTCGAAGGGTTTCACGGACAGGCCCTCGGCCCAGTCGGCCCGCTTGTCCCGGTCCTCGTTCAGCGGGTTGCCCTCGGCGACCATGTAGCCGCCGGCGGCGCGGGCGGGCTTGACGGACTCGGGGAAGACGCCGTATTCCGTGGCGACGCGCCGGAGCGAGACCCCGAGGTCGATCTGCTTCACGCCCCGCGGGCATTCCTGGGGGCAGGTTCCGCAGGTCGTGCAGCGCCAGATGTCCTCGCCCTCCACCTCGGTCAGGCCGAAGGCAGCCTCGCGGATGATCCGGCGCATGCTGAACGGGCGGACGCGGTTCCAGGGACAGACGACGTCGCACTTGCCGCACTGGTAGCACAGCCTGAAGATGTCGCCCCCGGCCTCCTTGATCTCGTCGACCACCTCGATGAAGGGCGCAACCGTTTCCACCGTTTCCGATCCTCGAACGACTTTCCTGTCTCTTACGGGTTCCGTTTCGACATCCGGGCGAGGCCGTCCATGACCTTCTTCAGCCCGAACCGGCTCACCAGGCTCTCCAGGCCCGCCTCCATCTCGTCCATCGCCTCTTCTTCCTCCTCCGCCTCCACTTCCTCCTCCCGCTCCTCGTACGTCAACGCGTCGGTCAGGCACCACTCCACGCACATGGGCTGATCGAGCGGAGGGTCGGACTCGCACATGTCGCACTTCAGGGGCAGGCCGGAATCGGGCTCCTTGAACTCGGCGCGGGACGGGCAGGAGGCCCGGCAGAAGGCGCACTCGTCGTAGGCCTTCCCGTCGATGGTGTAGCGGTCGCGGCCCGCGCACTCCGCCGGCGTGTACTCGCCGGCGTAGACGGGGATATAGAGGTCGCGCATCGGGTCGCGGATCACGCGGATGCGGGACCGCGCCGGATTGCTGCTGCTGTACTTCGGCTCGGCGTGAAAGGCCGAGCAGATCATCTCGCAGGCCCGGCAGCCGTTGCACTCGTCCACGTTGATGTGGATCGTCTTGATGATCTTCGTCTTCTTCGGTGCCTGGACGGTCGTTTCCATCAGGTTGTCTCCTCTCCCGCGGCCGCTTCCGCCGGCGAGGCCTCGCCGGCGTCGTCGTCCGCGGGGATGCCCCGCTTCGCGAAGTCCTCGCTCACGTACCCGAGGCCGAGTTTCTTCAAGGAGCCGTGGGTGGGAATGCCCTGGAGGTTCCACCCCTTGTACCGGTAGTAGGCGCTCAAAAGATCACTCTCGAGCTCGGGGAACCGCTTCTTCCAGTGGTCCTCGGGCGGCTTCTCGTCCTTTCTCCGCATGCCGCGGCGGATGTTGATCGCCCGGATGAGGTTGCGGTTCCGGTTGGCGACCGCCGTCAGCGCTTCCTCGTCCATCTGGATCCCGGTGCCCGCCGTGACGAACTTGGGCAGGTTGTGGATGTGATAGGGGGGCTTCAGGTGGAAGGAGGAGACGCCCGCGCAGATGCCCAGCGCGTCGTCGATGTAGTGCATCCGCTCCTGCCAGTCCACGATATCGCAGGCGGCCTGCGCGTCGGGATAGTTCGGGTTGGACTTTTCCCCCCGGGGCTCCCATTCCAGGAAGTACCGCTTGAACTTCTCGTCGGGCACCTGGAACCAGTCCTTCACGAACTTCTCGCGATGCTCGCGCTTGGGGAAGGCGGCCTGGGGGAACTGCCCCTCGATCTGCGTGATGTTGATCTTCTCGCCCGTGCAGTACATGAGGTAGTAGACGGGGTTGAGCATGCCCAGCTTGAGCGGCAGCTGCTCGTGCTTCTTGATGTTGTTGTGGGCGTACGCCTCCGCGCCCTTCCCGATCTTCTTCGCGGCCCAGTGCGTCCCGTCGGCCAGCACGTCGCCGATGCCCTCCCGGCGCACGATGCGATCGAGCAGCCAGAAGAACCGTCCCTCCGTGTCTTCCGGCATCCCCGGGAAGTCCTTCTCCGTCAGGATCCCGTTTTCCAGAAGCTCCAGCGCGAACGCCATCGTCTGCGGGGCCGTGTAGCCGTCCACCCCGTATTCCGTGGCCTTCTGCGCGATCGTCAGGCCGAATTCCAGGTCCGAGAACGCGGCCATCGTGTAGGTGAGCTTCGAGAAACACTTCATCATGTAGGTCTGCAGGCCCGGAAGGGAAAGCGTGCCCCCGCAACGCAACGGGCAGTTGTAGCAGCTGATCAGACGCGAACGCGAGCCCTCCAGCGTGTCGGTCCACTGCTTCGCGATCTCGTCGTTCCAGAAATCCCGGCGGCGCACGCGGGCGTTGCCCCACGAAAAGTTCTCCGTGTGCCATTTCTCGTCGTGGATCGCCATCTCCTGCGGAGACCCCAGCACCGCCAGGATGGGGATCACCCCCTTGATCGGGTGGTCTTCCCGCCACTGGATGTAGGCCAGCACCTCCTTGCACAGTTCGAGGAACGGCTCCGGACGCGCGATGTTCACGTCCTTCGTCCCCCGCACCGCGATCGCCTTCACCCGCTTGTCCCCCATCACCGCCCCGATGCCCGCCCGGCTCGCGCTCGACCGGCCCTGCTCGATCGAGGCGAAAAGCACCCGATTCTCCCCCGCCAGACCGATGGAGGCCACCTGGGCCTTCGGCTCCTTCAACTCCCGGCGGATCTGCTCCGCCGTCTCCAGCGATCCTTTGCCCGCGAGGTGCGACGCGTCCCGGATCTCCACCCGGTCGTTGTGGATCCAGAGATAGACCAGATCCGGCGACCGCCCGCGAAGCACCACCTTGTCGTAGCCGGCGAATTTGAGCTCCGGGGCCCAGAAGCCCCCCATCATCGAAAAGGCCATCAGCTGCGTCTGGGGCGAGAAGGTCGAGACGATCGTCCGGTTGGCCCCGGTGGCGGGCGTCCCGCACAAAAGACCGGTGCCGAAGATGAGGAGGTTCTCTTCCGAGAAGGGGTCGGCCTCGGGCGGCACCCGGTCCCAGAGAATCTTGGCGTTCGTGCCCAGCCCCCCCAGGTACGTCTCCGTCAGCGCCGGGTCCGTCGCCACGCGCTCGACGTTGCCGCGCGTCAGATCCACTTCCAGGTTGAAACCCGTCTCCGCGTATCGCATCGTCTTCCCCTTGACTGTCGCCGTCCTCCTGGCCGCTCCTGACACGAAACCAGAATCGGAATCCCGGATGTACGATCCGAATGAAGCAACACGATCTACTTCAGGGACTCGGACGCGGACGCTTTCCGGTATCCGCCCAGAAAGAGATCCACCAGGCTCCTCGAAAGGTCCGCCGGATCATTCCGCTTCGGATCGAACCACATGACGATCCAGTTCAGCATGCCGAACAGGTAGAGGGAAGCCAGCCCGGACTCCACCCTCGATCCATGATCCTGTTTCCGGAGCCGGTCCAGGATCCCCCGCGTCAACCCGAAATAGCGTTGCCGGCGCTTCAACACCCGCCCGTAGTACGCCCCGTGCAGGGACTCCAGTTCGGTGGTGCACACCTTCAGCTCGGGCAGGTGCTCCACCAGATACCGCACGTGGGCGCGGACCATCTCGGCGAGATGGTCCTGTGCCGTCGCCGGGCTGTTCAGGATGTTTTCGAGTTCCTCGACCAGGACGCCGAAGGTATAGAACTGGATGGTGAAGAGCAACTCCTCCTTGGAATCCACGTAGTGATAGAGTCCGGCGAGGCTGAAGCCGGCTTCCTGGGCCACCTGGCGTATGGAGGCTTTCTCGAATCCCTGCTCGGCGAAGACGCGGGCGGCGCAGGTTAACAAGTGCACGAGTTTCTCATCGAAGCGGGCGGTCTTGCCGCTGCTCAATTCCCGGTAGATTTCGATGGGCTGTCCACCCACGGCGCGTATTCCAATCGAACGTTTGTTCGGACTATAGGGATGGTGATGGGTTCTGTCAAGGGGGCAGAGGGGATTTCGGAAACCTTGCCGCCGCGCTTTCTCCATGGTATTCTCCCCCGCCAAAGGAGAACCCTGTTTCGCATTCCGGACGAGGCTTCGCTAGCGGGAAGGAGGACCCATGGACTTGAAGGACGTGGTGGTGATCGCGGGCGCCCGCATCCCCATGGGGAGATTCGGGGGAACGCTGAAGGACATGCCGGCCTACGACCTGGGGGCGACGGCGCTGGAGCACGCCTTCCGTCGTGCGGGGATCGAGGGCAACGACGTGGACGACGTGGTGATGGGTCACTGCCGGCAGGCGGGCAACTACGTCAATCCGGCCCACACGGCGGCGGCGAAGGCCGGCGTGCCGTACGAGATTCCCTCGATCAGCCTGAACATGGCTTGTCCGGCGGGCATGCGCGCGCTGTCGATGGCCTCGCAGTCGATCCGGCTGGGTGAGGCGGAGATCGTGGCGGCGGGGGGCTTCGACTCGATGAGCACGATTCCCTACTTGATACGCGGGGCGCGTTTCACGCCGTTCAAGATGGGTCCGAAGACGCTGGACGATGGTTGGAGCGACTCCAACGACCCGGTCCACGATTTTTTGGGGATGGGCGGGACGGCGGAGAACGTGGCGGAGAAGCACGGGATTTCGCGAGAGGAGATGGACGCGTTCGCGCTGGAGAGCCACCGCAAGGCGGCGCGTGCGCAGGACGAGGGCTGGTTCGACGAGGAGGTGGTGCCGATCGAGGTGCCGGTGAAGAAGAAGCCTCCGATGATTTTCGAGAAGGACGAGTCGGTGCGCCGGGACACGAGCCTGGAGAAGTTGGGGAAGCTTCCGGCGGTGTTTCGGAAGAACGGGATCGTGACGGCGGGCAACGCGTGCGGGATGACGGACGGGGCGGTGGCGCTGATCGTGACGAGCCGTGGGCGGGCGGAGTCGCTGGGGGCGAAGCCGCTGTTCCATTTCAAGTCGTTCGCCCAGGCGGCGGTGGACGGGCGTTACATGGGGGAGGGTCCTTCGGTGACGGTGCCGGCGGCGCTTAGGAAGGCGGGTCTGTCCCTTTCGGACATGGACGCGCTGGAGGTGAACGAGGCTTTCGCTTCCCAGGTGCTGGCGAACGAGCGCGTGCTGAAGTGGGACCGGGAGAAGTTGAATCTTCACGGGGGTGCGATCGCGCTGGGTCATCCGACGGGGATCAGCGGTGCGCGGATCGTGTGGACCCTCTACAACGTGATGAAGATCCACGGTGGGACGCTGGGGGTCGCGGGGATCTGCGGGGGGGGTGGCGTGACGATGGCCTGCGTGATCGAGCGGGAGAGCTAGCGGCTCGTTTCAGCCCTGCTTTCCGCCCCGGGCCATCTCGTAGACCATGCGTTCGAGCCGTTCGGTGTGGTAGCGGAGGTTCTGGATTTCCCGCTCGGCGTCCCGTTTCCACACGTCGAGTTTCTGGTATCGCAGGACGACTTCCCTGAGGACGGTGGAGCGCATGTCGGGGGAAAGGCGCTGGATGCGCGCGGCGAGGTCGGAGGGGGGTGTTTTGAGGATTTCCTCGGCGAAATCGACGGTCTGATCGGGAAACGCCTCGTCTTCGGGGGCGGATGCGCGGTTGGACGTCACGGCTGGAGCTCCACCAGGATGATCTCGACGGGCTTGGAGATGCCCTTGGCGTTGGTCCGTCCGATTTTCTTGAACTTGAGGTTCCTTCGGATGTCGAGCTGCCCCTTCTTGGCGGCCTCCTGGATGAGGGTGAAGGTCTTCTCGCCGAGGAGGATCTGGTGCGGCTGGGCGAGGCTGCACAGCCGGCTTCCCAGGTTCACGTGGTGGCCGAGAACCGTGTAGTCCATCCGCATGGAGGATCCGATGTTCCCGATGATCATTTCTCCGGTGTTCACGCCGATGCCGAGCGGGGGGATGTCGAATCCCTTCTCCTTCCAGTTGTTCATCACGCGCCAGTGGGCTTCCTGCATCTCGATGGCGACCCGCAGGGCGCGGACGGCGTGGTCGGGATAGTAGAGGGGGGCGCCGAACAGGGCCATCACCTCGTCGCCGACGAACTTGTCGAGGGTGGCGCCGTTGGCCGTGATGATCCTGGTCATGGCGGAGAGGTAGTCGTTGACGATGTTGCGCACCTGGTCGGGCGTCTTGCTCTCCGACCAGGAGGTGAAGCTCCTCAGGTCGCCGAACAGGACCGTCATCTCGTACCGCTCGGCCTTGAAGAAGTCCTTCTCGTCCTGGATCTCGAGCATGCGCTCCATGACGTCCGGGGAGACGTAGCGTTTGAACGTCTGCTCGAGGAGTTTCCGGGACGTGAGGTCCTCGATGAGGAACTGGGCCTTGTTGCCCATGAAGGAGCACTTCACGTTGACGTAGAAGTACTTTTCCTTGTCGTCGTCGTAGTACTGTTTCTCCTCGTTGGTTTCCTTGCCCTCTTCCCGGGCCTTGGAAAGCATCTTCTGGAGGAAGCCCTCCCCCCACTTGAAGCTGTCGACGGCCGCGATGGGTTTGCCGAGGATCTGGTCGCGCTTGACGCCCATCATCTTGGCCAGCGAGGTGTTGACGTACTCGATGTTGTTCTTGTCGTCGAGCTGGATGACCTTCTCGTCGAGGCCCACGATCGACCGCAGCTGCCCTCCCTGGGAAGAAGACTGGAGCTGCGCGATCTGCCGGCGCAGGTTCTCGACTTCCCGGACCAGTTCCTGGCGGTTCGCGGTCTTCAGATTCAGCATGACACGAACCTCCTTGGGGTGTACGAATTCGCCCTTCTTCTACGGGGAGAGAGGAGATCTGTCAAGCGGAAAAGCCCCCCGGGGCGGACGCCGCAAGCCACCGGCGAGGGGGAAACGCGGTGTTCTTCGAACGCCGTCGGCATTCCGCTCATTCCCCGCCGTCCGCCTTCGCCCCCTTCTTGTCCTTCGCCTTCCCCGGTCCGAGGCTCTTGGTGTTCTTGCAGGCCGGGTAGCCCGAGCACGCGGCGAAACTGCCCCGCCGCCCGTGGCGGATCACCATGGGCTTTCCGCACTTCTCGCACAGATCCCCCGTCTCCTGCGGGGCCTTCTTCTTCTCCCCCGGAAGCGGGCGCGTCGAGCGGCACGCCGGGTACGCCGTGCACGCCAGAAACGGCCCCCTCCGGCCCCGCTTCACCACCATGGGCGAACCGCACTTCTCGCACGTCTCCCCCGTCTCCTCGGGCCAGAGCGGATTCCCCTCCTCGTCGACGGAGACGGTGTTCCGGCATTCGGGGTAGCCGGAACAGCCCAGGAAAGGGCCCCGGCGGCCCGTGCGAAGAAGCATCGGCTTGCCGCAGAGCGGGCATTTGTGTTCCGTCTCCCGGACCCGGACCGGCGTCCCCTTCTCGTCGAGGGAGACCGTGGTCCGGCAATCGGGGTAGTTCTCGCACCCCAGAAACCAGCCGTGCTTGTTCACGAGATAGAGAAGCCGCCCGCCGCACTTCTCGCACGTCTCTCCGCTCGGTTTCGCGTCCTTCTTGAAGTCCCGCATCCCGTCCTTGGCCCGGGCGAGGTTCTTCTCGAACAAGTCGTAGAAATCCTTCAGGACGTGCGTCCATTCGGCTTCCGCCTCCTCGATCCGGTCCAAATCGTCCTCCATCTTCGACGTGAAATCGACGTCGAGAATGCGGGGGAAATGTTCGACGAGCTGGTCGGTGACGATCTTGCCGATCTCCGTGGCGAAGAACTTCCGTTCCCGCAGATTCACGTACCCCCGGTCCTGGATCGTGGAGATGATCGGCGCGTACGTGCTCGGCCGTCCGATCCCCTCCTTTTCCAGCGTCTTCACGAGCGTCGCTTCCGTAAAGCGCGGCGGCGGTTGCGTGAAATGCTGGCTCAGATCGATGCGACGAAGCCGCAGCGCGTCCCCCTCCTTCACGGCGGGAAGGCGCGCCTCGGCACCTGTCTTCTTCTCCTCCTTCCACACCTTCAAATGTCCCTGGAACAGGAGGCGCTTGCCCCGCGTCTGGAAGAGATGGTCCCCCGCCTCCACCGTGATCTCCGTCACGGCCCAGCGGGCCGGCGCCATCTGGCTGGCGACGAAACGCTCCCAGATCAGCCGGTACAGACGGAGCTGGTCGCGCTTCAGGTGTTGCTTCAGCACCTCCGGCGTGCGCATCACGTCCGTGGGCCGGATCGCCTCGTGCGCCGCCTGCGCCCCCTTGCCCGACTTGTACACGTTGGGCTTGGGCGAGAGAAACGTCTCGCCGAGGGTGGATCGGATGTGCTCCCGGCACGCCTCGAGGGCCTCGTTCGCCACGCGGAAGGAGTCGGTCCGCATGTAGGTGATCAGGCCCGTCGGTCCCTGCTCCCCCAGATCGATCCCCTCGTAGAGCTGCTGGGCGAGCATCATCGTCTTCTTGGCGCTGAACCGCAGGCGGATCGACGCCTGCTGCTGGAGCGAACTCGTGTGAAAGGGGGGCTTCGGCGCGTCGGACCGCTGCTTTTCCGTCACCCCGGCCACCTTGAAGGGGGCACCCGAAATCGCCGAGCGAACCGCCTCGGCCTCGTCGTACCCCGCGAGCCGGGCCGGCTTGCCCCGGATCTTCTTGAGCTCCGTCTCGAAACGGTCCTCCTCCCCTCCCGCCGCCGGTTCCACCTCCACCCCGGCTTTCCAGTACTCCACCGGCTCGAACGCCTCGATCTCCTTTTCCCGCTCCACGATCAGCCGGACCGCCACCGACTGGACGCGCCCCGCCGACAGCCCCTTGGCGATCTTCCGCCAGAGCAGCGGCGAGAGCTTGTATCCCACCAGGCGGTCCAGAAGCCTCCGCGCCTGCTGGGCGTTCACGAGGTTCATGTCGATCTCGCCCGGATGCTCGAAGGCCTTCTGGACGGCCTGTTTCGTGATCTCGTTGAACGTGACGCGCCGCACGCGCTTCTTGGACAGGCGCAACGCCTCCTTCAGGTGATGGGCGATGGCCTCCCCCTCCCGATCCGGGTCCGGGGCGAGAAACACCTTCTCCGCGCCCTTCACGGCCTTGCGCAGCTCGGTGAGCGTCTTCTTGCGGTCCGGGATGACCTCGAACTGGGGCTCGAAATCCTTCTCGATCTCGATGCCCAGCTTCTTCCGGGGCAGGTCCAGCACGTGGCCCATGGACGCCTTGACCTTGTATCCCTTGCCCAGATAGCGGCCGAGCGTCCTCGCCTTGGCCGGCGATTCCACGATGACGACATAATCGCCCATGCGGGGTTCGTCCTCTCCTTCGACGGGTGCGGGAAACGAACGGGTCGGAGAAAAACGCGGGGGATGGTACGGAAGGAAGTGTGCCGGTGTCAAGGTTTGCCGTAAAATACCCCGTGGTGACGCCCCTCATGCGGCCGGCTTGATAAACGCCGGGCCAAAGGAGACGCTCATGGCGAAGAAGCCCTGCGATCTGCTCCTCGTCCACGCGGGCGAGATGCTCACCCTGGACACCGGCGCTTCCCTCCCGCGATGCGGACCCGACATGGCCGATCCCGGCATCCTGAACGACGGCGCCCTCGCCGTCGCCGGAGAGCGGATCGAGCGCGTCGGGACCTCGAACGCCCTGCTGGCCGACTACGAGCCCGGCGCCCTCCTGGACGCCGGAGGACGCCTCGTGGCCCCCGGCTTCGTGGACCCCCACACCCATCCGATCTTCGTCGCCACCCGCGAGGACGAATTCGAGCTCCGCGCGCTCGGCACCCCCTACGAGGAGATCGCCCGCCGGGGCGGCGGCATCCTCTCCTCCGTCCGGTCGGTCCGGGCCGCTTCGCGGGCCGAGCTCGAAGCCGCCGTCCGCCGTCACCTGGACGGCTTCCTGGCCCACGGCACCACGACGATCGAGGCGAAGAGCGGGTACGGCCTGGACACGGAGGCCGAGATCAGGTCGCTCGAGGCCCTGGAGGCGGCCGCCGGCGCCCACCCCGTCGACGCCGTGCCCACCTTCCTGGGGGCCCACGAATTCCCCGAGGAATACCGGGGAGAGAGGCGCGAGGAATACGTCCGCAAGGTCATCGAGGAGATGATCCCCGCCATCGCCGAAAAGGGGCTGGCCCGCTACTGCGACGTCTTCTGCGAACGCAACGTCTACACCGCGGAGGAATCCCGTCGGATCCTCGAGGCGGCGCGCGCGTCCGGCCTGAAAGCCCGGATCCACACCGACGAGTTCGAGGCCATCGGCGGCACCGAGCTCGCCGGCGAGATCGGTGCCGTGACCGCCGACCACCTCCACGTCGTCACCGACGAGGGCATCCGCGCCCTGAAGGCCGGAGGCGTCATCCCCGTCCTCCTGCCGGCCGTCTCCTTCTACCTCAACCTCCCCCACGACGCCCCCGCGAGACGACTCGTCGAGGCAGGACTCCCCCTGGCGCTCGCCACCGACTTCAACCCGGGCTCCTCCATGACCGAGTCCATGCAGTTCGTCCTCACCCTGGCGTCCGTGAAGATGGGCCTGACGCCCGCCGAGGCGTTCTGCGCTTCCACCGTGAACGCCGCCTGCGCGCTCGAGCTGGAAGAGGACCGGGGGAGGCTGGCCGAGGGGCAGCTCGCCGACCTCGTCGTCTTCGACGTCCCGAACCACCGCCTCGTGCCCTGTCACTTCGGCGTGAACCACGTGAGAACGGTGGTGAAGCGCGGGAAGGTGGTGGTGGACGCAACGGGGCGCCGCCACGCCGGGTCCGCGTAGACGCCCGATGTGTAGGAGGCGTGTGTCCCGGACCACGCGGGCTCCAGGTCCGGGACCACGGCGATTCCGCGCCACGGATCGCCGAACCTCCGGTTTCACCGAGGATTCGCCTCCCACAAACAGAGCATCGACCGGATTCTGGATACCGGGAAAAACCCGATTTTTTCCGAAACCGCCTCCTCCCCCGGGGTTTTCATCCAGGGAGACCGCAAGGGATCCGTCTTGAAGGAACGCTCCATGAGATACGTCTCGATTCTCCTCATCGCGCTGGGCTGGACCGCCGCCCTCCGCGCCGGCGAAGAAGCACCCGCCCCCCCTCCCGGCCAGGATCCGGGCGCCGACGCAACGGCGTTCCTGGAAAAGGCACGTGCGTCCTGGTTTTCGGCAAGCCGGGAGGGCATGACCTCGGTGACGGCGGACGCCAGCCTCGACGCCGAGGACTCCGTCCCGTCCGGCAACCGCCGGCTCAAGCCCTGGCAGGAGATGAAGTTTTCCAACCTGGACGCCCTGTACGCCTGGAGCGAGGCGGCAGGACAGGAGATCAATCTCACGGGGGAGATGGACAGGCGCCGCCGGATGCAGATGGAAAAGCAGGTCCGCAAGTACCTGGATGCGGTCTGGCGGGGGATCGCAGGAAGTCCGTTCGGGCCCTTTCCCGAGGGGTTGACGCCGGCGCTCTCGGAGGAGGAGGGGGACAGGGTCGTGACGTTCAAGAAGCGGGAGACGACGGTCCTCCGGCTCCGGTTCAGCGCGACGACGGGGCTTCCCTTCACGATGGAGGAAACGCGGGGCAAGCGCCGGACGACGTGGACGTTCCGGTTCTCGACGGTGGAGGAGAAGCGGGTCCTGTCGGGTCTCAGCATCGTCTCGGAAGCGGGCGACAAGATCCTCGAGGACACAGGCATCTCGTGGGAGAGGTTCGTGCTGGTGAACGAGATGCCGCTTCCCGTTGCCGTCAAGCTGGATTGCAAGGGGCGCAGCTTCGCCCTCCGGCTCACCTACCGGGACGTGAACGGGGAGCCGGCGGAGGTGAAGACGGGCGGCAAGGAGGCGGTGAAGGACCTGGCGAAATGGCTCTCCACGGCCTTCTCGTCCGGGGGGATCCTGGAGAAGGAGCAGGCGATCGAGACGGCGCTGGACATGGGCACGGAGCACGCGGCGCAGCTTCTGGTGCGGTACGTGTACGATCGCGAGGCGGGGGTGTCGGTGGCGAAGGCGCTCGGGAAGATGGGGAAGGGCGGCGCGGTCCCGGGGCTGATATCCGCCCTGTCGAGGGCGCGCAGCCGGACGGATCTGCACCTGATGGTGATCTGGGCGCTCGGGGAGATCGGGGATCCCCGGGCCGTGCCCGCCCTGTCGAAGAACATCTGGTCGGGTTGCGGGACGGCGGGGTGGAAGGAGCCGGCCGTGGCGCGGGTGGAGGCACTGGGCCACATCCGCCACGCGACGGCGGTGGACGAGCTGATCGACCTGACCGAGGACACGCGCCGCCGCTGGGGGCACGCGCTGCGCCAGCACGCGTTCAAGGCGCTCCGGGATCTGACGGGCCAGCGGTTGCCCAACAACCCCCGCGCGTGGAAGGACTGGTGGAAGGAGAACCGGCGTACGTTCCGGTTCTGATTTCAGCGGTGGTCAACGGCAACATGCTGGAATCTCCACTGACCACTGACCACTGACCAATGCCCCCCCGAGCCTTTCGCGCTGCGGCTGTTTTGATTGGGCGCGGGCTGACGTTCGTCGTGAGCCACGTAGCGGTTGCGGAGTGGCGCAGCAGCGTTGCCGAAGAGCAGACAA
>CAZDSO010000009.1:0-46466 GCA_964508045.1 uncultured Planctomycetia bacterium | reverse complement strand
CAATTGCGACACGACCCCATCGGCCCGTAAAATTGACAATTGCGACACGACCCCATCGGCCCGCGCCGGGGCTAAGGGGAACCCCTGTCGGTTTCTCGCGGAATCCCGTAAGATCCGGAAGGATCGAAGACCTGGAGCCTGTCAGGATGCAGCCGCTTGAAACGAACGAGAATCCGGTGGAACGGCTTCGCGAGGCGCTGAAACGCGCCCGCAAGCGCAAAGCCGTCCACGAGGCCCTGCAGGGGACCGAACCCTTCGCCATGGCCCTGCCCCTGGCCGTGGCGGCGCTCATCCTCTCGTTCCTCGTTTTCGCCCCCGGCGACCGCGTCCTCCCCATCGCCCTGGCGGCCGGAGCCCTGCTCGCCGTCCTCGGCGCCGGCTGCCTTCGCTTCGTCTTCGCTCTCTCCCGGTCCGCCGGCTCCGGACGCGTCGCCTGGGAACTCGACCGCAAGCTCCGCCTCGAGGACGCCTTCCTCACGGCTCTGGAAGTCTCCGCGGCCGGACGCCGGGACCGGTTCGCCTCCGCTCTCGTGGAAAAAACCGCGGCGTCGATCGACCCCTCCGGCATCCCCCGCGCGTTTCCCGTGTCGTGGTTCCGGCCCGGCTGGGCGGCTTCCGTGCTGTTGCTGGCGGCCGCGGCCCTGGTCACGATGCTCCCCGGTCCGACGGACCGGTCGCGCGAGGCTCCCGAGCAGGAGACCGCGACGGAGAGGGACCGCGGCCCGAGCAGCGAAAGCGCCGGAAAGGCGAACGCCGCGAACCCCGGCGGAGGCGTTCCCCTCCCCACAAGACGCGCGCCTTCCCGTGAGGACGCCGCGAAGCCGATGAACGACGCCCCCCCCGCTCCGGCACAAGCCGAACCCTCTCCCGGAGGCGGAGAAGGCGAGGAGGAAACGGCGTCCAAACCCCCGCTGTTGGGCGAACCGGAACGAACGCCCGCATCGTTCGATGACGTGAAGGTGAAACCCCTCTTTCACGCCTCCGGGAAATCCGAGACGAGGGAAGTGGACGTCCCCGTCCCCGAGGTCCACGGCCGGGGACAGGGTCCCGCAGGGGAGGGCGCGCCCGAGAGGCAGCTGTCCGACATCCTCATGCGCTACGAGAAACGCGCAGAGCAGGCCCTCTCCACCGGGAGGATCGGCAAGGCCGACCGCAAGGTCGTGCTCGGTTACTTCGACCGCGTCAAGAAGATGCTGCAAGACGAGTGAACGGGGAAGAGTCATGGGTCGCGGGACACTGGACCACGACGTCATGAAATGTTGTTTTCGCGAGAACATTTCCGGTGCTGCGTTGTCTTTTCGAGCCTGATTCACATGATCCCTTTCTGATCATCATGATTCTTTCTAGAAGGGAAATCATGTAGATCGGGGTCGATAGGTCTGCCCAATCCGGCTGTTTGCCCGATTTGCCTGCGGCTTTGCTGCTTTGGACCTTGGGCTTTCGACTTTCCACCTTGGACTTGGACATGCAAGCGTTCATCGTCACGCACGGCGGAGTGGGGGCGAAGGAGGAGGCGCGGGACGGGCCCGAAAAAGCCGCGGAGGCCGGCCTCGCGGCGCTTTCCGAAGGGCGGGACGCCATGGAAGCGGCGGTTCGCGCGTCGGTGGTGCTGGAGGACGACCCCCGGTTCAACGCCGGGACGGGATCGCGGTTGTGCATCGACGGCAAGACCCTCGAGATGGACGCGTCCGTGATGGACGAGGCGGGAAGGATGGGGGCGGTGGCGGCCATCCAGCGCGTGAAGAACCCCATCCTGGTGGCCCGCGCCGTGATGGACACCCCGCACGCGATCCTCGCCGGGGCGGGCGCCGAGGCTTTCGCCCGGTGGGCGGGGTTCGCGCCGTATGACCCGACCACGCCGAAGGCGAAGGCGTTCCTGTCCCGGGGCCGCGACAAGCTCGAAGAAGGAACGGTCTCCCCCTACAACGAGCCCTGGCTGGCCTTCATGAAGCGCTACCCCGTGCTGGAGGCGATGGAAGGCACGGACACGATCGGCGCCGTGGCTTCCGATGGAAAGGGCGGCTTTGCGGCCGCGAATTCCACGGGCGGGTCGTCCTTGATGCTCCTCGGCCGGGTGGGGGATTCGGCGCATTTCGGTGCGGGGCTGTGGGCGGGCCCGGCCGGCGCCGTGGCGACCACCGGCGTGGGGGAGGTCATCATCCGAACGCTCGCGGCGAAACAGGTCTACGACCGGATGGAAGGCGGCGCGGGCGCGCAGGAGGCGGCGGCATGGGGGCTGACCCTCGTGGAGGATCCCGTTCCGCTCGGAATCATCGTCGCCGGCCGGGAGGGGCACGGGATCGCGGCGAACCGCTCGATGCCGTCGGCAACGCGAACCCTTTGAATTCCCGCTTGACCCTCCGCCCCGGCTCGCTATATTGAACATGGAATAACGGTGGGGTTTCTTTGGCAAAAAGGAAATCGAAACCGAGGGCTCACGACCAGGACGCCGGCCTGGGTCCCAGCCCTTCCCGGGACGGCTGCAGGCTGAACGGGCGGTTGTGGCTCGAGAAGGACGGCGAGACGTTCATCGCCTGGGGCCGCGTGACGCTTCTGGAACGGATCCGGGAGCACGGTTCCATCAACGCCGCCGCGGCCTCGATGGGCATGGGATACCGTCACGCCTGGACCCTCGTGGAGCAGATGAACCGGATGAGCCCGAAACCGCTGGTGGAGAAATCCACAGGGGGAAGCGGCGGGGGGGGCACGGTCTTGACGGAAGAGGGGGAAACCGTCATCCGGAATTTCTGGTCCCTCGTCGACGGCTTTCGCCGATGGATGGGAGATCGTGACCCGAGGCTCTGGAGCTCGCCGGAAAACGGCGCATGAGGATCGGACCTCCGGCCGGACCCTTTTTTTTCGCCTTCGTTATGTCGGGATGGGAACGACGCTTCCCGCCCTCTTGGAGGACATCGCCATGAAGAAAGCCGTCGCGCTCGGGATCGTACTCGCCGTCGCCGGCCTCGCCGTCGCCGGGTGCCGGGACGATGACGACGGGACCAGCCTGTACGTCTCTTCGCGAGCGTACAAGGGGCACGAGGCGGACGTCGACATGAACAACCTGGTCAACGTCTATCCCAGCCTCGTGGGAACGCGCCTGGACGATTGCCAGACCTGTCACAAGGGCGGGGAGGTGAGCGAAACCTCGAAGACGTACACGGTCAATCCCTGCTCCTACTGCCATCTGGTCGCGAACCCGGACCCGGACATCATCTCGGGGGCGCCTTCCACCTACCATGACACCCTGAATCCGTACGGCGCGGACTACATGAGCCACGGCCGGGACCGGGACGCGCTCGAGGCGATCCACTCCCTGGATTCCGACGGCGACGGCTACGAGAACGGCTGGGAGATCCATTACGTGCGCTATCCCGGCGACCCGGACAGCATGCCCGGACAGCCTTCGGCTCCCACGTACACGATGACCTGGACCGAGATCGCGTCCCTGCCGTTCCACAGCCAGTTTCTCCTCATGAACGCCCACAAGCAGGCCTTCGACGATTACGCCCGCTACGGGGGCGTCAAGGTGAAGGACCTCCTCTCGGCCGCCGGCGTGAATCTCACGGGCGCCACCAGCATCACGGTCATCGCGCCCGACGGCTTCGCCAAGGACTACACGATCTCCGAGATCGACAACGCGTTTCCCTACGGCCTCTACGACGACGGGCTCGCTCCCGGCGACTTCGCCGATCCCAACCAGGGATTCGTCAACTACCCGCCGGCGGACCAGATTCCCTCCGGCCTCGCGGACATGGGAACCATCCCCGACGAGCCCTGGCTCCTCATCGCCTACCGGCGCGACGGGGCGGACATGGACGTTTCCTATCTCGACCCCGTATCGGGGAAGATCAGCGGGGAAGGCCCCTACCGCCTCATCATCCCGCAGTCCACGCCGGGCTCGCCCGACCGGGGCTCCAAGTACTCTCCCACGACGTACGCCGACGGCTACGACTACGACGAGAACAAGGATCACAACGCGGGGAAGTGCGTCAAGGGGGTCGCGGCGATCCGCATCAATCCCATGCCGTCCGGGTACGAGGAGTTCGACTGGAAGAACGGCGGCTTCTCGATCCTCGAGGACAAGGAGTTGATCATCTACGGCCACGGGGTGACGGGGAATTGACGCGCATGGAACGACCTCTTCCGCCTTCATTGATCCGGCATGCGATGGTTGCCCGGCTCTTCGTGACGATCCTGGTCTTTTCCCTTGGGGCCGGATCCGTCCTCGCCGGGGAGGATCAAGCGGCGAAACCCGAGGCCGAGCCCGCCGCTCCCCCTCCGAAGGCGGAGGCGGTCGAGGCGACGAGGAAGCAAGAGGCGATACCGGAAGGGAAGCCGGAAGCGTACCCGCATCCCTTTCCCGGGCCGGCGGGCCTCGCGGTGACCCCGCCCGGCGCGGACGTGACCTGCAGGATCGAAAGCTACCTGCAGCTCTGGGTCGTCGTGCTCGAGCAGGTGGAGAACGGGAAACGGCAGCCTTACACGGGCGATACGGCCGCCCCGGAAGCCTCCGGGTTCAGCTTCCGCCGGGCGCGCCTGTCCGCCGATTTCGCCCTCGCCGACGCGCCGGTGGACGCCCGGATCGGCCTGAGATGGGAAGGCTCGCCGGGCCTGCTGGACGCCTGGGGCCGCTGGAACCCCCTGGACGGCGCGCTCGTCGTCCAGGCGGGGCAGATGAAGGTCCCCTCGGCCTACGAAGTCGGCGTCTCCAGCGCCGGCCTCGATTTTCCGACGCGCTCCCGGTTCGCCCAGCGCGTCGTGGACTGGTCCCTCTCCCGCGGCCCCTCGATGAGCTCCGCCTTCCCCGGCGCCCGGACCTACCTGCGCGATGCGGGCCTCGCCGTCCGGGGGGAACTTTTCGGAGGCCGGTACTTCCTCATGATCGGCAACGGGCTCGGTGCGAACTTCTTCATCGGCGGCCACGAGTACAAGCAGTTCCTCTTCACCAACGGATTCGGAGCCTACTTCTACGGGATCCGCCTCTCCTGGGATCCGCTCCTCGCCTTCGAGAAACGCCTGGAGGGCTTTCCCGTCCGCTCGGTTCGCATCGGCGGCCATGCCTGCTGGAACCGCCACCCCGAGGTGATCCTCAACGACGAGCGCACCGTGACCGACCTGTTCCGGCGCTCCTGGTCCTGGGACGTGCGCCTCGACGTCCTGGGCCGCGTCCGACTCACCTGGATGATGGGCGGGGGCGTCGTGGACGACGATTTCGATCATGACGGTAAGACCGACTACCTCTATCGCGGCTGGGAGGCCAAGGCCGTGGTCGTCGTGTGGCCCGGCTGGCTGGAAGCCGGCTTCCGCTGGGACGCGTACTGGGACGAGAAGTTCAAATCCGGCGACGACGGCTATCTCGACGCCTACACGCTTGGCCTCACGTTCACCTTCGCCCGCACCCTCCGCGTCCAGATGAGCTACACCTGGAAGATCCTCACCAGCGCCGCCGAGCCCGACCTGGACGACGACCTCTTCCTGATCGCCCTCCAGCTCGGACTCTGAGGGATAGGGCTGGATTCTGTTCCGAAAATTCGGGGAAAACCATGATCGATGACCGCCTTGGAGGGCGAGGGTCTCCGAAGGACGCGCCATAGCCCTTGCATGGGCAAGACCGGTGGCGGCGGGCCCCCGAGCCCAAACACAGCCGGCTCGCCAGGAGTGGTTCGACAGGACTTCGGCGAGGACTTCGGGTGAGCCTCAGTCGAACCCCTCAGTCGAGCCGCTCACCACAACCCTGAGCGAAGTCGATCCATTCGACGGACTCAGGATCGACCGTGAGCCGGGTCGAACGGTCGAAGGGGCTCGCCCTCCATATTTTCATGGTTTCCGGGGTAGCCGAAGGCGCATGGCTGACTCCAATCCACCATCCCTACGCGTCCTTGCTCCTCCGGCTGAAATCTCCAATCGGAAACCTGCAATCCCCGCCCGGGAACGTTTCCCCTAGCGCCTCTTCCCGCGGGTTTCCAGCCCGTAACGGCCGTCCACAGAGGCCAGGATGTGCACCGCGTCCGGGTCGACGTCCTCCGCCTCGAACACCCCGCGCGGGTCCGTGTACCCCCCCGCCAGGATCTTGCCGGCCCCCGCCACCTGCACCCGCGCCCCCCACACCGGCTCGCCCTGGCCGTCGCGCACCTCCACCCGCAGGCGGGACCCGAAGGTCCGCGAGGAGACCGCCAGGTCGGAGACCACCACCAGCACCGACGCCCGGGCCAGCCCGGCGCGGAGCATGACCAGGTAGGCGCCCGTCTCCAGCCCCTCGATGCCCAGCGCCGACTCGTGGCGGCGGCGGTCCTCGCTCGTCCCCGGTTTCCACACGAAAGCCGTTGCGGCCGGCACCCCCGAAAGCCGCATCCGGTCCGCGCCCCGGAAACCCTTGTAGATCGTGAAGTAGAGACCCAGGTCCACCGGGTACGCCTTCACGCTCACCTCGGGCGTGTTCCGGTACGCCACGTGGATGCGCGCCGTCTCCCCGGGCCGGATCTTCACGATCCCCTCCGCCTCCAGCACCGCCTCCGTGAGCTCGGCCAGCGCCCGCCGGGCTTCGCGGATGTACTTCGAGGCACGCCGGTAGTACGCCACCGCCTCGTCCCCCTCCCCCTCGACCTCCAGAACCTGCGCGATCAGGTATTCCGCGTTGTGGAGGAACCGGCTCGGCCCCTTTCCGCCACGCGGACGGAAGTACGACTTCGACAGGATCTCCCGCGCCCCCTCGAGCGCCTCCGAGTGCCTGCCCAGGGCGAAGAGCGCGAAGGCGCGGTAGAAGAGGGCCTCGTCCAGCCGGCGCCCTTCCGGGAAAAGCCGGGCGTGCCGCTCGCATTCCTCCACGCATTGCGCATACGCCTTGGCGTCCAGCAACGCCTTCAAGCCCAGGGCCCAGGCTTTTTCCTTGTTCGGCGCGCCGGGATGGTCCACCCCGTACCGCAACAAGGCTCCCGCGCCCGCGAGAAGGTCCTCCCGCTCGCGCGAGGCGACCTTCGCGGCGGCCCGCGTGAACGCCGTCTCGGCGAGCTCCGGCGCGTCGGGAAGCAGCGCCGACAGGGACGGCACGCCGAACACGGTCTCCAGGCCCCCCGCCTCGCCCAACAGACCCTGGAGCGAAGCGTAGTCCCGGACGACTGCGCCGGAGGCCCTCCGGAGCAGGCTCACGGCCACCGCCCCCTCGCCCGAGCGCGCATGCGCGGAAGCCACCTGCAGCATCCGAGACACGTCGTCCTCCACGCCCGCCCCCCTCTCCGAAAGAAGCCCGAAGGCTCTCACCGCGCTCCGGTCCCTCTCGAGCGCCAGACTGCACGCCAGCACGCGTTCGAGAATCCCCCGGTAGGCGTTCTCCTTCAGCCGGAACGCCCCGAGAATCCCCTCGTAGAGGCTCAAGGCTTTCCCGTGCTTCCCGGCGTGGAAGGCCTCCTCCGCCCGCGCGTACCGGACGTCCGCGCTCTCCGGCACCCCCTCTGCGTCGTCGATGAGCAGAAAAGTTTCCTCGCCGAGCGCGAGCCCTTCCGGTTGGTACATGGGTTCCACCCGGGTCGGTCCGGCGGTGAACCGCCCCGCGTGGACCGCCCTGAGGAAGTAGACGACCTCCAGCCCCCGGGCCGGGACGCGCGAGAAGAAGAGCGCCACGTGGCTTCCGCGGTCCTCGAAGGCGTCGGCGGAAAAACCGGTGGCCGGCCCCAGCACCTCCACGCCCCCGGGCAGAGGGTCCTCCACCATGACGTAGGAAAGCGGCTCGAAGGGCTTCAGGACGAGACGGACCCGGATCAGGTCGCCCGGCCTCGCAGACGGCACGTCACCGCTCTCCTCCGCCTCGGCGAGGATCGACGCGCCCTCCCGCCCGGCGGACGGCGGCAGGACCCGAAGGTCCCGCGAGACCTCGAGCCGCTTCCCCTCGAGCGCGGGCCTCTCCTCGCTTCGGTAGGAGAATTCCCCCGACACGAGAAAACGGCCGGACCCTTCGGGAACCAGCTCCAGGCGGTTCACCCCGTCGCCCAGCGGGGGACCCGACACCTCGATCCAGGACGAACCGCCCTCGAACGCCGCAGGTCCGTCTCCGAAACGGCCGATCTCCTCGCCGTTGAGCAACACGCGCACCGAACCTCGCGCTCGCGCCTCGCCCGAACGCCCGAGGTAGGCGCTGAGTCCCGTCACGGCCGCGCCCGTGGCGCGCGTGGACGACCAGCCGCGGGCCCGTCTCGCTTCGAGAAGAAAGCGCACCGCCTTCTCCACCGCCACGCCCTCGACGCCGGCGCGAACCATCGCGGCCAGAACGTATCCCGCGCATTCCTCCTCGCTGTTCGTGAACGCGCCTTTCGGCTTCCAGCGCTCGAGCGACGCGAGCCCCCGCGCCAGCTCCCCGCCCAGGCCCGGCCGGCCCGAGCGGAACAGGGCCAGCGCCAGCAGCGCCCGGCCCGCCGGCCCGAGCTCCGAGCGCCTCAGGAAGACGGAAAGGTACCGGGACTCTTTCAGCGGTTCGTCGTGAGACAGGGCGTACAGGGCGAAGGCCGTCACGTCGACCGGCGCGTGGCCTTTCTCGATCATCCTCGCAAGCGCCCTCCCGGCCCCGATGTAGGGCTTTCTCGAGACGGGAACGCCGCGCTCTTTCGAGACGGCCATGGCCAGGAACGCATAGGCCGTCATCCGGACGTCCGCCCCGCGCCTCCACCATCCGAAGGAACCGTCTTTCGCCTGGTGGTTGTACAACCGCTGCAACCCGCGAAGGGCCATGGCCTTGAAGCGGCCGGAAAGTTCCGGATCGGAAAGGCCCAGGCGGTCGAAGGCCTCGAGAGCCGATACCGCCGGGACGAACCGGGAGACCGTCTGCTCGATGCACCCGTAGGGGAACGCCTTCAGGTCCCGCAAGGCCTCCGCGATGCAGAAGCGGATCCCCGGATCGACCCGGATCCGGAGCGTCTCCCCGCCCCGGATCCGGTCCGTGGGAAGGGCGAGCTTCACCAGCGTCCTCGACGCGACCACGCGACCGAAACCGCGCGCGATCACGTGACCGCCCGGACGCACCGGAATCCGCCGGACCACGCTGTCCTCCCCCTCCCGCCCCGAGGCGGTCGCCCGGACCTCCACGAACCGCGCCCCCCGCTCCACCGTGAACGACGCCGGCACGAAACCCCTCCGCCCCTCCCCCGTCTTCACGAACGCCGACGCCCCGCTTCCCGTCGCCCCCTCGGCGTCCAGCGTCACACGCACCGCCTCCTCCGGCGCCTTCGAAAGCGCCCGGACCACCGCCCGGAACCGGTCCCCCTCCCGCAGCATCCGGGGGAGCTCGCATTTCACCGTCACGTTCCGCGACGCCTTGAACGTCGTCCGCGTCTCGCCGAACCGCGCGTCCTTCGTCGCGGCCTTCGCCGTCGCCACCCACGTGGTCAGGTTGTCCGGAAGCCGGAAACGGACCTCCGCCTCGCCGGACGCGTCCGTCGTCACGCTTGCGCTCCAGAAGGCCTGGGGCTTGAAATCCCGCCTCGCCGTGACGAGGGGAAGCAACGCGTTCTCGGTCCGCCGCCCCCCGCCGTAGGCCCGCAGGTTCCGGCGCCCGCCGAAGCGGCCCCCGCTCCCTCCGCCGACGCCCACCCCATTCTCGAAATACCGCCCCTCCTCCGGCAGGGGATCCTCGAGGGGGGCCTTCTCCAGCACGACCACCTTGCGGTCCTCGTTCCGCTTGCGACGCCGTTGCTCTTCCAGAAAATCCAGATCCATGGCCCGCCCCGCCGCCCGCCACGAAAAGCCGCAGGACGAGGTCGTCTTCACCCCGTGCTCCCTCGAAAAGTCGTAGAAAAAACCGTAGAGCGGGGGCGTCCGGTCCTCCTCCAGACGGTAGATCGCCTCCTCGACCACGCCCACCGAAACCTCCGCCGGCACCGGTCTCCCGCGCGCATCCCGCGTGGTCACCTTCATCCACACCGTCTCCCCCGGCCCGTATGTCTCGCGGTCGGTCGTCACCTCGACCTCGATCCGCCGGGAGACCTTCAAGGCACAGGCGCCGCGGAGCAGCGCCCCCTCGCCCGGGACCGCCACCTCGACGATCGCGTTGGGCGCGAAGCGCGCCTTCACCGCGAGGGGAAGGACGCAGGCCGCCTCGAACGACACCACCGTCCAGTCGAGAACCTGCTCGCCCTCCACCGTGAGGAGCCCGGCCCCCTTCAAACCCTCACCGCGTACCTCGAGGCTCGCCCTCTCGCCCGCCAGGTAGGAAGACCGGTCGGCAGACACCCGGACCGCCGCTTCCCCCTCCCGCGTCTCTTCCGCCACCGCGCATTCCCGCTCCGCCACCACGTAGGCCCCCCGGCGATCCCGCGTGACGAACCGGACCCGGATCACCCCGGACTCCAGGGCGCCGAGATCGATCTCGAGACGCCCCGCAACGGAAGTACGGACGCGACGGCGGTCCGTCTCCACGAATCCCCCCCCGGGGCCCTTCCGTTCCACGATGAGTGTGCCCTCCGCCGCGACCCTCTTTCCCGAAGGCGTCCGCGTCTCTACGAGAAGCGCGGCGCGATCCCCGGCGGGCAACGGCAGGGACCTCGGCGTGATCCGCGCGACCAGCGCCTCGGGCGCCACGAAGACGATTCCGTCCCCTGCCACGGTCGCCCCCGTCGCGTCACGCGTCTCGGCACGGATCAGGATCCGGTACGGATCGCGGAACCGCTGCGTGTCCACTTCGATGCGCGCTTCCCCCTGCCCGTCCAGCACGGCCTCGCCGGTCTGCATGGCTTTCGGAACGAAAGGTTTGCGGCAGGCCTGGCGGTGATCCATCCAGGCGAGATTCGCATAGCGATACCCCGAATGGGCCGACCAGCGGACCTTCAGGCCCCCCAGCGGAAGGCCCGACAGGCTCTTCGCGCGAAGAAGCACCTTCACCCTCTCGCCGCCCGCGCAGCTGTCCCGCTCGGGAATCACGTCCAGCGCGAAGGCGGGCTTGCGGTAGAACCGGACCTCGAACGAGCCCTCGAGCTGCGCCGCGCCGAGACGGGCCTGGATCGTCCAGGTGCCGCTCGCGGCCGAAGGAACCAGGTCGAACGCCCCCGCCACCGTCCCGAAGGGCCCCGCCGTGACCTCGCTTTCGAAGGCGATCCGGTTTTGAGGGTCCAGCGCCCGCACGAGGATCGTCTCGCCGGCGGGCGTCTCGAAATCCGTGCCGGTGCCGCGACGGAGCACGCCGCGGAACGCCACGCGCTCTCCCGGACGGTACAGCGTGCGCGCCGTGTAGAAGATCCCCTTGCTGGCGAAACCCTTCGACGCGATCCCCAGGAATTTCTCCAGTCCCGCTCCGGCGTAGTGCCCCTTCCAAACGGCCAGGGCCGCGACCGGGACCTCCCCGCGACCGGATCCGGGAAGGGGCCCCTCGAGCACGCCCTGCTTGCCGGTCCGGCCCCCGTCCGCGGGAGCGCCGTCGACGGCCATCAGGACCCGCGCGCCCTGGACGGGACGCCGGTCCGTCTCGTTTCGCGTGAAGGCGAGAAACCGCCCTCTCGCGCACTTGAGCACCAGGGAGAGGTCGGAGACGAGGAGCAGGACGCGCGCCTGCAGGTTCCCGGCCTCGGCCCGCACGATCCAGGCGCCGGGCCCCTGCACGGGGACGGGAATCCCCGACGCGGAAGCTTCATACGCCTCGTAGTCCTCCACGGCGTGCTTCCAGACCCGGTCCGACTTGACGACCTCGAGATCCATCTTGTCGATGCCGCGCAACCCCCCTCCCGCGAGGAAAAACTCCTCGAGGTCGAGACGGTTGAGCCGGAAGGTCACGGATTCCACGTTCCGCGTACGGAGCTCGACCGTCGGCCTGCTTCCCGTCGGGAAGGTCTTCTTCACCTCGAGACGCAACGAGACCTCGCGGAGCGTCTTCAAGCGGGCCGAGGCGACCCCGCCCTGTTCGGTCTCGGGGTGCTTCTTCGAGAGCGTCTCGTAGATCTCCACGGCCTCGCCGGCCCGTCCGGCGATCCTCTCGCAGATCTCACCGGCCGCGAGCAGCGCGCGGGGCGCTTCCTTCTCGTAGCGCTCGGACGCGCGCCGGTAGGCCTCCACGGCCGCGCCCTCGTCCCCCCCCCTCGCGAGGCAGGCCGCGAGCGCAAGCGCCGCGGACCCCGCCTCCGGAGCGATGGGGAACGACGCCAGGAACGCGCGGTACGCCGCCACCGCCCGAGACAAGCGTCCGGCTCGCTCCTCCTCCTTCGCGGCTTCCAGGTGCGCTTCCTGGACCCCCCGGCGGGCCTTCACCGCCAGGGGATGGCCGGGATGGTCCCGGAGAAACGCCTCGAAGTCGCCGACGGCCTTCTCGAACAGACCCGCCTCCAGACGGCATCGCGCCTTGACGTATTTCGCTTCCCCTTCCAGGGGCGTGCCGGGGAAGAGGGAAGCGATCCTGTCGGCAAAGGAAGCGCAACGATCGGTCTCCCCCCGGCGCTGCAAAAGTGCGAGGACGGACCGGGCCGCGGAAGGCGCGAGCGCGTGCCGGGCGTGGATCTCGAGCAGGACGGTCCAGGCCTGCAGCGCCGCTTCCGCGTCCGCGGGAAGGTCGGTGGCGTCGGGGCGGAAGCTGCGGGCGAGCAGGTCGAGAGCCTCCGGGGCCCGGCGATCGTCCCTCCAGTCGTCGAGGAAGGGGGAGAGGAGGTCCCGCGCGCGCACCCGGTTCTTCGCCTGCATCAGCGCCCGGGCCGCGCGGAGGGCGTCGGCGGGCCGGTCGGGGCCCTCGGCCTCGGCGAGAGGAACGAGAAGCTCGGCCGCACGCCCCGGGTTGGAGGTCTGCCGGCAGGCTTCGGCGAGGTCGCGGTCGAGACCGGGGCTGGCCCCGCCGAGTTCCCGGGCCTTCTCGAGCAGGGCGCGCGCCTTCGGCCACGCCGGGTGCGGTTTTCCGGGGGGCAATTTCTCTTCTGCCTCCCGTGCGCGGGCGATCCAGCGCCGGGCCCGCCGGATCAGAAGGTCCGCCACCGCCTGCCTCGTCTTCTCGCTCGTGAGGCCCTCCAGCTCTTCCAAGAGGATCCGGGAGGCGAGCAACGGATCGCCGGCCTCGTCCGCGGCCCGCGCGAGGAGGTGGTTCGCCTTGCGCCGGTACGGGGATCCGGCATAGTGCCGGGTGAAGGTTTCGAGGGTCTTCTTCGCCTTATCGTGGTTTCCCGCGAGCAGCCAGGCGCAGGAAGCCCGGAACAGGGCGACCTCCCCCCGGGCCGTACCGGCCTTTCGGGCGGCCAGGGCCTCGAAACCCGAGGCGGCCTCCGCGAAGCGCCCGGCGACGAGGGCTTCCTCCTCGGCGGAGAGGTCCGGGAGATCGGCGCCGGTTGCGCGGGGGAGAGGGGAGAGGAGAAGAAGGGCGAGACAGACGAGGGGAGCCGGGAGGCGGACGCTGTTCATGGAGACCTCCTCATAGAGGGACGGGATTCTTCTCAGGCTCCCCTATAATCGAAACGGAGCGCGGAGGGTTCATTTTTTTTCAGGGTGCTTGGAGAGACGGCTTTCGGGACCCCCGACATTTCGACCCTGATCGACATGTATTTCCGATCTGATTGAGGTATTCGCGTTGTAGCCATTTTCGAGGTCCGCCCACCATCTCCGGCCTACGGTTTCCTCGGCCACAGCCGGTGCGGGGGAGAAGAGAGAGAAGGGCTTCTGGGGTCGAGATCCGGTTCGTTTTTCGCGTTTCGGGGTTCTTTGTCCGCGATCCTCAAGGCAAAGCGTGCCGTTTGTGGGAGGCGTGTGTTCCGGGCCACGCGGACACCCGGCCCGGGACCACGGCGATTCTCTCTCTGTTTCGTCTGTTTCATGGTTCATGACCGGTCACCCGGTTCCCGTCCATGCTGTGGGCTGCATCAACGCGGCGCCGGCAAAGCACGGCCAACACGGGTCACAGGTGACGGATTACAGACAAAGCGAAATACTGCAGCCGTCGCCGAAACTCCCACAACCCTTTCCCTTGCACTCCTGCCATGGATCCGGGGTGGAATGTTCCGAAAGAACCCGTGCACCCCCCTGAGGACCTGGAATGCGAGGGTCACCCTGGAGTATTTCCATGAAGGTGAGCTACGAAAAGGAAGGCTGGATTCACCTGGTTTCTAGTGGGTGATCTTCACCAGCCCCGGCACCGTGGCCTTGGTGAGGAAGAGGAGGGCGAAGCTGGTGCCGACGAGCGGGTCGCCGCCGGGGCTCTTGAACGTCCAGGTCCCCCCGTTTTTCTGGTTGTTCATGAGCCATTCCGCGCCCTCCCGGTACCAGTCGTGCGTCCCGAGGTTCCTCACGCCGGCGAGCACGCAGGCCCTCTCCAGGCCGTAGAGGTAGTAGTACTGCCAGCGGTCGTTGGGATGGCCGGGGTTCTTCTCGACGGAGAAGTGGTGGGTCAGCCAGGCCAGGCCGTCGAAGGCGGCCTGGCGTCCGTCCCGCATGCGCTTGCCGCCGAGTTTCCGGTGGCGCTTCAGCCCTTCCATGGTGATGAGCAGCGAGGCCACGCCCACGCTGGTCATGGAGCCGGTGGTGGCCTCGTCCTCCGCCCCCTGCCACACGGGTTTCTTGGAGGTCGAGTAGCACCATCCCCGTGCGTGGTCGGGCACGCCGGTCAGGGGCTTGTAGCTGACGTAGCCGTGCTCGTCGTCCTCGAGCATCTTCATCCGGACCACCTTGGGCCCGTCCTTCTCCTGGGTCTCGATGAAGTGGTCGAAGACGCGTTCCCAGACGTCGGGGGGGATGGGGATGCCGCACCGGGCGGCGGAGCGGAGCGCGAGCAGGGCGTACTGGGTGTTGGAGTGGTCGCCCACCTCGGCGGGCCCGGGGTAGCGCCAGGAGTTCTTGGGCCCGAGATGCTCGCCGGTACTCGCGTCCCGGAGGTCGCTGCCGTAGGTGATGTTGGCGAGAAGGAAGCGGACGAGTTCCCGCATCCACTCGAAGTCCTGGCGGGGCATCCGCGGCCGCCGCTGCACCGCCTTCGTGAGTCCCTCCTGCCTTTTCTCCACCTCCTGCTTGGTCCACCGCGCCTCCAGCGCCATGATGATGAAGGAGACCACGTAGGTCTTCTGGGGGGGGAGTTGCTTGAGACGGGCGAATCCCTTCTTGATGGCCTCGTGGGAGCGCGGCACGCCGGACTTGAGCAGGGCCAGCAGGGCCAGCGCCGTGGCGCCGCCCTGGAACTCGTCGGAGCACCAGCAGGAGAAGGAGCCGTCCTGCTTCTGCATGGACAGGAGGCTGTCCATCCCCTTGCGCACGGCGGTGTTGACGCGGAGGAGAAACTCCCGGTCCCGGTCGCCGGCCTTCAGTTTCTTCTCCATGTCCTCTTCCTGTCCGCGTGCGGCGGGGACGAGGAGGAGAAGGGACAGGAAGGCCAGCAGCAGCGTCTTCATCTTCATGGGACCTCTTGCATTCCGGAGTCCGAAGTCCGAAGTCCAAAGCCAATGAAGGCGACGCATGACTTTCGACCTTCGACTTACGCCTTTCGACCTTTTTCCTTCGATCTGTTCCTTACCGGGTGATCTTGACCAGCCCCGGCACGGTGGCCTTGGTGAGGAACAACAGGGCGAAGCAGGTGCCGGGAATCGCGCCGGTCTGCCGGCTGCTCCAGCTGCCGCCCCGCTGGTGGCTCATGAGGAACTCGGCACCCTCCCGGTACCAGTCGTGCTGGCCGATGTTCCTCACCCCCGACAGCACCGCCGCGCGCTCCATCCCGTAGAGGTAATAGTAGAGCCAGTCCCCGCTGGGATGGCCCGGGTTCGTCGTCACGGTGAAGTGGTGCGCCATCCAGGCCAGGCCGTCGTGCACGGCGTTGATGACCTCCCGCTTCCGCGAGGCGCTCAGCTTGGGGCTTCGGATCTGGGCGAGGCCGTCCATGGCGATGACCAGCGAGGCGATGCCCACGCAGGTCATGGAGCCTGTGGTGGCGTCCGAGTGGACCTTGCCGCCGGGCTTGGCTTCGATGCCCGCCGTGTACGTCCATCCCCGGGCCTTGTCCGGAACCCGCGACACGGACTTGTAGGTGACGTACCCGTGCTCGGAATCCTCGTGCATGACCCAGCGCATCACCTGGGGCCCGTCCGCCTCCTGGACGTCCAGGAAATGGTCGAGGACCTTGGTCCACACGTCCTCCCAGGCGGCGCGCGGGATCCGGACGCCGCTCCGCTGGGCCGCCCGGAGCCCCAGGATGGCGTACTGGGTGTTCGAGTGGTCGCCCTGGTTGTGCTCGGGGTAGCTCCAGGCGTTCTTGGGCGTGGTGATCACCCCGTTCTGCGTGACGACCTTGCTGTAGACCATGTTCTCGATGAGAAAGGCGACCAGCTCGCGCATCCAGTCGAGGTCCTTCCTGGGCATCTTCACGCGGCCGGGCCGTACCGCCCGGGTGTGCCCCTTTTGGCGGTCCTCGGGTTTCTGGGGCATGTAGAGCGCTTCCAGGGCCATCAGCGTGATGCCCGCCGTATAGGTCTTCTGCAGCGGCCTCCGCCGCAAGAACTCGAAACCCTTCTGGATGGCGTCGTGCGAGCGGGGGACGCCCGATTTCAGCAGGGCCAGAAGGGAAAGGGCGGTGGAGCCGCCCGGCCACTTGTCGGAATAGCTGCAGGGAAAGGAACCGTCGGCCTCCTGCTGGTCCAAGAGCCACTCCATCCCCTTGCGCACCGCCTCGTTCACGCGAAGGAGGAACGCCCGGTCGCGGTCGGCGGCCTTCAATTTTTCCGCCTGCTCGTCCTCGTCGACGGCGCCATCGTCCAGGGCGAACAGGGGAGAAGCGAGGACCAGCACGAGAGGAACCAGCATCCATCGTCTCATGTTCATCAATCCGTCTCCCTTGAGTGGTCTGTCGGCCTTCCAGACAAAACCCTCGTTCGCCTGGTTTCCCTCCATTATAGCCCGGCTTGCCGACGGGAGCCAACCGGGAAACGGCTGCGCCCTTCTCGCTGTGCGCAAGTTGTCGTATCCCACAACCGTCTCTTTTTGGCTGGGACACGACTGCTGCGCCACTCCGCTTACGCTCCGTGGCTCACTACGAACGTCGGCCCGCGCCCAATAAAGAAAGACACAGCGCGAAGGGCTCGAACGAGGACGCGAACCGGTATAATGGACGGGCAGAATCCTCCGGTTCCCTTGGCCCGACGCCCATGCTGTACTGCCCCCAATGCGGCCGGCCCGTTCCCGAGGTCGCCGTGTACTGCCACCGGTGCGGCGCTTCCCTCGCCGCGGCCCGGGCCCGGCGGGACGCCGAACCCCTCGATTCCCTTCCGAGCGGATGCCGGTCCTCGAGAGACGGCGGGCTGACGGCCAGCCAGACCTTCAACTCCCTCGTCGCCCTGGACCGCTCCTCCCGGCGCCGCCTGGACCCCGCCGCCTCGGGGCTCCTGTTGGGCGGACGGTACCGCATCCTGCGCACCCTCGGCCGGGGCGGACTCGGGGTGGTCTACCGCGCCTGGGACGAACCCGCCGGCCGCTTCGTCGCCTGCAAGATCCTCCTGCCCCACCTGATGAACAACCCCGATATCGCGCAACGCTTCCGCGACCAGGTGCTCCCCATGCAACGACTCGAGCACCCGAGCATCGTCCCCGTCCTCGACGCCGGAAAGGAAGAGGACGTCGCCTACCTCGTCATGCCCCTGATGAGCGGAGGAACGTTGCGCGCCTGGATCCGCGCCCGGAAACCCAGACGCCGGACCCGCGAGGACCTCGTCCAGGCGGCCGGCTGGACCCGGCAGATCGCCGACGGCCTGGCCTACGCCCACCGCATCATGATCCACCGCGACCTGAAACCCGAGAACCTCCTCCTCGACGGCCGGGGCCGCCTGAAGATCAGCGACTTCGACCTCGCGAAATTCCGCCGCCCCTCGCCGCTCACCATGACGGGGGAAGCCTTCGGCACCGCCTACTACATGGCCCCCGAACAGATCCGGAATCCCGGCGCCGTGGACGCCCGCGCCGACCTCTTCTCCCTCGGCGTCGTCCTCTACGAAACCGTCACCGGCGTCCTGCCGGTGGGCGCCTTCCGGCCCCCCTCGAAGCTCGTGCGGGGATGCCCGGAGGCCCTGGACCGGCTCGTCATGGGGCTCATGGCGTTCCGGCCGCAGGACCGTTTTCCGAATGCGGAAACGGCCGCCAGGGAAACGGCCCGCGTGCTGAGCCTTCTCGCCGGGGGGAACGAGAGAGCGCCGGAGGACGCCCGCCCCCGGAAATCCACGACGCTCCTCAAACGCCTGGGAGACAACCTGCTGGACGGCTACCGCCCATGAAATGTCCGGTCTGCGAGAGGGACGCCCCGGGACAGGCCCGGTTCTGCGACCGCTGCGGCGCCGTGCTGGACCCCTTTCTCGAGCCGGATGCCCCCCGGGCGGGGACGGCCGGCGGCGGAGGAGCCCCGCGAAGCGAACTCGACTCCGTCCAGGGGGAGACGGACCCTCTCCCCCTTCCGGAAACGCTCTTCGCCGGACGGTACCGCATCACCCGGGAACTCGGCCGCGGGGGGTTCGGCGTCGTCTGGGAAGCCGAGGATGTCTCGGAAAAGGGGCGCCCCGTGGCGGTGAAACGGCTTCTCCCCAGCCGCCTCGCCCTTCCGGCCGCGAGAAAACGCCTGGAAGAAGAAGCCGAAATCCTTTCCAGCCTGCGCCACCCCGGGGTCGTCCGGCTCCGGGCGTGGGGCGAGGCCGAGGAATCCCCCTATCTCGTGATGGAGAGGCTCGAGGGACGGAGCCTGCGCAGCTGGATCGAGGAACGAAAGGCCTCACCGAAACGCGACCGGCTCGAGCCCGTCCTTCCCCTCGCCTTCCAGCTCGTCGAAACCCTCTGCGCCACCCATGCCCGGACGGCCCATCTGGATCTCAAGCCGGAGAACGTGATGCTGCTCGAGGACGGCACCGCCGTCGTCCTCGACTTCGGCCTGGCGAAGGTGGCCGATTTCCGGGCCCAGGGGCGGCGCCTCCTCGGCACGGCCTATTACGTGGCTCCGGAAATCCTCGAGGGGCGGGACGTCGTCGGATTCCGCGCGGACGTCTTCTCCGTCGGCGTCATGCTCTACGAGATGGCCTCGGGCGAATTGCCCGTGGGCGTCTACCCCCCCCTCGCCCGGATCCTCTCCGACGCCCCGGACGACCTCGACCGTCTCCTTCGAAAAGCCATGGAGCCCAACCCCGTCCACCGCTTCCGCAACCTGTTCGAGGTGCGAGCGGCCCTCGGCGCCTGCTTCCCCGACGTCCGACCCCCGGAGGAAGACCTCGCCCTGGCCCGCCGGCGCACCGCCGGCGCCGATCCCTCCGCCAACCTGTGGCTGGCCGTCCTGCTCGAGGCGAGAGGCGAGACCGCCTCCGCCCAGGAGCAGTACAAGATCGCCTCCGCCCGCGCCCGCGGAACCCCGGTCGAGGAGATGGCCCGCGAGGCCCTCGGCTATCCCCGGCGCCGCACCCTCCGCTACTGCATCCTCTGCGGCGTCGGCCTGCCCCCCGGCGCGAGGCGCACCTCGCTGTGCTCCGCCTGCCGGAAAGGGGAACGAAAACGAAGGCCGGCCGCCGCCTCCACAGAAGAGACCCCCGCCCCCCTCATCCGCGGACCCGTGGGCGGCGCCGCCTTCCTGCGCTTCTCCCCCGACGGCAAGGAATGCCTCGCCGCGGGAGAGTTCGGCGACGCCGTGATCCTGTCCCGGCGGGAGGGAGGGGGGTGGAGAGCCGCCCTGCGCCTGGCCATCCCCCGCGGCGTCCTGGATGCCGACTTCCTGGGAGGACCGGGCCGCTCGATCCTCCTGGCCTCCCGCCTCGGCGCGTTCGCCGGATGGTCGAGAAGACCCGTCGTCCCCCTGCCCGGCTTCGAGCCGCCGGAAGCGGACGCGTCGCCCCACCCCGCGGGCGCGGTGTTTCTCGCTTCCACGCGCGCCTGGATCGGAGACTCCGCCGGAAGGATCTTCGAGGTCGACCTCGAGAAGGAATGCCTGCGTGAAAAACGATGCGCCCTCGAGGGGAAGATCCTCGCGCTCGGACGCGCGGGCCCGGGACGCGTGCTGGCCGTCACGGCCGAGGGCGACTGGGGGCTCGCCACCGACGGCGAGGAGGGCTGGACCGCGACCGGGACGCTCTCGGGGGGGCGCCCGAGGCGCGCGGCCGTCGCCTCGCGGGCGCCGGTGTTCATTGCGGTGTCGGGAAGGAAACTCGTCCGCGTCAAGGCGACCGACCAGGAGGTCGTCGAGACGCCGGTTCCTTCCGGCGTGCCGGCGCTGGCCGTGGAGGCCGGGGGCCGCTGGATCGCGGCGGGAGACGAGCAGGGACGCGTCGTCCTCCTGGGAGAGGAGGGACGCGAGCATCCCGCCTGGCGCCTGGACGACAACCTCGTCTGCGGACTCGCGGTCTCCCCGGACGGGAAGTGGATCGCGGCCTCGACGCTCGGAGGGGGCGTGTGGATGCTCAGAACGTGAAGCCCATTTCCAGGGCCGGCCCGCCGCCGCCCAGGCCCACGGAGCGCTCGTCCCACGCGTCCATCCGGTCGATCAGGGCCATGGCGAAGGCCCGATAGCCGAGTCGCATGTGGAACCGTTCGCTCGGGGTCAGGGACACGCCGAGGTCGAACTGGACGAAGGCGGAGTCGGCGCCCAGGCCCACCTTGCCGCCCAGGTCCATGGCGAGGAGGTTCTTGAAGAGCCGGAAATCGAGTCCGCCTCCGAGGGTCAGCATGACGCCCTCGGCACGGAAGTCGGATTCGCCCTCGATATCGATCACGGACCGGCCGTAGCGCAGACCCGTATGCAGCGCGAAACGGCCCCATCGCCCGCGGTATTTCACGGGGTAGAAGTCGAGGTCCACCATCAGCAGGCGGAGATCCGTGTAGAGGTGGGACGAGACGGGCGGCGTATCCGGAAAGGGGATATCGGCGGCTTCCATCTCCCCTCCCCCGACGGCGGAGGTCACCCCCAGCGAGAAGGTGGGACCCTTGCGGAACGCGAGATCGAAGCGGATCGAACCGGCCACGGCCGCGTCCAGATCGAGCGACTCGAAATCGACATCGCCCAGGTTCCACCCCTCGTGCCCCGTCATGGTCCCGCCGAGGCCGGTGGCCCATCCCTCGAAGGCGAAGGAGATCTCGGGACGCCGGGACACGCGGCGGCGGACCGGCTGTTCGGCCTGCCGGGTCCCGGGGCGAGGCCTCGGGGCGGGGTGCGCCCGGGAGGGAGACGCGACGCGCCGATCCTGCGGCGGAGCCGGATAGGGTTTCGCCTCCGGGGGGGGCTGATTCGGGTCGTCGATCAGCATGACCTCGCCCGTATGAACATCCCGCACGAGAATCTTGCCGGGGACCGAATCACCGTGGCGCAGATCCTGCCGGTCCCGGGAAGGGGGTTGATTCCGGTGCCCGGCGTACCTCATGCATCCTCCCATCAGCAGGATCGAGAGTATGGCGATCGAGGCGTTTCGCATGGGGTCCCTCCTTACGAATGAATCGCGTTGTCTTCTGTTCGTATGCGCCCGTCCTCACGGGTTGTAGATCTCGGCGGTCGCGGTGACCGCGGCTCCGTCCTCCCCTCCGCAGAGCAGGATCGTGCCGTTGGGCATCCAGGCGGCCCCGTGGCCCGTGCGTCCGTGGGTCACGGCGGTCATCGAGGTCGGCGTCCCCGCGTCGTCCTGCGTCCGGAGGAAGTCCGCGTCCAGGGCCATTCCGCTGCTCGACCCCAGCGCGTACGGATCGAAGACCTCCGGCACGTTCAAATCGTTCCCGCCGGCGGCCAGCATCGTCTGCCCGCCGCTGAGCAGCGTGAACGTGAAATCGCGACGGGCGCCCGCCATCCCCTGGAGGATCGCGGTGAACGCACCCACGTTCCCGTTGGCTTTCGGATCGAACGCGCAGGCCGTGCTCAGGGAGGCGGGGGACGAGACCGTTCCCTTGTACCCGCCGGCCAGCACCACTTGGTCCACGTAGGCCCCCCCGTTGACCATCCGCGCTCGATGGCCGGCGCGGGCGGCCGGCATGGATCCCGTGGCCGCGAACGTCCCGGACTGCCCGGTCCCGGCGCCGGGATCGAAGATCTCGGCCGAGCTCAGCGTGTTGCCCGCGGCGTCCACGCCGCCCGCGATCAGGACCTTGCCGTTGGTGAGCAGCGTGACCGAATGGTCCGCGCGGGGCACGGACATGGCGTTGTCCGTGGCGATCCAGTCTCCCGTGGTCCGGTCGTACACCTCGCCGGTGGCCAGGACGGTTCCCGATCCGTCCCGTCCCCCGCAGAGGAAAACGTTGTTGTTCAAAAGCGCCAGCGCGGCGTGACCGCTCCGGGGCGTGACGAGGGGCGTGGCCGCAGAGAATTCCAGCGTGGCCGGATCGAAGATGTCGACCGAGTCCAGCGTGGAAGCGCCGTCGGTTCCGCCGCAGATCAGGAGCGTTCCGTCGCCGAGGGGGGAGACGGCGAAGAAGACGCGGGCGTCGCTCATCGGGTAGGGCATCCCGCGGAATTCCCCTTCGTGGTAGTCATAGCGTTCCGCGGAATCCAGCACGGCGCCGGCGTCGTCCTTCCCGCCGAGAACGAGCACGTTCCCGTCCCCCTGTTGCCAGACCCGGAAATCCTTTCGGGCCTGGACCATGTCGCCGACCTTCAGAAAGGTCCCGGGAGGGCCGGTGGGGGGGTCCGGGAGCGTGATCTCGAGTCCGTCCACGGGCTCTTTTTCCTCTTCCCGGGAACAGGCCGAAAGGCCCGGAACCAGCAGGGCAACGATCATGAGGCGCACCAGGGCTCGAAAACGCGTATTCATGTTCACCCCCTAGGACTTAGCAAACCCGATGCCAGGAAGGCCCCCTGCGGGAAAATCCGCCCATCTCCTTCCACGGCAAGATGTTGGGGGGAAAGGTCGGGAGGGGTCGTTCTGGGGACAGCGCTTTTCCCTCTACAAAAGTGGACAACGACCGCCTCGAACCACTTCATCTTATCAGGGTACGATCCAAGCCTCAAGAGGGTTCGCCGGGCGCGATCCCCGGCGCGGCGTTGCGGGGGGATTCCTCGATTCGAGGGTTGCGATCACCCGGTCGGAGTTCGTATAACGCTTGGGTTCGGATGTCGGAAGAGGAGATTCCAGCATGGCCACCGCGCTCGGCAAGACGTCGACCGAATACGCCCTGCGCCTTCGGGGCAGGATCCTGGGACTCATGGGGGAAGCCCTGGGGCGCCAGGGGGATTTCGACCTGGCGCTGGGGAGGCTGAAGGAGCGGCTCGCGCTCTGCGAGGATCTGCTCGACTGGGATTCGGTGGCCCAGGCCCACATGCAGATGGGCCACGCCTACCTGCTCTTGAACAACGCCGTCCAGGCCTCCGACCAGTACCGCAAGGCGCTGGTGGTCTCTCGTCAGTACGGCCTGCGGGAGCGCATCGGGGAGAGCCTGAACCACATCGCCTCGATCTGCTACTTCCAGAAGGACCTGGACCAGGCCATGGAGTATTTCCACGCGGCTCTCTCGGAGTTGCGAGATCAGGGGGCTTCCCCGCTCCTGGGCCAGACCCTCATGCAGATCGCGAACATCTACCGCAAGGAGGGAGCCTCGAAGAAGGCGGAGAAGTACTATGCGGAGGCGGAGAAGGTGCTCAAGACGGTGGGAGACGAGTACGTTCTCGGGATGACGCTCGCGAACCGCGCCCTGCTGGCCTTCGCGCAGGAGGACGAGGAACGGGGTCTGGACCTGATCCGGGAGTCGTTCGACCGCCTCTTCTATGCGGGCGCGGAATCGGAGATCCACCTGTTCAAGGCCACGCTGGAGACGGTGTACGGCATCAAGAAGCTCCCCGCCTGAGAGGCTGTGGAAAAATCCCTGCTTCCACCGCGAAACCCGGCGGTTGACTCCGCGCCCCTTCCCTTGTACATTCCTATCTCGCCGGGTGGATAGCTCAGTTGGTAGAGCACGGGACTGAAAATCCCGGTGTCGACGGTTCGAATCCGTCTCCACCCATCCGATTCCTTCGCGCCCGCCCCGCCTTGCCACGGCCCCCCTCACCCTTCAGAATCGTTGTGCGGCGCCCCGGCGGATCGGAACGACGGAGGGCGTCGTCGAGTCTTGCGCGGGAGACGCATGATGGTCACGCAAAGAAAAACCGGCGCGGTCCTTCTGGCCCTCCTTCTCTGTTCGGTGCTTTCGGACGCGCCGCTCGGCGCCGACGAGGAACGGGAAGAAGCCTACCGGCGGGGCGAGATGCTGGCCGACGTGGCTTCCTGGATCCGGGAGCGCCATGTCGAGAAGGTGGATCCCGAGAGGCTGTTTCTGGGCGCGCTTCGCGGCATGGCGGAGAGCCTGGACGACCATTCCACGCTTCTCTCCCCCGAGGAGCTGGAAGCGCTCCGCCAGGATGCGCGCGGGTCCTTCGGGGGCATCGGGGTCCGGCTTCGGCGTCGCGACGGATGGTTGAGCGTGGTGTCGGTGGAGCGTGGGGGTCCGGCCTGGCGCGCGGGCATGCGGGCCGGGGACCGCATCCTGGAAATCGACGGGGTCTCGGCGCATCGCCTGCGGGCCGACCGGGCGGCGGCGCGCATCCGCGGGGTTCCCGGCGAAGAACTTCGCTTGAAGATCCTCGGTGGCATGGAGGACAATACGCGGTTCGTGACGCTGGTCCGGGAGACCCTTGGCGTGCAAAGCGTCGGGGAAGCGAGGATCGCCGACGAAGCGGCGGGACTGGGGTACGTGAAGATCGTGTTCTTCGGGCGCGACACGGCCGGGGCGGTCCGCGACGCCGTCTCTTCGCTTCTGGCGCGCGGGATGCGGGGGCTCGTGCTGGACGTGCGAGGCAACCCCGGGGGCGTTCTGGAGGCGGCGGTGGCGACGGCGGATCTCTTCGTGGAAGAAGGGCTCCTGGCGATCACGTCGGGACGGGCGCCCGACGCCGACGCGGTGTACCGGGCGGGTTCCGAGGGGACGTTTCCGCCGATGCCCCTGGCGGTCCTGACGGACGGGGGGACGGCCAGCGCAGCCGAGGTTCTGGCGGGGGCGCTTCGGGGAAACGGGCGTGCGTTGCTCGCGGGTCGCCGGACGTTCGGCAAGTTTTCGGTCCAGACAATCGCGCTTCTGGAGAATGGCTGGGGATTGAAGATGACGACGGCGCGCATCGAGATTCCGGACGCGGTGGGAGAGGCGGGCGGCCCTCGCGGGCTGTCGCCGGACCTCTTCGCGGAGGCGGGCCCGGGAGACGGCAACGAGGACCCGACGCTTCGGGCCGCTCTGTCGGCGCTTCGAGAGCGGGGGAGATGATGGTCGAGGCACGTGACGAGAATCCGACTTCGGAAGCCCAGGGCGAGACGGAGAGCCCGGACTACTCGACGATGGGTGTCCTCGTGGTCTCGAACCATTGCCAGACGCGGGACCTCCTCCGACACGTGTTTTCGGATCTCGGATTCCGGGAGGTTGCGGAGGCGTCGAACGTGGGGGAGGCGCTGGCGGCCCTTCGGAAGAAGGAGGTGGATTTCCTGGTGGCCGACTTGGAGGGTCCGCGGCTGGAAGAGGTGGACCTCGTCCGGAACGCCCTGGCCATCGCGCCGGATCTCTCGATCCTCGTGATCTCCGGACACGCCACGATCGAATGGGGGGTCGAGCTGATGAAGGCGGGCGTGCGCGACGTGTTGCGCAAGCCGCTCGACGTGCCGGTGCTGAGGAAGAAGATCGACCGTCTGGCGTTCGAGGCGAGGGAGGAGGACGAGGAACCGGCGACGGAGATCGGGCCCTTCCGGGTCCTGGAGGAGGTCGAGCGGGGGGGGATGGGGATCATCTACAAGGCCCTGGATCCCCGGTCGGAGGAGGTGGTGGCCCTCAAGGTCCTGCCCACGACGCCGCGGCATTCCATGAACCAGATCCTGAGGTTCCGCAAGGAGGCGGAGGCCATCTCCTATCTCGACCATCCCTATATCGTGAAGTTGAAGACGAACGGGTTTTCCGGCAAGCACTACTACATCGCCATGGAGTTCATCGAGGGCATCGCGCTGGACATGCTGGCCTACGAGACGCCGTTGCACTACCACCGGCTCGTGGAGATCATGATCAAGATCCTGGAGGCCGTCGAGTACGCCCACGAGAAAGAGATCCTCCATCGCGATCTGAAACCCTCCAACGTGCTGATCGACAACCGCGACGTCCCCCACATCATCGATTTCGGGCTCGCGAGATACCTGAAGGGGGACGTGCGCCTCACCAAGACCGGCGTCGTGATGGGCACGATCGGATACATCGCCCCCGAGCGGATCCGGGGCAAGCCCGCCACCCCGCTCTCGGACGTCTATTCCGCCGGCGCCATCCTGTACGAATGCCTGACCCGCAAGATCCCCTACGAGACCGATTCCCGCGTGGTGACGGTTCCCACGCGGTACGACGAGCTGGTCCCCCTTCGGGAACTGGTCCCGGACATCCCCTCGCAGCTCGAGGCCATCTGCTTTCGCGCTCTGGCGATCTCGACGCGGAGCCGCTACAAGAGCGCCGCCCAGTTCCGCAAAGCCCTCCAGCATTTTCTGGCGGGAACCTAGCGAAGAGGTGTTCCATGATTCCATCGTCCGGAAGGCTCACGCCCGAGAGGCTCAACCGGATCTTCTCCGATCTCTTGAACCACCGCTACGTGGGCGTTTTGTCCGCCGAGGACGAGGACGCCGCCAAGGAGTTCTACTTCGCGGGAAGCGGACTCAAGCTCACCTCCGTGGGACCCCGGAAAAGCCTCCCCGTCGGGCGCTTCTGGGTGAGCGACGGGGTCCTGACCGAGGAGGTCCTCGCCAAGGCGCTGGACGTCCAGAAGGACCGGGGCGGGCTCGTCGGGGAAATCCTGACGGAAAGCGGAGACTTTCCGGAGGAGCCCATGATGGCCGGCCTGACGGCCCAGGTCACGGAGGAACTGTGCGACCTGTTCTTCTGGCCGGGACCCAAGTACCGGTACAAGCCCGGGCCCCAGACGCGCGTGGGGGGCATCGACCGTCGGCGGGAGCGTGAGGGCGCGAAGAGCCTGACCCTGAAAGGAAATCTGGCCCAGATCATCATGCAGGCCAGGGTGGACGGAAAGAACCTTCGGGACGCGGGTCGCAAGATCGGCGGCGTGGAGACGACCTACCGGGGCAGCCCCGAGGCCCGGAAGGTCCTCTTCACCCGCGAGGCGTTCATGGCCTACCCGCCGCCGGAGCGGAAGCTGCTGGCGCTGTTCAACAAGCCCCGGTCGGCCGGCGAGATCATCGAGGAGGCCGATCTTCCCTGGTCCCGCGTGCTGCTGGGCATGGCGAAGTTCCTGAAGGAAGGCCTTCTCGAGCCCGCGTCCTGACCTCGGGCGCTCCTTTGCACCGCCCGGGCGAAACGATACCATGAGGGTGGCGCCGGGGACGCCGCCGCGTTCCCGGCGCGCCGAATCGTCCCGGAGATGTTCATGAGAAAAGAAAAATACCTCTTCCTGTTCCTGTTCGTCCTGCTGGCGGGTTCGCTGGCGGCCAACCTCTTCCGCGAGAGCGCCCGGGGCCAGGAGGGCCCCGGCGGCTCGCCGGGCGAGGACGTGGCCGGGCGCGTGGACGAGATCCTGGCGGACATGGGCGAGGACCGCGACGCCGTCTGGCGGGCCGGCCGCCGGATCGAGGCCCTCGGCATGGGGGCCGCCCCCCACCTGCTGGGCGTCTGGCCGGAGATCAGCGGACGGTCCCGCGTGGCGGTGGGATTCGCGCTGGCCCGTCTCGGCCACCGCGTCGAGGTCCTGGAATGGGCGCTGGAAGGGGTCCGGAAGGGGAAGAACACGGAGGACCGCGTTCTCATGGCGGACCTCCTGGGCATCGTGGCGAACGCGACCGACGGGGAGAAGATCGAGAAACGGCTGGACGCCGTCTTCGAGCCGAAGGTGAAGATCGCCCTCTGCCAGGCGCTGTGGAAAAGCGCGCGGAACCTCCGGGCGAAAAAGGAGATGAAGCTCCTTCTCGATTCGGAGGACGAGGACGTCCGCATCAACGCCGCCATGGCGCTCGCGGAAATCGGCGACGTGGAGGCGGGGCGGACGATCCTGTCGCGTCTCGCCGAGGAGCCGACCCTGCGGGGCCGCCTGGCGCGGTCGCTGCTCAAGGAATACGACTACAAACGCATGCTCGAGCGGGGACAGTTCAACAATACCCCGGCCATCGAGGAAGTGTTCCGCCAGAAGCTTCTCGAGGAGATACGGATCACGATCAAGGAGAATTACGTGGACACGTCCAAGACGGCATTCTCCCGCCTGGCGGAGAAGGCCGCCTCCGGCGTGGCCATGAAGCTGGATCCGTATTCCACCTACATCCCACAGGACGTGATGGAGCGGAGGGCGCGCATGTTGCGCGGCGAGCTGGTGGGCGTGGGCATCTTCCTCAGCATCGATCCCCGGCGGAAAGAAGGGGAGGACATCCGGCGCATCCCCGTCGTGGTGGCTCCCCTTTTTAACGGCCCCGCCGAGATCGCCTCCGTCAGCGCCGGGGACGAGCTCTGGGAAATCGACGGGGAGTCCGTCATCGGAAAGAGCCTGGTGGAGCTCGAAGGGAAGATCGCCGGGCCGCCCGGAAGCGCCGTGACCCTCACCCTCTACCACCAGGGGTGGTTCCGGGAGCGGAAGGTCACGCTCCACCGGGCCCGGACGGGATGCCCCACCCTTCTCACCGAAACGCTTCCCGGCGGCCTTCTGGTGCTGAGAGCGCCCATCCTGACCCTGGAAACGGGGGCGGCGCTTCTCGAAGCCATGGAGACGCCGGCAACGAAGGACGTCAAGGGCGTCATCCTGGATCTCCGGAACAACGCCTCGGGGTCCCTGGAAGCGGCGGTGGACGGCGCCGCCGCCTTCTTGCCCGAGAACACGGCCGTCTACCGCTCGGTCGGGCGGAATCCCGACGTCATCGAGAACCGGACGTTTTCCACCGTGTCCGGCGGCAAGACCGGCCTCCCCCTGGTCGTCCTGGTCAACGGGGGCACGGCCTTCGCCGCGGAAATCCTCGCCGGCGCCCTGAAGGATCACGGCCGGGCCTCGCTGGTGGGCGAGGAGACCTTCGGCCTGGGAAGCATCCAGCGCGTCTTCCCCCTCCAGGCCACGGGCAAGAAGACGGCGCTCAAGCTGACCGTCGGACACGTCAGGCTTCCCGAGAGCGGCGCCTTCCAGGGATCGGGCCTCCAGCCCGACCGGAGCGTCCCTCTCCGGCGGATGGAGATCTGGCGGCAAGACGAGATCTACAAGGTCGTCAAGGGCGGGCACGTCGAGAGGTACATCGAGGCGCACCTCGAGAAGCACCTCGATCTGTTCAAGACGCTCGCGAAAGGCGACGGCCGCGACCCGGGCCGGTACCCGGATTTCGACGCCTGGTTCAAGTCCACGAGGACCCGGGCGGAAAAGGAGGACCTGCGCCGTCTGCTTCGTTCCGGCATCCGGCGGCGTCTCGCCGAGCGGCTGGACGATCCCTTCGTCACCGATCTCCAGGAGGACGAGCAGCTCCGTTGCGCCGTGGCCGTCCTCGCCAGGCGGATCGGGCTCGATCTCGCCGAGATCCCCGCCTACAAGTCCTTCGCCGGCAAGTATGATTGAACGATGGATGATCGGGAACCCGAAGACGCGAATCGGGAACCGGCGGGGGGGCGGCTTGCGGGGGCTTTCGACGCCCCTTCCGCGCGCCAGAAACGTGAGGCCGCCCTCGCCCATGGCGCCGGCCTCCTCGTCTTCTTCTTTCCCCTCGGCAATGTGGCGGGCCCCCTCTTCGTCCTCCTGACGGCGGGAAAGCGTTCCGCCTTCGTGGCCGTTCACGCGCGCCAGGCCGTCCTGGTTCAGGCGCTCGTCTCGCTCCTCGTCTGGACGCTCTTCTTCTCCTCCCTGGTCCACGGGACGGGCCGGGATCTCCACCTCGCGGTCAGGCTCCTCTCCGTCCCCCTTCTCCTTCTCGCCGTGTTCCTGGCCCTGCGAGGGCGGGCGAGGGCCTATCCCTTGCCCCTGCGGTGGTCGGACCCCAGGCGCGGGTAGGCGCCCCCGCGGGGACGTCGCCGACAGGGCTCGAGGGGAGGCTCAAAAGGGCGTCCGGCGCGAGGTCATCCGCCGAAGTAGACGTTGATGCCGGCGAAGACGGGAAAGGACCGGAAGTGGTTCGCCGTGACGAGGGGGCGGGCGATGCGGGGGTGCTGGATATAGGTGAATCCCGTCTCGAGGAAGAACCCCATGGTGAAGAGGCGGTATTCGAGGCCCGCGCCGAGGAAGTAGCCGAAAGACTGGGTCTGGTTGAAATAGGTGTCGATGCCGTCCCCCGGTCCGGTGAGGCTTCCCTCGAAGGTGGTGCGGTCGAGGATGTACAGGCCCACGTGTCCCTTGAGGTAGATGTTGAGGCCGGGGATGTGGGGGGGGTCGTCGTACTCGAACATCTCCACGAACTGCTGGGTCGCGGTGTATTCGTTGAGGAGGTTGAACCGCAGGCCCAGGTAGTAGGAGGAGAACATCCAGTCGTCGAAGCGGTTGCCCAGGAAGTCCTGCCCGGTGAAGACCTCGTACGACATGCCCAGCAGGATGTGGTAGAAGGGCGCGCCGACGAAGGCGATCTCGAAACCGCCCGTGGGGACGTAGGCGGACGCCTCGCCGAGGTGAATGCGGGTGAAGAGGGCGCCCGAGGCGAAGAGGTCGTCGTAGTGGCCCCAGCCCGCGGAGCCCTCCTTCATCTCCCGGTAGACGACGTTGTAGATGGTGAAGGAGAACCGCATGTTGGTCAGTTTCTTGGAGGCGTAGCGCTCGGTCGCCTGGTAGGTTCGCCACGCCTGCCGTTTTGCGGCTTCTCGCTGCTGTTGGATCCGCCGGAGGACGGCGGCGGACGCCTCGTCGCCGGACAGGACGTCCCCGAGATCCTCTTCGGATTCCGGTTCCACCTCCTCGCCGAAGCCGTTGTCGGCGGTGGAGACGAAGCGGCTGATCGAAAGGGGCCTGGAGCCGGGTTGCCCGTGGGCGGCGGCGGGAGCGGCCGCAAGGACCACGGCCAGGACAGCCCCGAAGGCGGACATCCGCGCCCGGGCGCGGAAGCGGTCGTCGAATCCACATGTCATGATCACGGGAACCACTCGTCTATCGGGATGCCTCGTCTCCGCGGGCCCTCACGGTTCTCCCTCTTCCTCGCCGGCTTCTTCCTTCGGGCCCTCCTCCTCCTTCTCGCCCTCTCCCCGCTCCTCGGGCTCCTTGGTTTCCGGCCCCAGCACCTCCTGGACCAGGTCGTTGTTCCGGTGGAGCCGGCAGGCGGACACGGGGTCCGCGCCGGCTTCGATGTTCGGCACGGTATAGATCTCGATGATGGACTCGTCCTTGGCCTTCTCGAAGATCTCGCGCTTGCGGGCATACGAGGTGTAGCCGCAGTTGCGGTGGTCGAGGATCTTCTTGAGCAAGAGCCCGATGCCGATGAATTCCATCCGTTTCTCGTGCCAGTCGAGCGCGCGGACGAAGGGGGCCCAGTCGTACCGCTCGAAATCGAGCGCGCCCTCGCCGTCCTGGGTGGCGGGGCCGAGAATCTCCTCCACGCGGGCATACCGGTCCGCCATCTGGACGAGATCCTGCGGGCAGGAATACCCGCTGGCGCACAGGACCACCTTGCGATCGAAACGTCTCAGACGCTTGATGACCTCCTCCATCTCGGGCGCGCCGCCCGCGATGACGTAGGTGTCCACGCGGGGTTCGGTGTAGAGCGTTTCCAGGATGTCCAGCGACATCGGAAGCCAGGAGGGGTTGTCGAAGTCGTCCCCGTCGAGGACCAGCCGGGTGTCCATCTGCTGGCGTCGGAAGGGCCGGGGATCGTGGTCGCTGTCGGTCCAGTCCGCGTAGGCCGACGAGAGGATCACCCTCCCTTCCTCCCGCGCGAGCTCCATCACCCGCAGGGCCAGCTCGAAGGGATCGAACCGGTCCCCCATGTTTTCGGCGTCCTTCTTCAATTCCTCGTAATCCAGGAACAGACCGACGCGATGCCGGCCCGATTCCGACCGTCGATATCCGCTTCCGGAACCATAGGCAGCCATCGTATCCCTCTCCACAGTCCTAGGTCGTCTCTTCGTACCGGGCCCGGATCTCCGCGTGGGCGTCGAGATGGTCCAGAAACGCGTCCAGGATGTCCGGGTCGAAATGCCCCCCCCGGCCCTCTTTCAGGATCTCGATCACCTTCTCCGGCGGGAAGGCGGGCTTGTAGCAGCGCCGGCTGGACAGGGCGTCGAAAACGTCCGCCACCGCCACGATCCGCCCCTGGACCGGGATCGCCTCCCCCTGCAGACCGTCCGGGTAGCCCGTGCCGTCCCATTTCTCGTGGTGGCTCCGGGCGATCACCTCCGATTCCCGGAGGACGCTCGCGCTCGATTTTTCCAGGATCCGGGCCCCGATCACCGTGTGCTGCTCCATGATCGCCCGCTCCTCGGGCGTCAACTTGCCGGGCTTGAGCAGGATCGCGTCCGGAACGCCGATCTTCCCCACGTCGTGCATGGGGCTCGTGTACCGGAGCAGATCCACCTCCTCGGGAGGAAGCCCGAGGTCGCTCCCGATCCGCGCGCTGTGCTCGCTGATCCGCCGGATGTGGTTGGCCGTGTCGTAATCCCGGTATTCCGAGGCCACCGACAGCCGGAAGATCGTGTCCAGGTGCGCGTCCCGGATGTCCTTGTGCAGCTTCGCATTCTCCACCGCCACCGCGGCCTGCGAGGCCATCGCCCGGATCAGCCGCTCGTCCGCCGGGCGGAACGGCTGGATCTCCCCGTCGGCCGCCCGCCGGTTGAAAATCCCGAGCACGCCGATCACGTGTCCCCCCGGATCCATGAGGGGCACGTGGAGGGCCGATTTCGTGCGGTAGTCGTTTCGCCGGTCGAAATCCTTCAGAAAGCGGTACTCCGCCTCCTCGGGGATCTCGTACACGTCCTCGAGGTTCAGCACCTGGCCCGTCTTCGCCACGAATCCCGCGATGCTCTTCCGGTCGATGGGAATCGTGAAGGGCGAAAAGAGCGCCCGCTCCCCCTCCGGGCCCAGCCGGGTCGCCAGCGTCTCGTTCTGCGACACGACGAACCGCAAATCCTCCCCTTCGCGAAGGTAGAGCGAACCCCCGTCGGCGTGCGTGAGCTGCCGGGCCTCGCTGACGATCCGCTCCAGAAGCCGGTCCAGATCGTTCTCGCTGGTCAGGGCAATGCCGATCTCCACCAGCACCGAGAACATGGATTCGTCCCTCTGAACGGCGGTCGCCATGGTGCCTCCAGGCTGGATGTCCCCTGCGCCCACACCGGACGCGTATTCTCCGCCATCCCCACCCCGGGGGTCAAGACAATCCGACGGGGAATTGCGTACGCGAGGCCTGGAAGAGTAGGATGGTGGATCACGAACCTGGACGTCCGCTTGCTTGGAGAATGCGATGAACCCCGTTGCCGACAAGACGAAGGAAGCCATCGAAACCTGCGAGCGCTTCGGCGCGAGCAACTACGCCCCCCTCCCCGTCGTCCTCGCCCGCGGCGAGGGGTGCTGGTGCGAGGACGTCGAGGGACGGAAGTTCCTCGACATGCTCGCCTCCTACTCGGCCCTCAACCAGGGCCACCGGCACCCCCGCATCCTCGAGGCGATGACCCGGCAGGCCGGAAGGCTCACTCTCACCTCCCGCGCCTTCCACAACGACGCCATGGGGCCCTTTCTCGAAAAACTCTGCGCCTTGTGCGGCATGGAACGGGCGCTGCCCATGAACACCGGCGCCGAGGCCGTGGAGACCGCCGTCAAGATGGCCCGGCGCTGGGGCTACCGGACCAAGGGCATCGCCCCCGATCGCGCCAAGATCGTGGTGGGCGGGAACAACTTCCACGGACGGACCACCACCATCATCTCCTTCTCCACCGAACAAGCCTACCGGAAGGACTTCGGGCCCTTCACCCCCGGCTTCACGCCCGTCCCCTTCGGCGACGCCGACGCCGTCGACGACGCCGTCGACGACGACACCTGCGCCGTCTTGCTCGAACCCATCCAGGGAGAAGGCGGCATCGTCATGCCGGAAGACGGCTTCCTCACGCGCGTCCGGGACATCTGCTCCCGCAAGAACGTCCTCTTCCTCCTGGACGAGATCCAGACCGGGCTGGGCCGCACGGGACGCCTCTTCGCCTGGGAACACGAGCCCGGCGCGCGCCCCGACGCCCTGATCCTCGGCAAGGCCCTCGGCGGAGGCATCCTGCCCGTCTCCGCCGTCGTCTCCTCCCGCGAAGCCCTCGGCGTCTTCGAGCCGGGAAGCCACGGATCCACCTTCGGCGGAAACCCCCTCGCCTGCGCCGTGGCCTCCGAGGCCCTCGACGTCATCGTCGACGAGGACCTCCCCGGCCGGGCCGCGGAGATCGGCGGGAGGTTCCTCGAAGCCCTTCGCGGCATCGCATCCGACCTCGTCCGCGACGTCCGCGGCCGGGGCCTCCTCATCGGCGTCGAGCTCGTCCCCGAGGCCGGCGGCGCCCGCCGCTTCTGCCAGGCCCTGCTGGAGCGCGGGCTGCTGTGCAAGGAAACCCACGAGAACGTGATCCGTTTCGCCCCGCCGCTCACCATCGCGTGGAAGGACGTCGAATGGGCCCTGGAGCGGATCGAAGCGGTGCTGAAGAAGACCCCCTGACCGACGGGGCAAGCGGACCTCTGGCCTGACGGCCGCGCCATGAAACGCCCCCTGCGCATCTTCGTCTCCGCCGGGGAAGAATCCGGCGACCGCCACGGCGCCAAGATCGTCCGCGCCCTTTCCGCGCTCGACCCCTCGGCGGAGATCCGCGGCCTGGGCGGCCCCCGCATGGCGGAAGCCGGCTGCGATGTCGCCCACGATTTCACGGACATGGCCGTCATGTGGTTCGTGGACGTCTTCAAGAATCTCCGGATCTTCGTGCGCGTCTTCGAGAGAACGGTCCGGGACCTGGGACGGTGGCGTCCCCACGTCGTCGTCCCCATCGACTACCCCGGCTTCAACCTCCGCCTCGCCGACCGCGCCGGGGGCATGGACATCCCCGTCGTCTACTACGTGTCCCCCCAGTTCTGGGCCTGGTGGAGGGGGCGCGTCGCCCGTATCGCCGAGGTGGTCGACCGGATGATGGTGATCTTTCCCTTCGAGGTCCCCTTCTACCGCGCCGCGGGCGTGGAAGCGACCTTCGTGGGCCATCCCGTCTGCGAGGACCTCCACGGCTTCCGCCCCGACCCCCGCCCGCTCGAGGCTGCCGGCCTCCCCCCCGGGCACGACGTCGTGGCCCTGTTGCCGGGAAGCCGCCGCTCGGAGGTGAAGCGGAACCTCCCCCTGATGCTCGAGGCCGCCCGGCGACTGGCCGGCGAGAGGCCGGGGCTTCGCTTCGCCGGCTCGTTCTCCAGACCGCGGCTCGCCGACCTCGCCGCGCGGATCGCCGAAGACGCCCCCGTCCCCTTCCACATCCTTGAAGGGCGCATCCACGACCTGATGGCGCGAAGCCGCGCTGCGCTGGTCTGCGCCGGGTCCGCGACCGTGGAACTCGCCTGTCTCGGCGTGCCCATGGTCGTCCTCTACCGCGTCTCCGCACCCGCGCTCGGCCTCTACGCGCTGCTCAACCGCGCCCCCCACATCGCCATGGTCAACCTCCTGGCCGGACGGCGCGCCGTCCCCGAGTTCCTCGCCTGGCGCCCCATCCCCGGCCCCCTCGCCGAGGCCCTGCTTCCCCTTCTCGACGAGGGGCCCGCGCGGCGGGAACAGATCCGGATCCTGGACCGGATCCGCAAGCAACTGGGCGCCCCCGGCGCCTCGACGGAGGCCGCCCGGATCGTCCTCGAAACGGCCCGCGCGTGCCGGGACCGCCGCGAGGCGGCAGGCTTCGCGTGAACGCCAGGCGGGCTTTCGGCCCGGGGCCACGGCGATCGGCCGTGGTTTGGGCCGACGGGGTGCGCTACTCGCCGGCGTCCCGCACGCACCGGAAACCCAGGGAGGAGTTGTTGTCGGCGGGCCGCGTGTAGTCGAGGGAGGCGCAGCGCATCATCTGGGGCGTGTCGTAGGCGCTTCCCCCGCGGTTGATGTAGTGGTCGCCCTTGAAGGGGGTGGCGGTCCATTCGGCGACGTTGCCCGCCATGTGGAGGACGCCGTAGGGGCTCTGCCCCTCGTGCAGGCTGTCGGCAGGGAAGATGTAGATCCACCCGTTCCACTCGCGGGCGCTGGGGTCGGGAACCTTCTGCGTGGCCGCAAGGTTCTCGTCGAAACGCGTTCCCCAGGGGTACTTCCGGCCGTCCACGCCCCGGGACGCCTTCTCCCACTCCTCCGAGGTGGGCAGGCGCTTGCCGCAGGCCCGGGCGTAGGCCTTGGCGGCCTCGAACGTCACGCCGGTCACCGGGAAGTCCCTGAACACGTCCCGGGGGCTGTAGCGGCCGTCCGGCTCCCGGATCCACGCGATGTAGGCGTTGACCTCGCGGAAGGGGTCCGGCCTCTCCAGCCGCTTCCACGCCTTCTTCCAGTCCTCCCGCTCCTTCTCGCTCTTGATCTCGATGGGGAACTTCGGCCGGAAGGCCTCGACGAGTTCCGGCTGTTCGCCGTGGATCCGGTCCAGGAAGATCTCGTACGCCGCGCAGGTCACCTCGGTGCGGTCGATGAAGAAGGCCTCGAGTTCGCGGGTGCGGCGCGGCCCCGCCCGGACGCCCTCGTCCCCCCCCATGACGAAGGGGCCGGCGGGGATGTAGACCATCCCTTCGTACTTCGCGGCGTCGCGGACGAGCGCGACGGACATCGTCTTGCGGTCGGGGGGGGGCTTTCCCAGCGCGGGGCGCGCCACGGTGAAGGGGCGGCGCGTCTTGACGTAGCCGCGTTTCTCCATCTCCACGACATAGGAGCCCGGCGGGACCTGGAACCGCCCCGCCGCGACCGGCTTGACTTCCTGCGGTCTTCCTTCGACGAGATCCGCCCGGAAGAGGCGGACCTCGTCGGCGGGGGGGTCGGCCGACACGTACACCGTGATCTTCCACGCCATGGCTTTGCGGATCGCCTCGATCCGTTCCGCGTGCCGGTCCTCCAGATCGTGCTGTTTCACGAGGAGCAGGAGGCGCTTCACGTCCCCGAACGCGCCCGCCTCCAGGGCCTCTTTCAAGGCGGCTTCGCACGAATCCATGCGGATCGCCGCGATTCCCTGGTGGGCCTCGACGCACGGGGGATCCAGGAGCAGGGCCCGGTGGTAGAGGTCGAGGGCCTTCGAGGCGGCGTCCTCGGCCCGCGCCTGGGCTTTCTCGAAGGCCGCCCTCTTCCGGTTGATCTCGCTGGATTCGTAGTGGCGGCCGTACGTGTCCAGGAGGATGTCGAGATCCTCCAGCGCCGCGATCCGCTGCAGGTGGGCTTTCACGAAGGCCTTCTGCTTCGCCTCCGCTTCCGCGACGAGCGCGGCCGCTTTCTTTTGCTGCTCGGCCTTCGCAAGCCGGCGAAGCCGCTTGTTCTCCGCCTCCATCGCGGACGCCTTGCCGTGCGCTGCCTTCTCGTTGTCGGGATCCTCGGCCAGCACCTTCGTGAAGGCGTCCCGCGCCTTCGTGAACGCCCCGCTGTCGTACGCTCCGCGGCCTTCCGCGAGGAGGCGTTCCACCTTGGCCCGTTTCTGTTGCGCCTTTTCCCGTTCCGCGAGGCGCGCGGCCCGCGCGCCCGCGACCAGGATGCCGATGAACACGACGACGAGAAGCGTTGCCGCCGCCCCCGTGACCGACAGCCCCTTGTGCTGCTTCACCGCCCGCGTCACGCGCTCCGCGGTCGAGAGCGGTTTCGCCCGGACCGCGTCCCCCTCCAGGAACCGGTCGATGTCTTCGGCGAGATCCAGCATCGTGGGGTAGCGCTTGTGCGCCTCCTTGCGGATCGCCTTCATGACGATCATCTCGAGGGGGCGCGGCACCTCCGGCGCCAGGCTGGAGGGGGGGACCGGGTCCTGCCGGAGGATCTTGGAGAAGATCTGGTGGATGTTCTCCCCGCGGAACGGCGTGGTCCGGGTCAGGAGCTCGTAGAAGGTGATCCCCAGCGAATAGACGTCGCTGACCGGCCCGATGGCCTCGCGCTTGCCCAGCGCCTGCTCGGGGGACATGTAGAAGGGAGTGCCCACGACCTGTCCGTCGGCCGTCAGGGCCGCGGCGGAGGCTTCCCGCGCGATGCCGAAATCGGTGATGTAGACGTGGCCGTCGGCGGAGAGGATGATGTTGCCCGGCTTGATGTCGCGGTGCGTCACGCCGTTCTCGTGGGCGTGGTGGAGGGCCTCGGCGGCCTCGCGGATCACCGCGGCGGCCTTCTCGGGCGGCAGGCCCTCCCGGTCGATGATGTTCTCCAGCGACCGGCCGTCCACGAAGTCCATGGCGAAGTAGTGCTTGCCCTTGTCGAAGCCGACCTCGTGGACCTTGACGATGCCGGGGTGGTCCAGCTTCTGCCCGGCCTGGATCTCCCGCTTGAACCGCTCCAGGATCTCCTCGTCCCCCGCCATCGAGGGCAGGAGCACCTTGATGGCGAACGACGCATCCGCCTCGTCGCGGCGCGCCTGGTAGACGGCCCCCATCCCCCCCTTGCCCAGCAGGCGCACGAGGGTGAAGGGCCCCAGCCGGCCCTTGTCGGGCTTTCCCGCGGGTTTCTCTTTTCCGGCCATGCACACCCGGTCAGAAAAAAGGAAACAACGGGAATTCTATCAACCCCGCGTCCGCGCGCCACCCTTTTCGAGCCCGTGTGACCCTTACGGAATTCCCTGCGCGATTTCGAGGGTTAAAACCCCGGGGAGCCTCCTGCGATCAAGCCTGACAATGGCGGCGCGTTCTCCTCGCGTCTCCCTCATTCCCCCTCCGCCTCCACCCGCCCGACGACCCGCCCGTCCCGCGGCGGATTCTCGGGCACCCAGCGAAAACGGTCGCCGTCGTCCCCCGCGATCCGCACCGCCGTCTCCACGTCCAGGAGTTCGGAATCCGGCATCGGCGTGTACATGACGCGCCGGTCCACCGCCAGGGACGTCCCGGGCTCCATCTCGAGGGGCACCGTCTCCACCTTCGGGGGAAGGCGCCGCTCCGTGACCGTCTTCCAGGACAGGCGGACGGGAAGCCGCCCCTTCGCCCCCCCGACCGCCTTCCCGTCCACCCGGACGGAGGTCGAGACCCCCGGCGCCTCCGGGATCCCGGTCACGACGATCTCGACCTTCGCGCCGGCGGGAATCGGGATCTCGTCTCCGTCGCCGATGCGAAGGCTCGCGGTTTCGGCCTTCCCGGGAACCTCCAGCGCGTCGCCGAGGGGGTTCAGGCGGACCGTCTCGCGATGCGTGACGACTTCCCGGGCCGTGGTGGTGATTTCAAGCGTCCCCGTCAGGGTGGTGCTGCAGGCAACGAGCAGCAGGGGGAGCACGAGGAGGAGCAAGACGCTCACTCGAAACGGAATCTCGAACGGTTCTTCCGCCACCAGTCCTTCCACTTCTTCCGGTCGTAGATGAAGTCCTGGCCGGTGAGCTTGACCAGCGCGGCCCGGATGTTCCCCTTGAACTGGGAGATCGTGTTGTCCCGCGTGAGATAGAAGACGTCGATCAGGGCGTCCACGGAGGCGTGAAAGCGGATGTTGCCCAGGGCGTCGATCTTGGCCTTGGCCGCGGCGACGGCGTACTCGCCGATCCGCTGGTTCCACCAGTCGGTGGAGAGGGGCTTGACGGCCCGCGGGTCATCGAGCTCCCCCAGCGTCTTGATCACCGCGAGGTAGACGCGGATGTTCTTCTCCTCCCGCCCCATGGCGGCGATCAAGAGGGGCGTGACGTTCTTTCGCTTCATCATCCCCAGAACGCGCGCCGCCTCCACCCGCACCGCCTCCGACCGGTCCCGGAGCCCCCACCTCGCGATCGTTGCCGAGACCCGGTCGTGCGGGATCTCGGCGAGCCCCTTCATCTCCTTGATCTTCTCCGCCTCGCTCCACGTTCGCCATCCCTTCTCGAACGCCTTGACCTTCTCGCGGACTTCCTGCTCGTCCATCGCCTCCACGACCGCCTGCCGCTCGTTCACGGTGAGGTACGCGAGATCGAAGGATGTCGCCTTCTTCTCCGCCTTCACCGAGATCACCGTCGGCAGGAGGAACCCGTTCACCTTGCGGAAGGCCGCGTAGCGCGTCCGCATCACGACCTTGCCCTTGTGGAACACCTCCCGGGCATCGACCCGGTGCCGGTCCTGGACCGCGGAAAACGCGTACGTGATGCGGACCTTCAGCTTGGGAAACTCGATCCCCCGCATCAGAAGCGTCTCCGCATCGAACGCCGCCCGAAAGCCCCCGATCTTCTCCAGCGCGCCCGTGAGCACCGTGCGGTCTTCCCCCGTCTCAAGCTTCCGCTTCCCCGCGGAAGCCAGATCCGGAAAGAACAGCACGCCCGTCAGCTCCCGCCACATCTTCCCCGTCGCCTGGCGGATGCCCCGCTGGAGCTCCTTCGTCGCGTCCGGATGGACAAACGAGTAGTCCTCCGTATCCGGCGCCGTCCACGCGTAGCTGAACTCCGCGACATGCTTGTACCGGTTGAGATCCGGGTCCGCAGTATGCCGGATCGTCACCCGCACCGAGAAGGACTTCAGGCCCCGTCCCGGGTGGTCCAACACCCTCTGACGGGCCTTTTCCAGGAACGCGGCCTCCTCGGAAACCTCTTCCTCCGCCGCGGCGGAAGCGAGAAGGCCGAGAAGGATCGAAAGGGCGAGCGAAAAACGCGCCAAGAGAACCTCCCGGAACAATCGAACCATGTCCACCTGCATTCTATTACAATCTCCCGCAGAGGAAAGTTGCATTCGCACAAGTTATAGGAACCCGAAAGGCCCTCGTGAGTTTCGCCCGTTTTCTCATCGCCCTCGCTTCCGCCCTCTGCGCGGCCTGCGCCGCCTCCCCTCCCCGCTACACCGGCGTTCCGGAACAGAGGGATTTCCCCTTCCGCCTCGCCCTCCTCGGCCGCACCGCCGCCGGAAACGGCCATCCGGACGTCGCCGCCCGCATCCTCCGCGCCGTCGCCTCCGAGAAGCCCGTCTTCGTCCTCCATACCGGCGCGCTCGTCGCCGGCCGGCCCGCCCGCCGCGTCTGGGACGATTTCGACCGGATCGGCACCCCCCTGATCGAGGCGGACGCGCCCCTCTTCCCCGTCCCCGGCCCCGGGGATCTGGGCGGAAGCGAGCCCCCCTTCCGCCGGGCCTGGAGAGAGAGATTCTGGTCCCTCGACGAAAGGCGCTGGTTCGCCTTCCGCCACAAGAACCTCATGGTCGTGGGGCTGGACACCAACCTCGACGACCTCGGGCGCCGCTGGAAGGACCAGCGGGACTGGCTTCAGGAGACCCTCCGCAAGGCGGACCTGGAGGCCAACGTGAACCTCGTGATCGTCCTCATGCATCACGCCCCCTATACGAACGGCAAGACCGCCCACGCCAGGAGGCTTCTCCGCACCTTCGTCCCCGTCCTCGAGCGATCCCGCAAGGTCCGCTGGATCTTCTCCGGGGCCTCCGGCGCCTACGAGCGCATCCGGCGGGACGGCAAGGGCTGGATCACGACCGGCGGGGGCGGGGGGAAGAGGACGCCCGTGGAATGCGATCCGCCGAAACGCCGCTTCATCGACGGCTTCCGCCACGGCCCCCTGCGCCCCTTCCACTACCTCAGGCTCACCGTGGAACCCACGCGCTTCACCCTGGAGATGGTCGCGCTCAAAGACGACGGTGAATCCTTCCAGGTGCTGGACAAGGTCGTGGAAGGAAAACCGTAGGGGGCGGATCACGTTGTTTTCGCGAGAGGGATGCCGCGGCTTTTCTCTCGCAAAGACGCAAAGCGCGCAAAGCGAGGCCCTGAAGCGAGGCCTCAGCCTCTGCTTCAGGAGACGCAGAGGGCCTTGGGGTTGCGTGGCCGGGAAGGGTTCAGAAATTTCAGACTCTGCGTCCCCGGCGGCGAGCGTCCCCTCACGAAGGGCCGGCGAGCGAACGGCCGATGTCGGACAGGCGGAAATGCGTCCGCGCGTGGATCCAGGGATCGTCGGGATCGTCCGGGCCGAAACAGGCGACGGCCTCGTCGATCCCCGCCTGGAGGAGGGATTCGTATCCCTCGCCGAGCCGCCCGGCCACCGCCACGCACCGGATCCCGAGCGCCGAGGCCCGCTCCGCGACCGCCGAGACGACCTTGCCGCGCGGCGTCTGCGCGTCGAGGCGCCCCTCGCCCGTCACGATCACCTCCGCCTCGGCGGCGGCCCCGTCGAATCCCACCAGCTCCATCACGCGCGGCGCGCCCAGCACGAGCTTCCCTCCCAGATACGCGCCCAGGGCGCCGGCGAGCCCCCCCGCCGAACCGGCTCCCGGCGTCCTTTTCAGATCCACCCCCGTGGCCTCGAGCGTGACCTCGGCGAACCGCAGCAGCCCGTCCTCCAGGATTTCCACCTCCTCGGGCCGCGCCCCCTTCTGGGGACCGTAGGTCCGCGCTGCGCCCGCCTCCCCCACCAGGAAATTGTCCACGTCGCACAGGACCCTGAGCCGGAGGCGCGCGAAGCGCCGCTCGAGCGCCGGGGGCACCTCCGCGCGGTGGATGTCCCACAACCCCATGCCGCCCGGACGCACCGGCCGCCCGGCCTTGTCGAGAAACCGCACGCCGAGGGCCGAGAGCGCGCCCGTCCCGCCGTCCACCGTGGCGGATCCGCCGGTCCCCACCAGGATCTCGTCGACCGGCGACGCGCCGGCGTGGCGGATCATCTCGCCCACTCCGACGGTGGTCGAGCGCATGGGATCCCGCCGTCCGGCCGGCACGAGGGACAACCCGCAGGCCAAAGCCGACTCGACGACGGCGATCCGCTCGTCCAGCACCAGGTAGTCCGCGGCGCCGGGGTCTCCCAGGGGGCCGGTGACTTCCAGGAACACGCGCCGGCCTCCGCGGGCCCACCGGATCGCCTCCAGGGTGCCGTCGCCGCCGTCGGCCAGGGGCATCACGCGGATGCCGGCCCCGGGGTCCGCCGAGCGGATCCCGCCGGCGAGATGGCAGGCGACCTCCACGGCGGACAGCGTCCCCTTGAAGGAATCGGGTGCGATCAAAAACCGCGCCATGCCGCGTCCTCCCGTGGTTGCAGAAAAGGGAACATCCGTTTCGCAACCGTAGGGTACACTCGCCCGCCCGACACGCAAGGCCCGCCGCGCCCCGGCATGAGGCGAGGGCGCGCCCGGCACCATCCGCGATGGCAGGGCGAATGCGCCCGCCCGGCTCCGGCCCCGGACGATTTCCGCGAGGCAATCCCCGCGCCTCCGTGCTCGTGGCGCACCACACCTGCGCGGAGAAGGTTGGGATCACGAAAATCGTTTACAGCGCGAACGGCGCATCGCAAAGAGGCCGGAAGTGCGATACAATCGCGTCCCGAAGGGTGCATGCCGGAGCGTCGTCCAGGACGGTTCAAGGCGGGAAACGGTCATGAAGATGTCCACGCGAGGACGGTACGGTCTCCGCGCGATGATCGAGCTGGCGAAGCTCGGGAACGGAAAGCCGATCATGATGGAGACGATCGCCGAGAGCCAGGGGCTTTCCCGGAAATACCTCCACGCCATCCTCAACCGCCTCCGGCTGGCGGGGTTCGTGTCCAGCGTCCGCGGCGCCGGCGGCGGTTTCCGACTCGCCCGGCCGCCGGAGGAGATCCGCCTGGACGAGATGATCGAGGCGCTCGAAGGAACGCTGTCCGTCATCGAGTGCGCGGAGGACCCCGCGTCCTGCCGGTGGTCCAGGACGTGCCGGGCGCGGAAGGTCTGGATGGGGGTCGGGGAAGCGATGCGCGGGTACCTGGCCGCGATGACGCTCTCGGATCTCGTGAACGGCCGGGCCATACAGTGAGGCTTCGCCCATGATCGCTGAATCCATCACGGAGCTGGTCGGCCGGACGCCGCTGCTCCGGCTGAACGGCATCGGCCGGACGCTCGAGGTCGATCTCGTCGCGAAGCTGGAGTCCTTCAATCCCGGCGGCAGCGTCAAGGACCGCATCGGCGTGAGCATGATCGAGGCGGCGGAGAGGGAGGGCCGGATCGGGCCGGACACCGTGGTCCTGGAGCCCACGTCCGGCAACACGGGCATCGGGCTGGCGATCGTCTGCGCCTCCCGCGGCTTGCGTCTCGCCCTGACCATGCCCGAGACGATGAGCGCGGAGCGGCGGAAGATCCTGGCCTTCCTCGGCGCGGAGGTCATCCTCACGCCCGGGGCCGAGGGCATGCCCGGCGCGATCCGCAAGGCCGAAGAGATGGCCGCGGCGGATTCCCGGTACTTCATCCCCTTCCAGTTCGAGAACCCCGCCAACCCCGGGGCCCATTCCGCGGGGACGGCGGAGGAGATCTGGGAGGACACGGGGGGAAAGGTGGACGTCTTCGTGGCGGGCGTGGGCACGGGCGGAACCCTCTCCGGAACGGCCGGGAAGCTCAAGGAGAAGAATCCGGCCTGCCTCGCCGTCGCCGTCGAACCGGCCGGCTCCCCCGTGCTCTCGGGCGGCAAACCCGGCCCCCACAAGATCCAGGGCATCGGGGCCGGCTTCGTGCCCGCGGTCCTCCGGCGGGAGCTCGTCGACGAGGTCATCGCCGTTCGCGACGAGGACGCCGCCGAAGGCGCCCGGCGCCTCGCCCGGGAGGAAGGCCTTCTCGCCGGCCTCTCCTCCGGCGCCGCCCTCCACGCTTCCCTGGACGTGGCGTCCCGCCCCGCCAGCGAGGGCAAGAGGATCGTGGTCCTCTTGCCCGACACCGGGGAACGCTACGTGAGCACCTGGCTCTTCGAGCCATGAATCGAAAACGCCAAGCCCTGCTCGAAAATCTCCAGGCCCTGGACGGAGCGGTGGTGGCCCTCTCCGGCGGGGTCGACAGCGGTTTCCTCCTCGCGTGCGCGGCCGAGGCCCTGGGGGAACGCGTTCTCGCCGCGACCGCTTTGTCGGCCGTGGTGCCGCGATCCGAGGCCGAAGCGGCCCGCGCCGCCGCCTCGCGGATCGGCGTCCGGCATCGCGTCTTCGAGGCGGGCCTGATGGACGATCCGCGCTTCCGGGCCAACCCGCCGGACCGGTGTCGCCTCTGCAAGCGCCGGATCTTCGAGGCCCTTCTCGACCTCGCCGAAAACGAGGGGCTCGAGGCCGTCCTCGAGGGATCCAACGCGGACGACCTCGGCGAGGACCGGCCCGGCCGAAGCGCCGCGAAGGCGCTGGGCGTCCGCGCCCCGCTCGCGGAGGCGGGGCTCGCCAAGGAGGACGTCCGCGCCCTGGCCCGGGAGCGGGGGCTCCCGTTCTGGGACCGCCCCGCCCAGACGTGCCTCGCCACGCGCATCCCGGCGGGCGAGCCGATCACGCCCGAGCGCCTCACCCGCATCGAGGAAGCCGAGCGCGCCCTGCATTCCCTCGGCTTCACCGTGTTCCGCGTCCGCGACCACGGCGCGCTGGCCCGCGTGGAAGTGGGGGAGGACGAGATCGCGCGGGCCGTCTCGCCGGCGTTCCGCGGATCGATCGCCTCGGCGCTGAAACGGGCGGGCTACCGGTATGGCTCGCTGGATTTGGAAGGGTACCGCGCGGGTTCCGTGGAGTTGCCGCGACGATGAAAGGCATCGACGCCTCCGAAGCCCTGGCGATCCTGGACGCCGAGGGACCCGACCTGGCCGACGTCCTCGCCCGCGCCTCCCGCGTCCGGCGCGAGCGGCGCGGCCGGGAGGTGATCCTGTGCGCCATCCTCAACGCCAAGAGCGGCGCCTGCCCCGAGGATTGCGCCTTCTGCGCCCAGTCGTCCGTCTCCCGCGCCGCGATCGAGCGCCATCCCCTGGTCGAGGCCGCGGCGATGATCCGTGCGTCCCGGGAGGCGGCCGGCGACGGCGCGGCGCGATTCAGCATCGTGACCTCGGGCAAGAGGCTGGCGGGAAACCGGGAGATCGCTTCCGTCTGCGAGGCCCTCGGGTCCATCGCCCGCGAGGGCCGCGTCGAGCCCTGCGCCTCGCTCGGCATCCTCGGCCGGAGCGTCCTCGAACGCCTGCGGGACGCCGGCCTGTCCCGCTATCATCACAACCTGGAAACGGCGGAGAGCTTCTACCGCCGGATCTGCACGACGCGCGCGTGGTCGGAATCCGTGAAGACGATCGAGGCCGCGAAGGAGGCGGGGCTTCGCACCTGCTCGGGGGGGCTTTTCGGGCTGGGCGAGACGAACGAACAGCGCGTGGAGCTGCTGGAGGCGATCCGCTCGCTCGAGGTGGACTCCGTGCCGCTGAACTTCCTGCACCCCGTGGAGGGAACGCCGCTTGCGGGCCTGCAGGAGCTCTCGGCGCTCGATGGGGTGCGCATCACGGCGGCGGCCCGGCTGATGATGCCCGGCGGGGAGATCCGCATCGCGGGGGGGCGGGAGGTCAACCTGCGGGACCTGCAGTCCTGGCTCCTCCTGGCCGGGGCGGACGGCCTCATGATCGGGGGTTACCTGACCACGGCGGGACGGCGCGTCGAGGACGACGTCCGGATGATCGAGGACGCGGGCTTCGCCGTCTCGACCCGCGGGAAGGGGCCGGGATGAGCCGCCGCCCGTTTACCCACTCAGCCACCCAGCCACCCAACCACCCAATCACTCCTTCACTCGACCCTTTCGGCTTCGAGGCCCGGATGAGGTATTCGCGCTGTAGTCATTTTCGAGGTCCGCCGGCCTGCTCCGGCCT
>CAZDSO010000008.1:8806-46996 GCA_964508045.1 uncultured Planctomycetia bacterium | reverse complement strand
AATCGGCTCTAAATAGCGATTGCTTAAAATAACCGGATGTATTTTTTCGCGTTTGGTAAATTTAAAAGTACTCCATTTTTCCAGAGGCGGTATCATAACACTTTCAATGCCAAATTCGCGGAATATATCCTGCAAATATTTGGAGGGAACCGCAACTTTAGCGACACGCTCTAATACTCTATACACCCACCAATTATGCTTTTCCAGAAACTGTTTCAATGTCCGCTTTGCGGCACGTGCCGGCGAGGCAAGCGGGAGAAGGGGATGAAGGAATGCGGATCGACATCATCACGATCTTTCCGGACATGTTCCGCCCCTTCCTCGGCGATTCGATGATGGCCATCGCCTCGCGCAGGGGCGCGGCGCGGTTTCGGGTGATCGACCTCAGGGACTACACGGAGGACCGGCATCGCAAGGTGGACGACCGCCCGTACGGCGGGGGCCCCGGCATGGTGTTCAAGGCGGGGCCGGTGGTCCGCGCGGTGGAAGCGGTTTCCCGGGACGCGACGGGAACGCCCCGGGTGGTTCTCCTGACGCCGGCGGGCCGGCGTCTCACGCAGGGGATGGCGCGCCGTCTGTCCTCGGAGGAGCATCTCGTCCTGGTCTGCGGTCATTACGAGGGTTTCGACGAGCGCATCCGGGACCTGCTCGAGCCGGAGGAGATCTCGCTGGGCGACTTCGTCCTGACGGGCGGTGAAGTCGCGGCGATGGCGGTGACGGACGCGGTGGTGAGGCTTCTTCCCGGGGTTCTCGGGGACGAGGCTTCGGCGGCGCGGGAGAGTTTCGAGGACGGGCTTCTGGACCACCCGCACTATACGCGGCCGGAGGTCTTCCGCGGGCTCGCCGTTCCCGCGGTGTTGCTGTCGGGCGACCACGCCCGGATCGAGACGTGGAGACGGAAGAAGGCCCTGGCCAGGACCCGGGAGCGACGGGCCGACCTGCTGAAAGGAAACGAAGATGACGATGGCGGATGAACTGGTGGCCGATGCCAGGAAAGCCTCTCCCCCCGAGTTCGACGTCGGGGACACGGTGGACGTCCACGTCGAGATCCGCGAAGGCGACAAGACCCGCATCCAGGTGTTCTCGGGGACGGTGATCCGCCTGCGCGGCGGGGACATCCGGCGGAACTTCACCGTCCGCCGCATCGTGCAGGGGGAGGGCGTCGAGCGCACGTTCCCCCTCCACGCGCCTTCCGTGGTGGACGTGAAGGTGAAGAAGAAGGGCAAGGTCCGGCGCGCGAAGCTCTACTACCTCCGCTCGCGCGTCGGCAAGGGGACCCGCGTGAAGGAGAGGGCCTGGACCGCGGGCAAGGCGAAGGCGAAGAAGCGGAAGAGCGCGCCGGTCCCCGAGGAGCCGCCGGAAGAGAAGGCGGATTGATCCTTCCCGTTCGGTGAAACCCAAGGTTCGGCGGACAGCACCGCTGGGGATTGCAGATTCCGGATTTCAGCCGTCAGATTTCAGCGGATGTCAAAGGCAACATGCTGAAATCTCCAATCTGAAATCCCGAACCCGATGCCTTTGCTTTTCGAATCTACTGGAACTCCGTTCGCCATGTTCCGAAAAGGAAAAGGCGGGAACGAGGACCGCGGAAAGCGCGGCGAGGATTTCGCGCGTCGTTTCCTGAAGAAACAGGGCTACCGGGTCCTGGACGCGAACGTGCGTTCGGCCCTCGGCGAGATCGACATCGTGGCGCTGGAGGGAGACACGATCTGTTTCGTGGAGGTGAAGACGCGCCGGTCCTTCTCCGCCGGTTCGCCCGAGGAAGCGGTGAACCCGAACAAGATCCGGCGGATCGTCCGCGCGGCGAAGGGGTACGTCGCGCGGAACCGTCTGGACGGTCAGAAGCTTCGTTACGACGTGGTGGCCGTGCGGGAGGACGCGGAGGGGAACTTCGAGGGGAGCCTGACCCGCGGCGCGTTCTACGCGGACGGGTGGGGGTAAGGACGGGGGGGGATTCTGGATTGAAGTCAGCCCTGAGCCTTAGGCTCTCCCAGAAACCATGAAGACTGGGAGGGCGAGCCGGCTGTGTCTGGGCTCGGGAGGACCCTCGCCCTCCAAGGCGGTCATCGATCCTTGTTTTCCCACATTCTCGGAACAGATTTCAGCGGCCGAGCTTGTGGGAGGCGCCGCAAAGGGGCGGTCCAACCAAGGCGGCGACGTTCTGGAAAACGGGGATCCGAAATACGCCTTACACTTCTGTTCTAGGAAAGGAGGGCCGCCATGGGCGCCAGGGTAGCAGTGGCGGGAGCCACGGGAGCCGTCGGCCGGGAGATGGTGAAGGTCCTTGAAGCGCGGTCCTTCCCCATGGATTCGCTCCGGCTCTTCGCCTCGAAGGCCTCGGCGGGCAAGCGCATCCCCTTCCAGGGGAGCGAGGTGAAGGTAGAAGCCCTGGAGCCCGGAAGCTTCGAGGGCGTGGACCTCGTCTTCTCCTCGCTGAAGTCCGGCCTGACGCGGACTTTCGTGCCGGAAGCGGTGAAGCGCGGCGCCGTGGTCGTCGACAACTCGAGCGCCTACCGCATGGACGACGGCGTACCGCTGGTCGTCCCCGAGGTCAACGCGAACCGCGCCCGCGAGCACCAGGGCATCGTCGCCAACCCGAACTGCTCCACCATCCAGATGGTGGTGGCGCTGGCGCCGCTTCACCGCGAGGCGGGCATCCGCCGCGTGGTGGTGACGACCTACCAGGCCGCCTCCGGCGCGGGCCAGAAGGCCATGGAGGAGCTGCGCGAGCAGACGCGCGCGGTGCTCGACGGCGCCGCGCCGAAGCCCGAGGCCTTCCAGCATCCCATCGCCTTCAACGTGATCCCCCACATCGCGGAGTTCGAGGAGGGGGGCTACACGTTCGAGGAGATGAAGATGCTCCGCGAGACCCGGAAGATCCTGGAGGCGCCCGCGCTCGAGGTCTCGGCCACCTGCGTGAGGATTCCCGTCCTCCGCGCCCATTCCGAGGCGGTGCACCTGGAGCTCGAGAAGAAGATCTCCGCCTCCGAGGCGAGGGAGATCTTCGCGTCCGCGCCCGGCGTGAAGGTCCTCGACGACCCCTCGAGCGCGCTCTACCCCATGCCGCTCGACGCGACGGGGCGAGACGAGGTCTTCGTCGGCCGCATCCGCGAGGACCTCGCGCTCGACAACGGCCTGGCCTTCTGGGTCGTCGCCGACCAGCTCCTGAAGGGTGCCGCGCTGAACGCCGTGCAGATCGCCGAGGCGCTGCTCTGACCTTCTCGGGGGTGGTCCCGCCTGGAGCCCCGCACGAGAGGCCATTCATGCAACGCGGACCGCGGACATCCTGTCCGCTCACTCATCTTCCGGCTCCGCGAGTAGGTCGATCCCCTCGACCACGGCACGGGAGACGATGCCGATCTCGTGATTCGCGGTAGCGGTTCGACCCGCATGGACCGCCGGCACGTCCGACCCGCCCGTTCCGGACAGGAACGACCGGGCGTGCCGGATGATCTGTCCGAGGGGGGAGAAAGGGTGAGGGGGTAAAAAGTTGGGGCGGGCCCGTGTGCCCGCCCCGAAGTAGAGCCCCATTTCTTCAGATACCCAAACTACTTCAAGTTTTTACCCCAGTCTCCATCTTCCGCATCCTTTGTGGTGCACGGCGGCGAGGGAAATCCGGAGAATCCCGCCCCCCCGCCATTGCAATGTCCTGTTCTCCACCACCGGCGATGGCTGTCGAGTTGCTCTGCCTGGTCTTGGCGGTCCCCTTCCCACCCTTTTCGGACGCCCTTTCGGGGACGGGCCGCCACGACGATGCGGACGCGGCGGTCCGAAATGCGCTGCAGGTCTTCGAGGAGGTGGAATTCGGAGTCGGCCTGACGGAGGCGAGGAAGGCAGGGCTTCGGTGCGCCCGCGCGGCGGGCGACAAGAAGCGGATCTCCAGGTACGAATCGATGCTCTCGTCCTTGTCCGCCCGGGGCGGAGCGGGAGGCCTCAGCATCGGGAGCATGAGCGCCGGGGATTTGTACGCGCGCGTCCAGGAGAACATGAACCGGGCTCCCGTCGGGGTTCTGGAGATCACCCGGTCCGGGGACCGCTTGAAGTTCGAGAATCTCCTGGACGGATCCTCGGTGGAGCACGAGATCGAGTACACGTTCAGGAACGTCTGCGTGAGCGGGATTCTCTTCCAGGTGAGGGGCGCCGAGATCCAGCTGGTGGACATCTACAGCAAGGCCGAGGCCCCGGGAACGAAGGGGGAGACGGCCATGACCGTGGGAGGGAAGGTGGTCCACACGGGACCGGACTTCGCGCCCTTTGGGCAACGCAGCGTGGTCTCGGAAGGCTTCAGGCTCCGCGTCACAAGCGCCGTGCAGCTGGTTCGCTCGAAGCAGGAGTAGGGGAGGGCCCCGCCTGCGCCCACGGTCGTTGCTGCGGGCGGGACGCCCGCGCTCCCGGCCACGGACAAATACACAAAACCACAAACATCCACATTTCCTAAAGAAGCAGAGCCGCCGTCAAAACGGGCAAACAGCCGGAGTCGGCAAGTCTTTCGATCCTGATCGACATGATTTCAATTCTGATCTACATGATCTCGAGTTGTGGGCCATTCCTTTACAGAAAGAATCATGTTGATCAGAAAAGAATCATGTGAATCAGGGTCGAGAAAACAGCGCAGCACCGGAAAGGTTCTCGCGAAAACATATCGAGGCGCAGGGGCCCGCTACCCTTTCCCCCGCGCCTTCATCAATTCGTTCCACCATTCCTTGTTCAGGAACGCCGAATCCGGGTACGTGAGCATCGTCTCGAAGTGGCCCGGCAGGACCGTGAGGCAGAGGAGCGCCGGCGGAAGGTACTTGCGCATGGCCAGGTCCGTGCAGCCGATCACCGCGTGCCCCTCGCCGTAGCTCTCCGGCTCGCGGCGCAAGAGCCCGCATCCCGAGGAGAAGGGCGCGTGCACCGTGTCCGGATCCGAGGTCCAGTACGTCGCCAGCGTCATCACCGCGGAGAGACGGTCGGGATCGACCAGGAACGTCACCGTCTTCACCGTCTCCCACGCCTCGAGCCGCAACGGGCCGATCAGCACCCGGTCGCCGGTGACCTCGGGCGCCCTGGAGCGGTCCAGAAAATCCTGGGCCAGATCGGGGGAGGCCTTCAGCCCCTCCCCCATGGGCGCGCCCTCCCCGTCGGTCAGGAAATGCGCCATGTGGGAGGGGTATTCCTTCACGAGGCCCATCGCCCTCTGGCCTCCCGGGCACCCGCGGCAGGGCGCGCCCTTAAGGGCCTCTTCCCGTTCGATGGAGAGGGTCTTCCCCTCGAGCCAGCGTTTGTAATAGGAAAAGCAGCAGGCATGTCCGGCGGATTCGACGAGCGGCTCGAACGCCGCGGGATCGGCGCCGTCGTACACGGCGATCAGCGGCGTCTCGAGCCTCAACGCCTTGATCAAGCGGTCCACGGCCTGTTTCGCCGGCGGCATGGGCGTCTCCTTCCGGTCAGGATTCCTCTTCTTCCCCGATCCGCTTCCACACGGGGTCGAAGGCCTTGCGGGGCATGCGTCGTGGAATCGCCCCGCGAAAAGATTCCACTCCCATTCTACCAGCTCGTTCCCACCCCAGGGGCCGCGAGCCCCGCGGCCTCCGCGTCGATCGGACGGCTCCGGGGGCTTGTCCGCCCGCGGCGTCCCTGGTATAGGGGAGGGCGGTACTCTCGGAGGTCACGCGTCATGCAAAGGCTCCTTCTTCTCCTGGTCCTCCTCCCGGCGGCCGGATGCCATTTCGACCTGCTCTCCGGCGACCCCGGCGCGAGCGCCGCCTTCCAGAAGGACGCCGCGGACATGCACGGCTACGCCTGGGCCTCCAAGCGCTACCGCCACGCCGAGCGGATCTCCACTGTCACCAGCCTCGCCCTGACCGCCGCCGGCTTCGCCTTCCTGGCCGGCGCCGTGCACGAGCGCGCCAGGGAACCCGGCTCCCCCGCCGTCCGGAACCTCGCCCTCACGGCGGTGGGATTCGACCTCGCCTCCCTGGGACTCGGCCTCTACGCCTTTTTCGCGGCCGACCGCGCACACGAGTACAAGACACGCTGGTACGAGGGATACCGCGAATCCCTCGCAAGGGATCGGAGGCGGAAGATCGCCTCCCTCGTCGTGGATCTGGGCAGTCCGGACCGGTACGTCCGAAAGAACGCGGCCGAGGCGCTGGGCGAGCTCGATCCGTTGCCCCTGGACGCCGTGCCCGAACTGAAGCGCGTGGCGGAAACCGACCCGGAACCCTACCTCCGGCTCGTGGCGGAGGCGGCACTCAGGAAGGTGCTGGGCACGTCCGAAGCTTCCCGCTGAGCGATGAAAAACCGGGCGCACCGCCTACCGACCTTCCCCGGAGGCTTCCGGCCCTTTCGGATCGTAAAGGAGAAGGCCAGGGTTTCTCCCTCGGGATGGGTGCGGCTACGCCTCGATGACGACCTCCGTGCCCGTCTCGACGAGGTCGAAGAGCTCGATGACGTCGGCGTTGCGCATGCGGATGCACCCGTGGGAAGCCGGGATTCCGATCCGGCTCTCCTCGGGCGTCCCGTGGATGTAGATGCACCGGGCCAGGGAGTCGATCCCCTCCCCCCGGTTCACGCCGGGCTCGAGGCCTTCGAGCCGGAGGATGCGCGACGTGATCGCATCACCCGAGGAGAGGGGGGAGGACGGGCCGGGTAGTACGACCTCGCCCGTTCGAGCGCGCTCGCGGAACACCGTCCCCGCCGGCGCGCCCGCCCCCGCCTTCCCGGCGACGCGGTGGCGCCCGGGGGGCGTCTTGTAGCTGCCTTCCTCATTGCCCACGCCGAAACGGGACGTGGAGACGGCGTAGGAGCGGATCGTCTTCCCCTCCCGTCTCAGAAGCAGCGTTTGCGCGGAGACGAGAACGCGGATGTCCTGCGTGACTTGCAAGAAAGCCTCCTTCGCAACGCCGGGATCTTCGCTCTACGTTCCACAATCTGCTCGGAAATTTCAGAAGAAACAAGAGTACATGACCGCCTTGGAGGGCGAGGGTCCTCCCGAGCCACAACACAGAATAGAGCCGGCTCGCCCTCCCAATCCCAACCGATGTATCCATGCCCGGCAGTACGCGGTATGATCATGGTTCCCGGGAAAGCCGAAGTCTCAAGATGGACTCCAATCCATCCTCGGATTTCTCAACCCCGGTTTTTTTTCATCGGGTCGGCGCTCGGCAAAGCCGTGGAGGCCCCATGAACTTCGAGGCCGTGATCTTCGATCTCGACGGGACGCTTCTCGACACGCTGCAGGACATCGCGAACGCCGCGAACGCCGTCCTGGAAGACCGGGGCTTCCCCATCCATCCTCCCGAGCGGTACAAGCCGTGGATCGGGAAGGGCGCCGGGAATCTCGTCCGCCGCGCCTTGCCCGCGGACCGTCGCGATGCCGGCGTCGTGGAGGACGTCTCCCGCGCTGTGCGGGAGGAATACGGGAAGCGCTGGGCGGACGCGACGGCCCCCTACCCCGGGGTTCCCGCGATGCTGGACGCCCTTGAAGCCCGCGGGATCCCCTTCGCCGTCCTTTCCAACAAGCCGCACGAGTTCACGATGCGGTGCGTGGAGCGTTTTCTCTCCCGCTCGCGCTTCGCGGCCGTCGCCGGCGCGAAGCCGGACGTCCCGGCGAAGCCGGACCCCGTTGCGGCGCTGGACATCGCCTCGGTTCTCGGCGCGAGTCCCGGCGCGATCCTCTACGTCGGAGACACGGACACGGACATGAAGACGGCGGTGAACGCCGGCATGATTCCGGCCGGGGTGCTGTGGGGATTCCGGGACGAGGCGGAACTGCGGGACGCCGGGGCGCGGCACCTGCTCCCGGCGCCGTCGGACCTGATCGCCCTGCTTGCGGCGGACGGTCCGGAAGCCGCGTCGCCGGGAGCCCGGGCGGCCGAAGCGATATCGGCAAGAAAGGGCGCGCGACGGGCGGGCCCTGGAAGAGGTCGAGTCTGGATTCTCCTCATGCTGGCCGTGCTCCTCTTGCCGGTGGTTTTTCTTCTGGCGGGCCTTGCGCTTCGGGATTCGGGAGAGCGCGCGGTCGACGTTCCGAAGGCCCCTCACCACGCTCCTCACGCGGGAAACATTCCCGCCGACATCCCCCCACCCGAGACGGAGAACGAGGCCGATGCCGCTTCGACGGAGGAACCGGAGACCGGCCCGCCCGCCTCTCCCGGTCGGCGCGAATCCTTGCGCGCGCTTCTCTTCTCCGAGAAGAAAGCGGACCGGGAGCGGGCCATCGACGGCCTCCTGTCCATGGGGAAGGAAGGGATCGAGGCCCTGATCCATGCGACAATGGAAGCCGGCGCGAACGGGAACCGGCGCCTCTCGGACCGGATCGGAAAGGCGCTGAAAAATCTGGATCTCTCGGCCCTGCCGGCCTTGTTCGACATCATGAGGAGTCCAGACGAGGAGGTGCGGGATCTGGCGCAATGGCTGACGTTCATCCTCCCCAAGGAAGAAGGCCCCGTGGAGGAAGCGGTCCGGTGTCTCGTGGCGCTTCTGGAAGACGAGAATCCCGGCCTGCGGGCGCATGCAGCCGGACTTCTCGGAGACTTCGGCCCCCGAGCGCGGGACGCGATTCCCGCGCTGGTCGAAAGGCTGGGCGGGGCGGAGGGCCTCGCGTCGGAGGCCGCCCAATCCCTGGGGAAGATCGGACCCGAGGCCATCCCGCTTCTCCTTCCGGTCCTGAGGAACGGGACGCGCACGGCCCGGCTTTCCAGCCTCTCCGCGCTCGAGAAGATGGCGGCGTCTTTCGGCGGGAAGGCCAGCGCGGCCCTCCCGGATCTGGTCGCCGTCCTTGCCGAAAACCGGGACCCGGTCTTTCGGGAACTGTCGATGTACGCCATCCAGTGCATCGGACCGACCCGGGAGGCGGTCCCCCTCCTCGCCGAGTACTGCCTCGACAGGATCCGGGACGAGGACCCGGAAAGGCAGCGGGAGGGCTTTCTCCTTCTCTTCCACGAAAAAATGGGCGCTGTGAGGAAAGCGGTCGTTCCCCACATCGTGGACCTCCTCCGCGATCCCGAGGAAGAGGCGGACATCCGCTGCTGGGCGGCCTGCTTCTTCCACGGCCGAGGGGAGGACGCGGCGCTGGCGATCCCGGTGCTTCTGTCGGTGCTGGGGGATCAGAGCCGATCTCTTCGGGAGTCCGCCATCCGGACGCTGGGCTCCTTCGGGCCCGAAGCCCGGAAAGCGGTCCCCCTCATCGTGGAAGCCCTGGGGAACGAGGCCGAGATCCTCCGGTCGGCCGCGCGGGGCGCGCTGAAGACGATCTGCCGGGACTCGATCGCGCCGCTCCTGGATGCTTTGGACCACCCGAAAGCAGCGATCCGCGCCGGCGCGGCAAGCGTCCTGGGCTCGATCGGGGAGGGAGTCGTCTCCGCCGTGCCGCGCCTTGCCGAGCGTCTCGGCGACGAGGACGCATCGGTCCGGGAGAGGGCCGCGGAAGCCCTTGGCCGGATGGGCCCCGGGGCTCGGAAGGCGATTCCCGCCCTTTCCGTGCTGTGCTGGGATCCGGTTCTGCGGGTCCGGTTCCGGGCCTCAGTCGCCCTCTTGAAGATGGGGGAGGACGAGGGGCCCTTGCTTTCCGCGTTCATCAAGGCGCTCGGGGACGAGGACCCGGCGATCCGCCGCTCCGCGGCGAAGATCCTGGGCGGGCTGGGTCCCCGGGCCCGGGAAGCCGCGCGATCCCTGGCGAAGTCCCTGGCTGACGAGGATGACAAGACCGCCGAGGCCGCGGCGGTCGCGCTGGGGCGGATCGGGGAGAAGGACGCCGAGATCCTGGAAGCGCTCGAAAAGGCGTCCAAGGTGATGCACCACGGCGTCCGCCAGGCAGCGACCGAGGCGCTGAAGAAGCTGAGAAAGTGATCCCCCCCCTTGCCTGAACATTCATGTTCAGGCAAGGCGGGAAGGGTCAAGAGGAAAGAGAAACCGTGACCCGGGTTCTCATGCCCTTTTCTATGAAAACGTGCAACCGTTCGTAGTGAGGCACGAAGCCCAGCCGGGCGGAGTGCCGCAAGCACCTCGTCTCGGATCATGGGCTGTTCCCCGCCGCGTCTCGGCTTGCGCCTGCACGGCTGCAGGCAGACATCCCGACACGGCCACGACGCGCATGGCTCGCCAGAGCCTCCTCATTGCCCCAGGTAGCGGTTCAGTTCCTCGCCATAGAGTTTGAAGAGGTTCTGTCGCAGGGGCTCGTTGTGGGAATGCTCGGGGAGCACGCGCCCGCCGGCGGTGCCCCAGCTGTAGGTGTGCCGGCTGCTGGGGGCCCAGGCGCTTCCGTTCCAGGTGGAAAACGTTTCCGTGACGAGCTGATCCCCGCTGTAGTCGACGTCGATGCGCGTGGTCCAGTTGACGCCCTGGTCGCTGGAGATCTCCATGCGGCTGATCCGTCCCCCGGCCGTGTACTGGTAGCGCGTCCGCAGGGACTCGCTCCATCCCGACGACCAGAAGGAAACGAACATCGTATCGAGCAGTCCCGTGCCGGGATCGTACGTGTACTCGTACAGGATGAAGTTCTGCAGCCCGCTTCCGCTGTCGTGCTGCTTGGTCTCCTCGATGACGCGGCCGTTCGCGTCGTAGGTCCACACGATCTGGTCGTCCAGAACAGGGGTCGCGCCCGATTCGTCGTATCCGTCGGCCCCGACGAGTTTCCCCGAGGCGTCGTAGCTGTAGTCCCAGCTCGACTCGTCCTCCCAGGCGGAGCCCACCTGGTTCTGGTCGCGTTCCTCGCTGAGGCGGCCCAGCGCGTAGGTGTAGAGGGTCCGTTCGTTGTCCTCCCAGGCGGAGCCGCTCCACGTCTGTTCGAGTTTTTCCGTGACGCGGTCGGATCCGTCGTAGGTATAGACCTCCTTGCCGCTGTTGACCCAGGCGGACCCGGACCAGTTTTCCTCCGTGAGGGTGACGAGCCTTCCGGACCCGTCGTAGGTATAGGTGTCGGTGGAGGCGTTCTCCCAGGCGCTTGAGGACCAGTTTTCGCCGAGCATGGATTTCACGACGGAGACGTTCGCCTCGTCGTCGTCGGCGGGTTTGCAGGCGGACAGCGCAAGAGCGGTTCCCCCCAGCAGAAGAAGAAGGACAGCCGTTTTTCTCAGGGTCATCGGATCGTCTCCAAAACCGTATTCCCGGCGGCGCGGGACGGGGTCGTCCGGCCGCCCCGGGACGAATAAAAAAGGGCGGGTGCCCTCGCACCCGCCCCTGTTGTGAATCAGGGTAGCAGTTATATTCCGTTCCCGCTCAGGATTTTTTCCCGTGCACGATGAGAATCGGGGTGAGCCCGCCGCCCGCCGAGATGTTGATGACGGGGGAATCGGAGGTGCGGACCATGCCGCCGGCGTGGATCCCGTTGTAGGCGAAGAAGTTGACGTTGATCTTCTTGGGCATCCAGCGGTATTCGGGCTCGACGACGGGGAATTCCTCCTCGGGAATCTTCACGTACTCCTGGAGGACGTAGAGGCTCCTAGCGGCCTTTTCGAGCCACTGGTCCCACTCGCTTTCGGAGACATGGGGCCCGATGCAGACGTCCCGGCCGCCGTACTGGTCGAAGGGCTTCAGGATGAGCTTCTCGCGGTTCTTCCGGGCGAATTCCCAGACGTCGTCGACGGGCTCGCCCCGGTAGTCGGTCTTGCCCTTTTCCATGAGGCGGGTCCAGGGCACGCAGTCGGCGATGACCTTGATCTCGTCGTCGGTGTAGAGTTTCTTCTGGACCTCGGGCCGCTGGAAGACCTCCATGAGGGACTTGTTGGCCCCCAGGACGGAATGCGGGGGGTTGACCACGCAGACCTTGCCCTCGGCGTAGCCCTTGAGCAGGGGCCGGATCTCGTCCATGTGGTCGGTCCAGTCCTTGATCCAGCCGCGCCGGTAGGCGACGTCGATGGGCATGCCGTTGGCGAGGCAGTGCTTGCCGTCGTACTCGACGTCGCGCGGGTCGGTGAACTCGGCGTTGTAGCCGCGCTCGCGGAACCACTCGATGATCTTGAGGAACTCGGGCAGGGTGGCGGAGCCGCGGCCGCCGACGATGGCGATGTTGGGCTTCTCCTTCGAGCCGCCCCAGCCGCGGTAGGCGGTGATCAAACAGTCCAGCACCTGGGGGATGAACTCGTCGTGGGAGGTCTCCCACCGGCTCAGGACCTTCTGCATGACGGGGGTCTCTTCCACGAGCCGGGTCTGGGCGTCGGAGTACATCGGTCCGCCGGGGCTGTCGGTGTTGAACTCGATGAACTTGAGCCAGTCGTCGGTCATGAAGGCGTCGTTGCGGGTGATCCAGACGACCCTGCGCCAGCCGCGATCGATCTCGGCGAGCTCGATCTCGGCGTCGTTCAGGCGGAACCAGGGCCGGGTCTCGGGTTCCGTGTCGTAGAGGCGGACGATCTTCTCGATGACGGTCATCATCGTATTCTGGGCGTAGCGGACGTAGTCCATCCGCTCCTTCGTCATGAAGTAGGGCTTGATGAAGGTGGGGATGGTCTTGTCGCCGATGGTCAGTTTCATGTCGAGGAACTTCTGCTTGATCTCGTCCAGCAGGTTCACGGCGGGCGTTTCGGGGGTGTTGTAGGCCTCGAGTTCCTTGCGGAAGTCGGCCTCGATTTCCCGGATGATCTCGGACATGTCTCCTCCTCGTCGCATGCTTCGACAATCGTTTCCGGTCGTGCGGAAAACCGAGACTCTATCGGCTCGAGGCGGAATCCGCAAGGAAAGTTGCCCGTTTCGATGGGGTTTCGGCGTGAATCCCTTTGACTTGCCCGCGCCGCCGCCCTACGATCTTCGTCTTGTGCGAAGCGCTCCGGGGGGCGTTCGCTCCACGGTCACAACCTAGCAGGCAGGAGGTCCGATGAAGCCGTATCTCAAAGAGGCCCTCACGCTGTCGGACGGGAAATTCGCCGACCTTCGATACGAGAGGACGCGTTCGAAAACCATCCAGTACGAGAAGATGAACCTCAAGGGCGTATCCTCCACGGTGATCGAGGGCGGTCAGGCGAGGGCGCTGAAGGACGGCGGCCTGGCCTACCGGTCCTTCACGGACATCGGAAAGGCGGGCGCGGCGGTCCGCGGGGCCTGCCGCTCGGCGGGCGTGATGGGGCGGGCCGGCCGCGCGAAGGAGGGGCTGGCCAAGGCGCCGGTGGTGGTGGAGGACGTGAAGGCGACCCCGGCCATCGATCCCCGCGAGGTGGACGAGGCGGAGAAGAGGAAGCTCGTGGAGGAATACGCGAAGCTCGCCCTGTCGGTCCCCGGCGTGGTGAGCACGACGATCACCTACATGGAGCGCTTCTCGGACGAGACCCTGGTGAACACCGAGGGCACGGAGATCACGCAGGAGATCCTCCTGTGCCGGATCGGGGGCCGGATCATCGCCAAGGAGGGCGAGCGCGTCGAGATGTCCTCCTTCTCCATCGGGTACGACCAGGACTACCGGAGGCTTCTGGACCGGCACGAGCTGGTGGAGAAGAAGGCGCGGACCGCCGCGGAGCTCCTGAAGGCCGAGCGGATCAAGCCGGGGGTCCACACGGTGGTCTGCGATCCCGATCTGGCCGGCGTCTTCACGCACGAGGCGTTCGGCCATCTCTCCGAGTCGGACGACATGGTGAACAACGCGAGCCTCCGGGAAGGGATGAAGATCGGCCTCAAGCTGGGCCGCCCCATCCTGAACATCGTGGATCAGGGAAACTTCCCCGGGGCCCCGGGCACCTACCCCTACGACCAGGAGGGCGTGCCCACGCAGAAGACGTACCTCATCAAGAACGGCGTCCTGACGGGACGGCTCTACTCCCGCAACACGGCCTTCCGGCTGGGCGGCGAGCCCACGGGGAACTACCGCGCCTCGAGCTACCGGCACGCGCCCATCGTCCGGCAGACCAACATCTTCATCGAGGCGGGCGATTCGACGTTCCAGGAAATGGTCGATTCGATCGATGAGGGGTACTACCTGTGCGGGGGCAAGGGGGGCCAGACGATGGGCGACATCTTCACCTTCGGCGCCTGGCACGGGTGGGAGATCCGGGGGGGCGAGCTCGGGAAGATGGTCTCCGAGATCAACATCTCGGGCAACGTGTTGCAGACGCTCGGCAACATCGCCATGATCGGCAAGGATTTCGAGATGAACGAGTGGGGCGGGTGCGGGAAGACGAGGGCGGCCCTGTACAACATGCAGATGCTCTCCAAGTCGGGCACCGGCGGGCCCCACATCAAAATCGAAGACGTCGTGATCGGAGGCAGATGACATGGACAAGCTTTTGAAGATGGCCGCGGAGTCCGCCGACAAGGCCGAGGTCCTGATGATCGAAACCCAGGCGGCCCCCTTCAACATCTACAACGGCATCAGCAACGACATCCTCGAAGGGGATGTCCGCGAGGTCAGCCTTCGGATCGTCAAGAACGGCCGCCTGGGCGTGGCCAAGGGCTCCTTCACCGGCAAGAACCGCGACGCCTTCCTGAAGGACGCCATGACCTCCGCCGAGCACGGCCCCGAGGTCTCCTTCAACTTCCCCGGCCAGTCGCCGCCCAAGGGCGGCGAGATCTACGACAAGGCCCTGGCGGGCCTCTCCGCGAGGGACATGGCCACCGAGGGATGGAGACTCGTCGATCTCGCGAAGAAGAAAGCCCCCGAGATGATGATGAACGTCTACATCGAGCGGGAGCGGAAACAGTTCCACCTGATGAACACCTCCGGCGCGGACGTCTCCTACGACCAGACGATCTACACGGCCAACCTCCTCCACATGTTTCCCGGAAGCAAGGAAGGCATCAACAAGGAACTCGTCTCCTGCCGCTGGTTCGAATACCCCGAGGAAAAGGTCGACGAACTGGTCGAGGAATTCGAGCAGACGCGCGTGGACGTCGAGGTCCCCACCCGCAAGATGCCCGTCCTCTTCCGCACCTCCGCCACCTGGTCCCTGCTCTACCGCGTCCTGGTCGGCGTCAGCGGGGACAACTGGGTCAAGGAACTCACCCCGCTCAAGAAGAAGGTCGAACACGCCGTCTTTCCCGAGTTCGTCACGCTCCTCGACGACCCCACCGTCCCCTACGCGCCGGGGTCCGTCCCCTACGACGACGAGGGCGTCCCCACCCGCAAGAAGGCCATCGTCGACCACGGCGTCCTCAAGAATTTCATCTTCGACCTCGCCACCGGCGCGGATTCCGGCCGCGGATCCTCCGGCAACGGCTTCAAGAAGGACATGTGGGGCAAGGGCATCGAGATGACACCCGTCCCCCGGTTCACCAACTTCGTCATGGAGCCGGGCGCCCTCCCCTACCGGGAAATGATCCGCTCCCTCGAGGAGGGCATCGTCGTGAACGACGTCATCGGCTTCCACGCCGGCAACATGCTCGCCGGCGAGTTCTCCATGAACGTGGGCATCGGCTCCTACGTCAAGAACGGAAAGCCCGTCGGGCGTTGCATGGACACCATGATCGCCGGAAACATCTACGAGGACTTCCACAACATCCGCGCCCTCGGCGACGTCGTGGAGTACAATCCCCAGGCCTACACCCCCGACATCCTCTTCGGCGACATGAGCGTCTCCGGCACGGGGAAATAGCAGGGGACCGGCAGGGATTTCAGATTTCAGGATCCCCTGATCACCCTGATCGCCCTACGGGCGAAACGGATCAACGTGATCCACAGGCGTATTCCCGTGCCCGGGATCGCTACACGAACTACGGGCTGTTTGTGGGAGCCGCACCGGGACCGCGGCCGCATGTGGGACCGCGGGCTTCCAGCCCGCAGCACCTCGACGACGCGGCTCTCAACACGAAGCGAAGCCCTGAATCGAGGTGAGAAGCCTGGAGTTCAGGGCCACGGCCCTTGCCGGCGGCGATGGAAGGACCCCGGCCCCTCCCTCATTTCCAGACCCCATCCCATCAAGACCCCCATCCAACCCCTTGGGTCTTTCCATGAAGGGGAGCTACGAAAAGGAAGCGAGGACCACGACTTATTTGCAGCGCGAAACGCTCTTTGACGGTTGCCATTGACATGCCGCGGAAGAAGCCCTAGAGTGCCCCCCGGCGATTTCATCTCCCGTGACGGGTTTCCAGAGCACGACCATGAACTGCCCATCCTGCGGCGCCGGACTGGAGGTCGACAACCGCTTCGCCCGCCTCGTCGTCTGCGCCTATTGCAACTCCTCCATCGTCCTCGACGAGAAGGCCGCGCGCCTCACCGGCAAGATGGCCGTCCTCGACCCCACACCCAGCCCCTTCTTCGTCGGCGCCACCGGCGCCTTCAAGAACCAGCGTTTCACCGTCCTCGGCCGCGCACGCTACGGCTACGCCAAGGGCTTCTGGGACGAGTGGTACCTCGGCTTCGAGAACGGCAAGAAGATGTGGATCGGCGAGGACGAGGGCAAGTACACCCTCGAGAAGGCCCGGCAGCTGCGCAAACCTCCCGCTTCCTTCGAGGATGTGAAGCCCGGCGACCGCGTGAAGATCGCGGGAAAACGCTTCCTCGTGGAGGAAAAGGACGTCGCCGAGCTCGAGGGCGCCGAGGGACAGCTGCCCTTCGAGATCGTCCAGGGCGAGACGGTCCCCTTTCTCGACCTCCGCCTCGGGAAACAGTTCGCCACGATGGAATACGAGGAGGAGGGCGTGCGCCTCTTCCTCGGGCGCGGGCTTCGCTCCGGCGAGATCGAGCTCGATCGCACGGCGCAGGAAGCCGGCGCCTCGTCCGCCGTCGCCGACGAGCGGAAAGCCTCGGGGAAGAAACGAGAGCGCGTCGTGCGGTCGGAAGACCGCACCCAGGGTCTCAAGTGCTACGCCTGCGCGGCCCCCCTCGAGATCCCGGACCCCGACGCGGAACAGATGACCTGCTCCTATTGCGGCGCCGATCTCGACCTGACGCTCCGGCGCGTGGAATGCGCCTCCTGCGGCGCCACCGTGCCCGTGCGCGGCGGCGAGGAGGCCTGCTCGGTGGTCTGCGCCCACTGCGGCTCGCAGCTCGACATCACGGAGGGCGAGCCCTCCCTGCTCGGGTCACTCGCCGACGCCAGACGCCCGCGCGTTCCCTTCGCGGTGGGACAGACGTGCGTTTTGAAGGGGGAGACCTACGCCGTCGCGGGGCATATCCGCACCAAGGAGAAGGACTACGAGGGAACCTACATCTCCGACGAGTTCCTCCTGCATTCCAAGAAGGCGGGGTACTGCTGGCTGATCATGGAAAAGGGGCACTTCTCCCTCGCCGAGGAGCTGGAGGAAAAGGCCCCCGCGTTCCAGGCCCGCCGGGCGCGGCCCAAGAGCCGCTTCCGGGCCCTGGGAAGGAAATGGACCGTCTTCGAGACCTGCCGGGACAACGTGGAGATCATCTGGGTGGACGGGGAACTCCCGTGGGTGGCCCGGGTGGGCGATCGGAACTCCTACGCCGACTGCATCAGCCCCCCCTACATGCTCTCCGCCGAGTGGACGTCGAGCGAGATCGAGTGGTTCCGCGCCGCGTACCTGCCCCGGGAACAGGTCGCCAAGGCCTTCGGCATCCCGGAGACGAAGCTGCCCCATGCCCGGGGCGTGGCGCCCAACCAGCCCGCGGACGTGAGTCCGTTCCGCCGGCAGGCTGTCTGGGTGATGGGCGCCTTCGCGCTCGTCTTCCTCGCGCTGTCGGGATACGCCTGGCTGCAGCAGGGGAAACGGGTCGCCTCCTTCACCGTCTCCCCCGAGGCGTACGCCCTGGAGACCCTGACGCCGCCGTTCGAGATCGGATCGGGCGGCGCCGTGTGCGAGGCCCGGTTCACCGCGAACGTGAACAACGCCTGGGTCTACCTCGACGGCGCCGTGGTCAACGACCGGGAAGAGGTCGTGCTCGATTTCTCGACCCAGATGTCCTACTACCACGGCACGTCCGGCGGCGAGTCCTGGTCGGAGGGAAGCCAGTCCGATACGGTCCTGTTCAAGTTGAAGGAGGCGGGCACGTACCGTTTCCTGTTGGTGGGGCAGGCGGGACACGGCGAGAAACCCGAGGCCCTCGAGAAGGCGGGGAAACCCGTCGCCATCGAGGTCCGGGAGGGCGCCGTGCTCGTACGGTACTACCTCGCCGGGGCGATCCTCTGCCTGATCGCCGCCGGCGTGGAGGTCTTCCGGCGGTTTTTGTTCGAGAAGAAGCGCTGGGGCGAGAGCCTGTTCGAAACGGACGACTGACCCCGCGCGGAAGGGGGCGACCATGAGCAAGTGGATTCCCGTCCTGGTGGCCGGCCTGGTCGGCGCCCTGGCTGCCGCGGCCTGGGCCAGCAGCGCCGGCATCGGACTGCAAAAGCCGATGAAGAAACCCGTGAGCATCCGGGAAGGCTCGTCCCGGACGGGCCACTCCGGCCACCGCTACCGGCACGGGCGCTACTTCGTCGGCGGAGGAACGTTCCGGGGGAAATGACGTCTCGCCTCGTCGAGTCCCTCGAACCCAAGTTTGGAGGACGTCGGGATGCCGGAGAACATCCAGAACGAGTTCTGGCAGCTGCTGCCCACCGTGGTCTATTTTCTCGTGGGCCTGATCCTGTTCGGGTTCAGCATCTGGCTGATGGAGAAGGTGACGCCCTTCTCCATCCGCAAGGAGATCGAGGAGGACCAGAACATCTCGCTGGGGATCATCGTGGGCTGCACGCTGATCGCCCTCGCCGTCCTGCTCGCGGCCGCGATCACGTGAGCGGGGCGAAGGCAGAGAGGTGTGGGAAATGGGAAATGGAATATTCGTGGATTCATGTATTCGCCCGCGACCGGGGGCGCGGGCGTCTCGCTGGCAAAACGGGGCGCGGGCTCAGCCGGGGGGAACCTCTGCGGCCTTTCCGTTTTGACGGAAGGATCTTGCGTTCGCCCTACGGGAATCTGAAATCGGACGGCTGAAATCTGGAATCTGATGCCTGAAATCTGGAATCCCTGATCGACACCTCGAGCCGCATGCGGCGCTGGGTCCGAGCCATGCAGCAAGAAACATCGAACGAGAAGAGCCTTTCCCCCTCCGCGGGCCCGGTGCTCGTGGCCTGCGTCTTCGTGATCGCGGTCTGCGGTCTGGTCTACGAGCTGATCGCCGGCGCACTCTCGAGCTATCTTCTGGGCGACTCGGTCACCCAGTTCTCCATCGTGATCGGCCTCTTCCTCACGGCCATGGGCGCGGGGTCGTTCCTCTCGCGATTCGTCCGCCGCGACCTGCTCGGGACCCTCATCGCGGTGGAGACCGGCGTGGGCCTGGTCGGCGGGTCGGTGGCCCTGGTCGGGTTCGCCGTCTTCGCGCTGACCGACTACTACGTCCCGGCGATGCTGGGGCTCGTGGGCGGCGTGGGCGTGCTGGTGGGCCTGGAGATCCCGCTGGTGGTCCGCATCCTCAAGGACACGGGCTCGCTTCGCATCACGCTGGCCAACGTGCTGACGGCGGACTACGTCGGGGCGCTGGCCGCCTCCGTCCTCTTCCCCTTCCTCCTCCTTCCCTTTCTGGGGATCGCCCGCGCGGGACTGGTCATGGGGCTCGCCAACGTCGCCGTCGGCGGGCTGTTGCTCTGGCGCCTGCGGGCGGGCGTCCGCCGGCCGCGCGCGCTGCTCGCTCTCGTCGTCTCCGCCCTGGGGCTCCTGATCGCCGGCCTCGTGGCCGCGGGGGACCTGGTCTCGACCCTCGAGAACCGCCTCTACCAGGACGAGATCATCTACGCCGAGGACACCCCGCACCAGCGCCTGGTGCTCACGCGGTGGCGGGACGACGTCCGGCTCTACCTCGACGGGCACCTGCAGTTCTCCAGCGTGGACGAGTACCGCTACCACGAGGCGCTGGTCCACCCCGCCATGAGCCTGGCCGACCGGCGGGACGCCGTGCTGATCCTCGGCGGCGGCGACGGTCTGGCCTGCCGGGAGGTCTGCAAGTACGCGGAGGTGGACCGCGTGGATCTCGTGGACATCGATCCCGCGGTGACAAGGCTCTTCCGCACGAACCCGCTGCTCACCTCGCTGAACGCCGGGGCGCTTTCCGACCCGCGCCTTCGCATCCACAACGAGGACGCCATGCGTTTTCTCGAGGAAACGACGGACCGGTGGGACGTGGTCCTGATGGACCTTCCCGACCCCAGCCGCCCGGCCCTCGGCAAGCTCTACTCCCGGGCGTTCTTCAATCTCGTGGGGCGCCACGTCGCCTCGGGCGGGACGCTGGGGTGCCAGTGCACCAGCCCCTTCCGCTCGCGCAAGGCTTTCTGGTGCATCGTCCGGACCATCGAGTCCGCCCGTTGCGGCCCGGAACCGGGGAGGACCTTCCAGGTCCTCCCCTACCACACGGTGGTCCCCACCTTCGGCACGTGGGGGTTCGCGGTGGCTTCCGCGGCCGCGCCGGAGGTCGAGGCGATCCGGCTATCCGTACCCACGCGGTACTTGACGGAGGATCTCCTTCCGGGGCTGTTCGCCTTTCCGGCGGACATGGCCCGCGAGGAGGTCCCGGTGAGCCGCCTGGACGACCCGGTCGTGTGGCGGCTGTACGAGTGGGACTACCACCGCTACCTGGAATGAGGTCGCCATGGCTGAAGAGAGACCGGTGGGAAGGCACCTGATCGCGGACGTGAAGAGCCCGGAAGGCGAGGGCGTGCGGGACGCCGAGGGGCTGATGAAGATCCTGGGCGGCGCGCTGGCGGAGGGCGGTTTCCATTGCCTGGAGTCGGTGGTGCACCGCTTCGAGGGGGGCGGCTTCACGGGCGTGATTCTGCTGGCCGAGTCGCACGCGGCGGTCCACACCTATCCGGAGCTCGGCTATCTCGCGCTGGACATCTTCACCTGCGGCCCGAAGAACCCCCGCCCCATCCTGGATGCGCTGGTCCGCGCGCTCCGCCCGGCGGAGGTCAAGGTGCGGGAGGTGGAGCGGTCGCCGTGAGATTCCTGGATCGGGTTGCACGTCGAAAGCCGAAAGTCCAAAGTCCAAGGTCGACTGTCGATTTCAGATTTCAGCCGGCGGATTTCAGGCTGCTTTTAGAGGTGCAGGGGCGACCCCGCGGGGTCGCCCCTTTCTTTTTTCGCGCTGCGTCAGACGTTCAAACCGTTCCCTCACTTGAATTCCTGGTCCACCAGCTGGCTCCACTGCGCGGGTGAGAGCCTCGCGGCGAGGTCCGGGACGAAGTCGCCGCCGTCCGCCGCCACCAGGCCCGCTTCGGTGCAGAACCTCGCCAGGATCCGGTCCTTGACCTTCTCGTTCCATTTCCGGAGATGGTCCAGCGAGAGCATGGACTTGAAGTCCTTCACCGGCGCCGTGGGCTTGATCTTGACCACCCAGAGGTTTTCCACGGGCTCGGTCGCGATCAAGGAGGGATTCCTGATCAGTCTCGTGTTCACCTCGATCACCGTGCCGCCGATGGGCATGATCTGCTCCAGCGACCGATCCCCGCACCGGATCGTCCAGACGTTGTCGCCGCTCTCGAGATCCTCGCCGACGTCTTTGCACTCGATCCCGCTGACCATGTCTCCGACAAGCGCATGGGTGAACTCGTCGATGCCGATCGAGACGCGTGCCGAATCGACCCGGGCCCAGGTGTGGGTCGGGTGGTAGTAGACCGCATCGGACGGCTCGAGCGATTCGGGCTTGCCGAGCACCTGGCGTCGGAACCTCCTGTCGACGATGAAGCGGCCCGCCTGGATCAAAGAGATCATCGGCAGGAGGACGAGGTTGCAGACGAAGAAGATGACCAGGCCCGTCACGACCACCACCGGGTAGAGCAGAATCGCCTTGGCGATGTTCACCGCCACCGCCATTTCCATCTTGTCGTTTCTGGACATCGTTGCCTCCTTTCTCGGCGCCTTCGGGCGCGTTTCCAGGATGCATCAGAGCAATCGGCGTACCAAGTCGCCGATGCGCGCGGAATGCCCGAACGCGCACAAACGAGGACGGCAACGCGGGCAAGGGAAGCCGGCGCGTGCGGAAGAATGCAACAAAGCAGAGGCGAAGTTCGACACCGCCGGAAGGCTCCGCCCGGCTGCAATGGCTTCAGAAAGGGATTGGCGGGCGATTTTTCGACGGCATCTCGTTTGCAAAAGAGCAGATTCCCGTGGGGTCGATGAAGCGTGCGGCGGGCCACGGAATCGAGTCCCGCACCGTCGGACCGACAAGAGGTTCAGGAGACCCAAGCATGAATCGAAGAGACTTTCTGAAGGTCCTGGGCGCGGGCGCCGTCTCGGGGATGGTCCTCGATCCCGGCAGGGTTCTCGCTTCCGGCGCAGGCGAGGCGGACCGCGAGTTCCTGGGCATGCTGGTGGACACGACCCGGTGCATCGGGTGCAGGGCTTGCGAGGCCGCCTGCGCGGCGGCTCACGGTTTCCCTGCGCCGGACCTCTCCGATCGGTCCGTCTTCGAGACCAGGAGAAAGACGTCGGAAACGGCCTGGACGGTCGTGAATCGGTACGAGACCGGCAAGGGCGAGGTGTTCGTCAAGACCCAGTGCATGCATTGCAACCAGCCGGGATGCGTGGCGCCGTGCCTGGTCAAGGCCATGGAGAAGAAGCCCGAGGGGCCGGTCGTCTGGAACGAGAACTGCATGGGGTGCCGGATCTGCATGGTCTCGTGCCCCTTCGACATCCCGAAATTCGAGTACGGGAAACCCGCGCCCCGGGTGCAGAAGTGCAACCTGTGCTGGGAGCGGTTGAAGCAGGGCCGGATTCCGGCCTGCGTGGAAGCCTGCCCGAGGGAGGCGCTTGTGTTCGGGACCCGGAGGGAACTCCTCGGCGAGGCGCACAGGCGGATCGCCTCGGCTCCCGGGCGGTACCACCATCACATCTACGGCGAGCGGGAGGTGGGCGGCACGGGCGTTTTGTACCTTTCCCCCGTTCCTTTCGAGGAGATCGGGTTCAGGACGGATCTCGGTTTCACTTCCTACCCCCGGCTCACCTTCGGTTTCATGTACACGGTTCTGATCGTGGATCTCCTGTGGCCGGCGATCCTCATCGGAACGAACACCCTCACACAGCGGCGGGCCGGGACGGAGGCGTCCGGGGAGACGGGGGCGCCTCGGACCGGGCTTTCCCCGCAGGCACGGAACCAGACCGCGTCCTAGGAGCCAAGCGATGCAGAGAAGCGAAGCCTTGTCCAAGGAGCGGGGAGTGAAGGACATCCTCCCCTTCGTGCTGGGGGAGCTCCGGCCCAAGGGCAGGATCCTGACGCCGTTCAACGTCGTCTCGGCGCCGGTGATCCTGCTGGGGTTCATCCTGATCGTCTACCGCCTGTTCATGGGGCTCGAGGCGGTGACCAACCTGTCCCAGGAGTTCCCCTGGGGGATCTGGATCGGCTTCGAGGTCATGGTGGGTGTCGCCTTCGCCGGGGGGGCGTACGTGCTCTGTTTCGCGGTCTACATTCTGAGGGCCGAGAAGTACCACGCGATCCTGCGCGCCACCGTCCTGAACGGGTGGCTCGCCTACTGCTTCTATGCGAGCGCCATCCTTCTGGACCTGGGACGCTGGTGGAACATCTTCAACCCGATGATCGGCAATTATTTCGGCGTCAACTCCGTTCTCTTCCTGGTCGCCTGGCACTTCCTGCTCTACAACATCGCCCTCTTCCTCGAATTCTCTCCTGCAGCGATGGAGTGGCTGGGCCTGCGGCGCGCGAGAAAGCTCGTCGGCGGCCTCGTGCTCGGGGCCTCGGTGATCGGGATCATGCTCTCCACCGGCCACCAGTCGGGTCTCGGCGCCCTGTTCATGATGGCCAAGGGCAAGCTCCACCCCTTGTGGTACTCCGAGTACATCCCCCTGATCTTCCTCGTCTCCAGCGTCTTCGCCGGGCTCTCCATGGTCATCTTCGAGGGGTCGATTTCCCACCGGGTCTTCCATCACAAGCTGACCGAGAAGCGCATCCGCGAGTATCCCTCGATCCTGACGGGACTGGCCCGGGCCTGCGCCGGGGCGATGTTCGTCTACCTCTTTCTCCAGATCCTCGTGACCCTCAACGGCCACGAGTGGAGCCTCCTCGGGACGCGCATGGGGATCTGGTACCTGGTGGAGATCGTGGGCCTCGTCACGATTCCCATGCTGATGTTCCTCTGGGGATCCCGGACCGACAACCTCGGCCTGATCAAGGCCGCGTCGGTCCTGACGCTGCTCGGGGTGATTCTCAACCGGCTCAGCTACTCGGTGATCGCCTTCAAGTGGTATGTGCCGATTTCGGAGCGCTACATCCCGACCTGGATGGAGGTGGTCATCACGCTCTGCATCGTCTTTTGCGAGATCTGGGTCTTCCGGTGGATCGTCCACCGCATGCCCATCCTGAGCGAGCCTCCGGCATGGGCCAGGGACGAGGAAACCCCTTGAGTGTGGAGGGAAGGTCATGGACGGATTCCATTACGTGGACCTGTTCGAGAGCAACGGCCTGGAATACCTGCTCATCATCGCGATGCTCCTCCTCTTCATCCCCTTCTGGCTTGCGCTCAAGACCCCGGCCAGGCAGGCGGCCCGCGCATCCGTGGATCTCGAACCCTCGCTTGAGACCTTGTTCCGCCTCCCCAAGGGCTACTTCTTTCACCGGGGACACAGCTGGGCGCAACCCGAGGAGGATGGACTCGTGCGCGTGGGCATGGACGATTTCGCGCGGAAGCTGGTCGGTGGGGTGCAGAGCGTCGGACTCCCCGCCGCAGGAACGACGGTCACGCAGGGAGACAGGAGCTGGACGCTCCAGGTCGATTCCGCCGAACTGCCGATGGCCTCGCCGGTCGACGGCGAGGTCGTGGAGATCAACGAGAGGATCCTCGGAAACCCGGGAAGGATCGCCGAAGACCCCTACGGGGATTCCTGGCTGATGAAAGTGAAGGTCCCCCGCCAGAAGGCGAACCTGAACAACCTTCTTTCCGGTGACCTGGCGCGCTCGTGGCTCGACGACGACTGTGAACGGCTGAAAGGCCTCGCCCGCGATCCGTCGCTGGGGCTGGTGATGCAGGACGGAGGCATGCCCGTGGACGGCATGGCCAGGGCCGTGGATCCACGGCGGTGGGAGGAGATCGCGCGATCGTTCTTTCTGGTCCCTTGAACAAGCCCGCCCGGGGGGGGACATCCGCCGGAAACATCCCCCACCCGGTCGGCGGGGAGGAACGGCCATGAAGCAGGAAGACGGGAAAAACCAGGCCAACATGATCCCGGAGGGCGAGGTCCAGTGCGTGTGGGTGGACGCGGGCGTGCTCTCCTACAAAATCTGCGACAGGAACATGGACTGCGAGAACTGCCCGCTGGACAAGGCGCTGAGAGGCGATGCCGGCACGTGCCTGTCGCGTCGGGATCTCGGCCGGAAGGGAAGGCTCTCGGCGCTCGTGGAGAGGCTGTCGAGGTTCAGCGTGGACGCGTCCAGATTCTACCATCCCGGACATACCTGGACGCTCGTCGAGTCGGACAGGCGCGTTCGCGTGGGCCTGGACCCGATGCTCGTCACCCTGCTGGGCGTTCTCGACGGCGTGGTCCTCCAGAAGCCGGGCGAGAAGGTGCTGCGCTCCTCTTCGCTCGGTGAGATATCACAGGGAAACCGGTTCTTCACCGTCTTCTCCCCCGTGTCGGGAAGCGTGAGGGAGATCAACGTGGAAGCCCTGGAGGCCCCGGCCCTGGTGACCGTCAGCCCCCTCGAGGAAGGCTGGCTCATGACCGTCGAGCCTTCGAATCTGGAACAAGATCTGGAGCACTGCGTGACCGGGGCGGGCGTGCTCTCCTGGATGCTCAAGGGGCTTGCCTGGGTCGATTCGTACGTGGCGCCCGAGATCGACGAGCACCGCGAGACGCTGGGGTCCACCCTGTACGACGGGGGCGAGTTCCAGGACGGATTGCGGGATGTCCTCTCCCCGGAACGCTACCGGAGGCTCGTTCTCGGCCTCCTCGCGGGCAAAAACGAGTGGAACGTCCCCCCCTGACCGGATCGGGACCCGGAACCCGCATCGCGCGGCCAGAGGCAAACAGAGAAAGGACGTCGGCATGAACAGAGACGGAAACGCAACGACCTGGATCCTCCCGGCGCTGATGCTCGCCGTCGCGTGCACGTGCCCGGCGTGCTCGCTCGGACACCCGGATCAGCCCGAAAAGGGGCCCTACGAGGCGGCCGCGTCGCTTGCGCAGGCCCCGTCCGTCGCGTCCAGCCCCGCCGCCGTGAGCGCAAAAGGCCACGGCGAATCCGGCCCGGAATCGGTCGTGATCGACCGGCTCGAAAACCGGTACGGGCCCTGCCGCTTCGATCACGAGAGCCACGCCGACATGGTTTCCATGGGAGACGGATGCTCCTTCTGCCACCATCATTCGAAGGCCGGGTCTTTCCCGGCCTGTCGATGTTGCCACGGCGGGCCGGTCTGCGTGGAAACGGCGGGAGGCCTGGGCCTCAAGGGCGCCTATCATGCCCGGTGCATGGACTGCCACAGCCAGTGCGGCGTTTCGATCCGCTGTGCGTCGTGCCATGAACCGAAGGGGGACACGCCGGTGACGGGCGCGGGCATGCCCGGCGCGCGCCCCGTCTTGGCGAAGGATACGATCGTGTACGACACGCCCCGGTGCAAGGGAACGCGCGTGGCCTTCCGCCACGACGGCCACGTCGAGCGTGTCGAGGGGGGGTGCGCGACCTGCCATGCGGACACGTCATGCGCGGAATGCCACCGTTCCGATTTCGAGCGTCCCGCCCGGGAGCGCGGCGAGGACCCCCACCTTCGTTGCGTTTCCTGCCACGGCAAGGACACGGATCTCGAATTCGAATGCTCGGATTGCCACGGCAAGTAGGGCCGACGTTCGTCGTGAGCCACGAAGCCGAAGGCGGAGGGGCGCGCAGCACGGGGGCGGGCCGAGGTGCTTGCGGCACTCCGCTACGCTACGTTCCTCACTACGAACGGTTGCCATCTTCTCTCGATAACGGTGCCGCCCCTTCCTGCGTTCCAGATTCCAGATTCCATCGCCCCCCCTCAGGCCATCCTGGCCAGGCCGTACTTCTTGATCTTGTTGTACAGGGTCGTTCGATCGATCTTGAGGATCTGGCTGGACCGGGAAATGTTCCACTCGGTCCGGTCGAGGATCTTGACGATGTGGGCCTTCTCGATGTCCTCGATCGAATTTCCGACGAGGGAACGCGTCCGGAACCGGAAGGGGAAGGAAAGGTCCTCCACGCCGATTTCCCCCTTCTTGCAGACGACCACGGCCCGCTCGATCACGTTCCTCAGTTCGCGCACGTTCCCGGGCCAGCTGTACTCGTCCATGAGCGCAAGGGCTTCCTTGCGGATGCCCCGAATGGGCTTGCTCATGGAGCGCGCGAAACGCTCGGTGAAGTAGGAGGCCAGCCGGGGAATGTCGCCTTCCCGCTCACGCAGGGGAGGCACGAAGATGGTGAAGACGTTCAGGCGGAAGTAGAGGTCCTCGCGGAATTGTCCCGACGCCACGGCCTGTTCCAGGTCGCGGTTCGTGGCGCTGACGATGCGGAAGTCGGTCTCGATGGGCTTCTCCCCACCGATGCGCTGGAAGCTCTTGTTCTCCAGCACCCGCAACAGATCCACCTGCATCTTGGGGCTGATGGCGCCGATCTCGTCGAAGAAGACGGTTCCCTTGTCGGCCTGCTCCAGGTTGCCCTTGCGCCTGTACTGGGCGCCAGTGAAGGCCCCCTTCTCGTGCCCGAAGAGCTCGCTCTCGAGCAGGGTCTCGGTGAAAGCCCCGCAGTTCACCGTGATGATGGGGGCGTACCTTCGCCGGCTGTTGCCGTGGATCGAGCGGGCGATGAGTTCCTTTCCCGTTCCGCTCTCTCCGCGGATCATGACGGTGGCGTCCGTGTGCGCGACCTCCGCCACCTGTTCGAGCGCCTTGTGCACCTGGGGAGACGATCCCACGATGTCGTCCACCGCGATGAGGTGGTCGATCTTCCTTCTCAGCTGGACGTTCTCCCGCGCCAGCTGACGCTTTTCGATGGCGTTGCGAATCAGGTGCGTCAGGTCGTCCGTGTCGAAGGGCTTGGACACGTAGTCGTAGACCCCGTCCTTCAGCGCCTGGACGGCCGTGTCCACGGAGGCGTAGGCCGTCATGATGATCACGATGACGTCGTCGTCCACCTCGCGGATGCGCCGGTGGAGCTCGAGACCGTCCATGCCCGGCATCTTGATGTCCAGCATGACGATGTCCCAGGACGACGCGGACAGGACGTCCATCGCCTCGGAGGCGTTCGCCGCCGAACCCACCCGGAATCCGTCCTCCCGGAACCACTTGGACAGCGAATCCCGGACGGAAGCCTCGTCGTCCACGACGAGGATCCCGATCTCTCCGTTATCCGTCATCGGAACCTCCAGCATTTCGCAGACCGCCTGACAAACCTTCGTTCGGCTCCTTCCCTTCGAGGGACGCACAAACCGTCTCGTACAGCGCGATGGTGAAGGTCGTTCCCGACATCGGAGACGACGCGACCGAGATCCGCCCCCCGTGTCGCTCGACGATGCCGTAGACCACCGCGAGCCCGAGCCCCGTCCCCTTGCCCGCCTCCTTGGTCGTGAAGAAGGGCTCGAAGATCCGCGGAAGGACGTCCTCGGGGATGCCGGCGCCCGTGTCCGCGACCTCGATGAGCACTTTTTCTTCGCCGGGAAGCCGCGACGTCCTCACGTCCACGCGTCCCGGAGGCTCGGGGATGGCTTCCAGCGCATTGATCAGGAGCGCGAGAAGCAGCTGCTGCATCCCGTCCTGATCGCAGCAAACGGGGAGCGCCGCCTCCTCGCTCTCGAAGGCGAGATCCACCCCCTTCACCTCGAAGCTGTGCCGCATCAAGTCCACGCTGCGCTTCACGATGGCGTTGAGATCGTTCTCCACGATCGCCCCGCCGGTCTTGCGCGAAAAGAGAAGCATGTTCTTCACGATCTCGCCGCAACGCCTGGCCTCGTCGCGGATGAAACCCAGGTTCTCCTCGGCCTCGGCGATCCTGGCCCGGTCGGGACATCCCCCGAGCTGGCGAAGGCACAGCTTCGCGTAGGTCAGGATCCCCGCCATCGGGTTGTTGATCTCGTGGGCGACCATCGCGGCGAGCTGGCCCAGGGACGTCATCTTCTCCGCGAGAATCAGGTGCGCCTGGGCCTTCTCCAGCTCCCGGGTCTTCCGGCGGACCTTGTCCTCCAGCGTCGCGGACCATTCCTGGAGCTGCCCGTTCGCCCGCTTGAGGTCGGAGGTCATGCTGTTGAAGGAATCCGCCAGGTCGCCGATCTCGTCGCGGGAACGGATGTCGATGGTCGTGTCCAGGTTCATGGACGCGACCTGACGCGTGCCCTCGATGAGCTTCGTGATCGGCCGGTGGACCAGGAAGTGGACCAGGCCCCAGAAAAGCGCCGCCGTCGGGATCAGGATCAGAAACGACAGCAGGATGATCTTGCGGCGCGTGTGGGCCACCGCCTCGTCGGCGTCCTTCAACGACATCTGGATGTCCAGAAGCCCGAGCAGCGTCTCCCCCGCCGGGTGGGCGTGGCACGCGGCGCTCGAACAGGCGGCCTCGTTCTCGATCGGGTTGATCATGCCGAGGATCCGGGATCCGTCGGGCGCCTTCAGGAAGCGGTAGCGGTTCTCCACCGGGATCGTCCCCTTGGCCTCGCCCCCCTCGTGGCAGAACGCGCACTGTTCGGCTTCCTTGCCGAGCGTGGTCAGGAGGTCCCCCGGCCGGCTGGAGAAGCGGATCTCCCCCTCCTTGTTGAAGATCCACGCCCCTTCGATGCCCTCCTCGCGGCCGATGTTGTCGATGATGTTCGCGAGATCCTCTCGGTGGTTCTTCAGCATCGAGTAGCGCGTCGAACGCTTCACGAGCTCGCTGACCTGGATCGCGTGGTGAACGACGTCGTATTCCACCTGGTTCGCGTAGGATTCGAGGAAGATCAGCGTGTTGATGGCGAAGTAGAGGAGCAGAAAAAGGGCGAGGAAGACGAAGAGCTTGAAACCCAGCCCCCGGGGACGGAAAGTCCAGCGGAATCGCTTCGCGTCTTGCATCTCGTTTTCCACCCTTTCGATGGCCGGCGGACCCGATGTTCCGGTCATGGAACAGGGGGATATGCAATTGCAGTGCGACTCGCGCGCCCGGGAGCGGAATTTTTTTAACCCGTTGATGCGAAATGAGTTGAAATTCAACACCTGCCGGGATCTTCTGCATCTTCGGCACACGCGGAGAGGCGTTTTCGGGGAAAGCACACCCCAACCGATTGATATGAAAGAACCTATGGAAGTCGGGCACGAATCGCCCATAGGCGTGTCGAGAAACCCCGCACGAGCGGGCATCTCCAACAGGCGTCGCTGAAGATGAAGTCGAAGGGGGGCGACTACAAGTACGCGGGGGAGTACATCAACCGGATCCGGGAGGACCGGTTCAAGAACGACAAGGCGCACCGGAAACTGGGGCGGATCTTCTGGGGCAACGACTTCGCGGACGACAAGGATCTCGGCGTCTACCTGACCTACCGCCGCTGCTATGCGTGGCCCGTGGAATGCGTCGTCCCGGAGAACCGCATCTCCTCCTCCGACCGCTACCCCGTGCCGGTGCTGTGGACCTACGGGAAGAAGGACGTGATGACCGGCATCGGCGACATGAAATCGGCCCGCAAGAACTTCCCGCGATCCGAGTTCGCCGTCTTCGACCAGTCCGCCTGCATGCCCTTCATCGAGGAGAACGCGAAGTTCACCGAGATCGTCAAGGACTTCCTGGCGCGCAACGCCACGGGCCAGGTCACGGGGGAGGGGAAGTAGACGCTACGCGTAAATCCCAAATCCCAAATCCCAACGAAATCTCAAATCAAAAATCTCAACGGGTAGCGTTGATGGTTTCTTTGAACGTTGCGTCCTTCGCGTCTTGGCGGCAGAGCGGGGCGCGGGCAGCCTGCCCGCCATAGCCCTTGCTTGTGCAATGCGGGCGACGGCGGGTCCCGCCCGCAGCACCTCGGTTTTCCTCGGAGTCTCCTTGGAGGGCGAGGGTCCTCCCGAGCCGAAACGCGCTCCGCCTCCTCCCAATGATCAGCGAAGATCAGTATTCGATCAGCGAGATCAGGCTCGAAAAGCAGTCTTCCTGAGTTCCAGATTCCTTCGTGTCCTTCGTGAACTTCGTGGTGGAAAGCACTTGCCCCCTTCCCCTCGGCCGTCCTCCGCGTCATGGCGGGAGAATAGCTGCGGGAACCTTCTCGCAAAGACGCCAGGGCCGCCAAGAACGCCAAGAGGATCTCGCGGACAGGAGGCTCGCCCTCCAAAGCCAGCAAACGAATCTGCGGCAAGGAACAGCATTCGGCTGAAATCTGAAATCTACAATCGACCTTGGACTTTCGACTTTCCACCCATTCCACGAACCTGCCTGTGCACGAACCCACACCGCGCTACGCGTCGAGGAAGATGTTGCCCACGTGCAGCCGCGTGAGGCCGGCGCGGCGGGCGACGTCCAGCGCCTCCCTCGCTTCCTCTTTCGAGGTGGGCGGCAGGTCGGCGAGCAGGAAGTCGGGATGGAAGGCCAGAAGCGAATAGGGGATCGTCGGGTCCACGGAGGCGATGAAGCGGGCGACGGATTCCACCTCGGCCCGGTCCACGTAGCCGGGCACGAGCAGCGTGCTCGCCATCAGCGGCGGCGGGTCGGGACGGCGCCGGATCATGGAGGCGGCCTTGCGGAAGTTGTCCAGCACCACGCGGTTGCTCGATCCCGTCAGCGCCCGGTGGACGTTCCCGGAGAACGCCTTCAGGTCGAACTTCAACAGCCCGCCCGAATCCACGACCAGGTCCATCACCGCGGGAAGGAGCTCGGACCCGATCAGCCCGTTGGTCTCGAAGCAGATGCGAAGCGCCCTGTCGTGCTTCCTCGCCTCGTCGAGGGCGAGCCGGGATGCCTTGATGGCATGCGGCAGGTGGGGGCCCGGGTCCCCGCCGAAGTAGCAGATGCAGGAGGTGGCCTCGTCCACCTCCTCGGCGAGCTCCTCCGGGGAGGCGTAGCGGCCGCCCGGCAGGCGGAAGTACCAGTTCTGGCAGAACAGGCAGTCCAGGTTGCACGCGCGGTAGAAAACGGACAGGTTCTTGTACCCGCGCTCGGGACCCGGCGTCCTTGCGAAGGCGGGATGGCCGCACCCCGTGTGGGCGGGGCAGATCCACGCGCCCACGCAGTTGGTGGGATGGGGATCGAAGTAGGAATCGAGCCGGGCGGCGCCGGGCGGCCCGCCCGTGCGCTTCAGCCGTCCGTCTTCGTTTTCCCGAAGGCCGCACAGGCCCGCCTCGCCCGGGGCGAGAACGCAGCGCTGGGCGCAGACGCGGCAACGAACGGCCTTCTCCCCCTCGCCCGAGGGCGCCGGGCGGCCGTCCGTCCTCTCGCGCACGGCCCGCCGGCTCTTCTCGCCCGCTTCCCGCGCGGCGTCCTCGTCTTCCCGCAGACACGGCCCGCAGATGCCCAGCACCGAGGCCACGGGGGAGGCGTCGCTTCCGCAAAGGGCGCACTTGCTCATGGGGGGATCACCGGCCCTCGCGGGCCTTCTTCTTCCGGCGCGCGATGTCCATGAACTTCTTTTCCCACTTCTTCCGCTCCGCCGGCGACCTGTTCAGCCACCATTTCTCCCACCGCTCGCGCTCCTGCCGGGAGAGCCCCTTCCACCACGTCACCAGCTCGGGCGAGAGCTTCGCCAGGTAGGGCGCGACCTCGTCCGTCTTTCCCGGGGCGTCCTTCCCGCCTCGGGAAGCGCGGGAGGCTTTCGGGGCCTCCCGGGAAGGAGCGGGGCGCGAAGGCCTTCGCCGCGGACGCGAGGACGCGCGCGTGCGCGACCCGCCGCCGGGCGCCGAGAAGTCCATGCGCAGCACGGCGGACTCGCCGTGGAAGAGGACCTCGATCTCCTCGGAACGGATGGCCGTCACCTCCACCGACCCCACCATGTCCCCCACCCGGACCGTGTGCTGCCTTTTCGTCCCCACCTCCTCGACCACCGCCGCGTTGTACGCCTCGTTGTTGGACAGCATGGTGCCGAGCAGGCGCAGGGTCTTCTCCAGCGCCGAGGCGGCCCCCGGGGACGCCGTTCTCGCCGGCCGGCTCCGGCCTCCCTCCCCGCGCGTGCGGAACTTCGATCCCGTGATGGAGGCGTAGTCTGCGAACGCGCTCTCCGCCGGCGCCTCCCCGGCGCCCCGCGGCCCGATGTCCCGGAACACCTTCCGGTCCACCGAGGGAGACGGATCGGAAGCCAGAAAATCCGCGCCGGCCACCACGACGCCGGCCGTGAGCACGAAGTTCAACGCCAGGAGCAGGCGCCCGGCTTTTCGATATTCCATGTTCATGGCTCGCTCCCCGGAGGTCTTCGATCATTCTACCATACGAAGAGGCGCCGGCGGCTCTTCATCGCAGCTCGTCGAACGTCTCGAGCCTCCAGACCTCCCCGTTCCGTTTGAAGGCCGCCTTCGCCTTCTTGACGCACCCCTCCCGGGACGCCTCGATCGTCGCGGTGAAGGCGTCGCTCTCCCAGACGATCCAGGGAAGCACGTCCCCCGCCAGCGCCGCGACCTGGGGCGGCGGTTTCGGGACGGGATCCCGGATGTAGTCGAGCGCCATCTGAAGCACCTTCGGGTTCATCTTCCCGGAGAGCGCGAGGAGAACACGGTCGTCCCCGACCCCGGGTCGGATCCGGCCCCCGCCGCGCACCGTCAACAGCGCCGAGAGCCCCCCTTCGCGCCCGCCCGGACCGCCCTCCCCCGGGCCGTGAAGGAGCTCCTTCGTCACGCCTTCGACCGCCAGCAGGCTCTCCAGCGTCGGCAGGGGGCCCTCCTCGTCCCGCACGAACGCCAGGATGGACTCGGCGCAGGCGGGCGGGAGGGTGCCGGCGGGATCGTCCGCGAGGTCCATCAGGCGGCGATAGACTTCTTCGGCCCGGTCGGCGGTGATCCCCTTCGGAGGCGTCTTCAAGGCGTTCAGGTTGAACTTCCCCGTCTCGTCCTCGAGATGGACGCGAATCGTCGCCTCCTCCCTCTCCAGGACCACGTCGAGCCTTCCCGCCTCCGCCTCGCCGGGAGGCTCGTCCGAAAGGACGGAAAGCGCCGCTTCCACCCCCGCCCGCGCGTCGAGGAGCAGCTGCGTCTGCCTCCCCCGGTTCCGGGCGATCTTCGTGTCCAGCACCGCGGTGGAGGCGAACTGCCCCACCACCACCACCAGGATGGCCACGACCATCAGGGTGAGCAGCAGCACCACGCCTCTGTTCTTGCGATGGCTGGACGTAATCATTCTCATCGAGGATCGGAGAGTCCGGATTCCCGAAAATGCATGAAAAATCCTTGTCCGGGGCCCTCTTGGAGGGCGAGCCTCCTGGCGAGCCGGCAAGGAACCATTGGTGGGAGGCGTGTGTTCCGGGCCACCCGGGCTTCAAGGCCCGGGACCACGGCGATTCTCCCGGCCACGGATCGCCGAACCTCCGGCGAAGCCGGAGGATTCGCCTCCCACAAACGGCAACGCCTGAAAATGTTCTCGCGCGTACAACACTTCAAAGCATGGGGGCCCACTGCGCTTTTAGGGTTTCCTTGCCGTCAGCGAGAGGTCCACGTCCCACACGTCGGCCTCCCCGCCGCGGGCGTGCCGCATGCTCGCCTCGCGGTCCCGGAGACCCGGGTAGGTCTTCCGGGCGACGGAGAGGAAGTTCACCACGTCGGCCATCCGGACCCGCTTGAAGGAGATCTTGGCCGTCATCTCGCGGCTCTTCGCGCTCTCCTCCTCCACCAGCCGGGCCAGGCGCCCGTCCAGCCCGCATTCCGTCGCGAGATCCTTGACGATGGACAGGAGCGGCTTCTCGAGAAGCGGCGACGGCGGTTCCGCCTCCTGCTCGCTTCCAAAGAAGAGCTCGTAGTTCTCTTCGAGGTGCGTCTTGAAACGGTCGAGCTTCTCCTCCTCCCGGACCCGCGACGCCTCCATCGCCTCGACGCTCGAGCGCGCCCAGAGCCAGCCGAAAAACGCCCCGGCCGCGCAGACCGAAAGGACCGCGACCGCCGCGATTCTCTTGGACGTCCATTCCCAGCTCGAAGACGACGACAACGTACCTCCTAGGATCGCGGGATCTCGATCCGGAACAGGGTCTTCACCTCGCCCCGCCTCCGGGCCCGCCGCTCCATCCGCGGCTTCACCCGAAGGCCGAACCGCTCCTTCAGGTTGTTCGCCAGGCTCTCGAGACGGTCCATGCCGTCCACCTCCCCGGCCAGGACCACCTTCCGCTGATCGAAGGTGATGGCCTGCACCTGGATGCCCTCCCCCGGCGAGGCCTCCGCGGCCTTCTTCAGCGCGTCCAGGAACGAGGCGTAACGCGCCGCCCCCCGCTTCTCCGAGGACGGCTTCTTCCGTATCGACGTCGCGTACTTCAGAAAACCCACCCGCGGAAACGGCTTGTCCGGAAACACCCGTTTCCAGCACTGCTGCTCCTCGCGCACGATCTCGTCCCGTTCCGCGGCCACCGCCCTCAGCCGCCTCCACTCCCCCCCCAGCAGGATGGCGAAGAGAAGCGCCAGGGCGCCCAGTCCGTACAGCGCGAGATGGTACACGCGCCGGCGCTCCCCCCGCGGCGCGAAATCGTCCTTCAACAGATCCACCGGCAACGCCTCCGCCTCCAGACCCTTGAGGGCCGCCCCGGCGGCCGCCGCCGACCCCCTCCACGGCGGCTCCGCCCCGAAGGAGGACGCCGGATCCAGCACCTCGACGGGCACGGGAACGTTCGCCGAAAGCGCGTCGGCCACCGTCTCCGCTTCCGGGCCCGAGACCAGGATCCGCGCCAGCGGGTCCTCGATCCCCGCCCCCGCCAGCGTCCGGTCCAGCTCCCGCGCGGCCGTGTCCGCGGCGGGTTCTCCCGTCCCGCCGTCCGGCGACAGCGGCGTGCACCGGAAGAGCTCCAGCGCGCCCCCCTCGGCCAGCAGGATGCCGAGACGGTCCCCCTCGAAGGAGAGCAGGGCGGACCGCCCCTCGCGCGGCAGGCGCCCGGCCGCGGACGCCAGGTTGAACAGCGAGGCACCGTCCAGCGTGACCTCGCCGTTCTCGATCCCGGCGGTCCGAAGGACGTCCAGCGCGCGGCCCACGTCCGCCTTCCGCGCCACGAGCACCAGCGCCTCCATGCCGCCCTCCGGACGCGGGCCCAGAAGCCGGTGGTCGATCACCACGTCCTCCAGCGTGTCCCCGCAGAGGAGATCCTCGGCCTGGAACCTCACCGCCCGGCTCGCGGCCCGGGCGTTGGAAACCGGCAGGCGGAGGCGGCGGATGATCGAACCCTCGCCCCCCAGGCTCACGCAGGCCCGCCGCGGGGAAAGACGCGCCTCCTCGAGGCCCCGCGCCAGCACCGGACCGGCGTCCGTGCCCGGCGGCAGGGGAAGATCCACCCCCGCCGAGAGCCGGGGCTTGCGGCGCGAGCCCGAAAACGCGGCCACGCGCACCGAGCCGTTCGCGATCTGGATGCCGATCGATTTCATGGCGTTCGTCGTCACGCAGGTCGTGAAGTCCCGTGAACCCGACCCCTCCCGGTTCCTTCCGGAAGGGACCTCCGGCACATCGGGGGTCATCCCCGTCCCGCGGGAATCGCGATCAAGCCTCGAAACGTCGTCTCCCGGCCGAAGCGCCCGTCCGGCTCGAGCCGGCGCAGCGTGAGCGCCGCGCGCACCGCGCGCGGCAGGCCGGGCCCGTGCCACTCGGAAAACCAGGTCCCGTCTCCCGTCAGGTATTCCAGATGGAAGGAGGAGACCCCCTCGGCCAGGACCTCGAGCGTGCCCCCCTGGAACGGGTTTCCCTCGATCCCGTGAGCCTCCCGCCGGACGAGGACCCTGAGACCCGGCGCGTCCGGGTCCGGTTCCGTGCGGTACCCCACCTCGCAGTGGTCGCGTCCCCGCCCCTCCACCGCCCGGCGGGCGTCGGACGTCGTGACGAACTCGACCCGGTCCGCGTGCCCGCCCTGCGCGGATTCGGAAAAGCCTTCCAGCGCGGGCCCGTCCTCACGGGGGCGGAACGCACCCGTGAGGTCCCGCTCCAGAAGCGTCATGACGCCCCGGCCCAGCCGGTGTCCCCGGGAGGCCTCTTCGCAGGTCCTCTTGGCGGTGATGGACCCCAGAAACGCGCCGTAGACCGCCGCCAGGACGATGGAGGACGCCACCAGCGTCACGAGGACCTCGATGAGGGTGAACCCCCGGCGGCGACGGACGGCGCATGCCGGGCGCCGGACATCGCCGTATTCCAGGTCCCCGGAGGGGTTCACTGCTTCCTTTTCGAGGATCTCCATCTCCTGTCCCTTGCTCAGGGTCTCGTGGCGCCGGTGAGGGTGACGGAATCCTCCTCCGTCCTCAGCCGGAAGCGCACGGTCACGTCCACGCGGCGCAGGGTACCCTCGCCGCGCCCTTCCGCCTCGAAGGACTCCAGGCTCTCCTCGGCGGACCACCGGAATCCCGGATGCGTCTCGAAGGCGCCCGAGGATTCCCCCTCGACGCCGAGGAGGATCTCGTCGAGCTTCTCGGAGGCGAGCTGCACGGCGATCCGGCGGTCGTTGGTCCGCGCCGTCCGGCGGATCGCGGTGTTCCGCTCCACCAAGAGGACGGTCAGGGACACGGCGACCACGGCGAGCGCCGCCATCACCTCGAGCAGGGTGAACCCCCCGCGCCGGCGGGCGGTCCGGCCGGAGGCGGGCCAGAAGCCCGTCATCCCCGCTCCCCTTCTCATGGCGCCTTCTCCTTTTCACGACGCGCAATCCTGGCGCGAAAGGCTACTCCTCTAGCTCCGTTCCGGGTTCCTCGTATTCCAGGTAGCCCTCGTGGAACCGCACCGTCCCGGTGAGGGGCCGTATCTCGACGGTCATCTCGGCGCCGGTTTCCGAGCGAAGGTGCACCAGGGCGTCGGACCCGATGCCGAGCGGGGAGATCTCCATGGACAGGACGCCGGGCTCCTCGTAGACCCTCTCCCCCACCTGCACGTCCCTGAACTTCACGTCGTCGTAAAGGCGTCGGAGGTCTTCGCCCTCCTCGCGGGGGGTTTCCAGGTCCCGTCCGACCCAGATCTCTCCGCGTTCGATGTCGAAGCAGAGCGACCGGGTCGAGCCGGAGGAGACGGCTTCCGAGAACGCGCACCCCACCACCGCCCCCACTTCGCGGGCGCTGGCCCGGAGCCTCGAGGAGGCGGTGAGCCCGTCGAGCCGGAGCGTCACGAAGGTCAGCATCAGCCCGAGGAGGGTGACGACGGCGACCAGTTCCACCAGGGTGAACCCGCTTCGCCGGCGGAGGGAACGCGGGATCCGCCGTCGGCTGCTTGCGGTTGCTGCGGGCGGGACGCCCGCGCCCCCGGACGCTGCTGCGGGCGGGACGCCCGCGCCCCCGGACGCTGCTGCGGGCGGGACGCCCGCG
>CAZDSO010000008.1:0-8706 GCA_964508045.1 uncultured Planctomycetia bacterium | reverse complement strand
CCCCGGACGCCCACAAAACCACGATTCCATGAATTCACGAACATCCGATTCCCTCTTCCCCCTTCACGATTCCGCATTCCCCATCCCCCCCCTGCCCTACCTCTCGCCTTCCTCCGGCACGTTGGACACGGGTTCGCCGCCCTCGTCGAGCGTGGTCCCGGCGACCAGCTCGTAGCTCTTGATGTCGGCGTCCTCCCCCTCGCCGCCTTCCTGCCCGTCTCGCCCGTAGCTGACGAGGTCGAACCCGTGCTCGGTGTCGGAGACGTACTCGTACTCGTTGCCCCAGGGATCGACGGGGATGGCGTCGAGGATGCCTTCGGGGTGCTCGTCGGTCTTCTCCAGGAGGCTTTCGAGGCTTTCCGGGTACGCCTTGTGGTCCATCTTGTAGAGTTCCAGGGCCTGGACGAGCTCGCGCACCTGCGTCCGGGCCGTCTCGACCCGGGACCGGGAGACGTACTGGATGACCTTCACCGTGACGACGGTGGCGAGGATCCCGAGGATCACGACGACCACCATGATCTCCACCAGGGTGAAGGCTTCCCTTCTCCTTCTTTGGAGCATCTCTCCCCCTTTCGATGTCGGACGGTTCAACCGATGTTGCTCAGCTCGAGGATGGGCAGGACCACGGCCAGGACGATGAAGCCCACGCCCGCGGCCAGCGCCAGGATGACGACCGGCTCCACCACGCGCGTGAGCTTGGAAGCGGCGTGATCCACCTCCTCCTCGTAGTGTTCCGAAAGGAGCTCGAGCATCTCCTCGAGCCTCCCCGTCTGCTCCCCCACCGCGATCATGTAGGCCACGAGCGGGGGGAAGACCCCGCTGGACTTCACGGGGCCGGCGATGTCCTGTCCCTCGATGACCCCGTCGTGGATGACGCGTACCGTGCGGTTCAGCACCTCGTTGCCCGAGATGCCCCCGATGATCTTGAGGGACTCGAGCGCCGGGACCCCGGATCGGAGGAGCGTGGCGAAGGACTGGGCGAGCTGGGCGATCAGGCTCTTGCGAAGCAGCGCGCCCAGAACGGGGAGGGCCAGAAGCGTCTTGTCCCAGAGGAAACGGCCCCGCGAGGTCCCCCGGAAGGCCTTGACGCCGGCCGCGACGGCCACCGCCCCCAGCAGAAGGAGCCACCAGAAGTCCCGCACCCCGTCGGAGACGGAGATGAGGACCTGCGTGGGAAGCGGGAGGACCTTGCCGCTTTCCGAGAGGACCTGCGTGATCTTCGGCACCACGAACGTCACCAGGAACGCCGCCACCAGAACGCCCGTGGAGGCGACGACCGCGGGATAGACGAGGGCCCCCGTGACGCGGTTGCGCGTCCGCCGGGCGCGCTGCAGGTGGTCGGCGAGACGCCCCAGAACGTCGTCCAGGTTCCCGCTCGCTTCCCCCACCCGGGCCATCTCCACCGTGAACCGGTCGAAGACCCCGGGATGGGCCGCCAGCGCGTCCTCCAGCGTGGAGCCCTGCGTGATCCGCTCGCGGAGGTCCCGGAAGACGAGATTCAACCTGCGGTCCTCGATCTGCTCGACCAGCGCCTGGAGCGCGTCCGCCAGCGGGATGCCCGCCCGGAGCAGCGTGGCGAACTGCCGCATGATCATGGAGAGCTCGTCCGAGCGCCGGGGCCGGACCAGGCGCTCGAGCATCCCGGGTCCTCGTTTTCCCGCCGACGATTCCCGCGAGGGTCCCAGGTCCAGGATCACGAGCCGCCGGGCGCGGACCTTCTCCCGGGCCTCGCGGGGCGTGTCCGCCTCGATGAAGCCCTTCTCCGTCTTCTCGGAGGGGTCCAGCGCCGTGTAGCGGTAGAGGGGCATGCCCGGTCCTTACAACGAATCCAGCTGGGTCACGCGGACCACTTCCTCGGGGGTGGTGAGGCCGCGGCGCATCTTGTCGAGGGCGTCGGCCCGCAGCGTGGTCAGTCCCCGCTGGACGGCCGTGCGCTTGATCTCCGAGGCGCTCGCGCGCCGGCCGATCTGGTCCTTGGCGACGTCGTCCACGACGAAAATCTCGAAGATGCCCGTCCTCCCCTGGTAGCCGGTGCCGTCGCAGGCGTCGCAACCCCGTCCCCGGGCCAGGGTGGCTTCCCCGATCTCCGCCCGGGCGAAGCCGAGTTCCCCGGCGTCGAGGGCCTCGGGGGACAGATCCTCGCGGCAGGCGGGGCAGACGACGCGGATGAGCCGCTGGGCGACGACCGCCAGGAGCGAGGAGTTCACCAGGTAGGGCTCGACGCCCAGATCGAGGAGTCTCGAGACGGCGCCGGCGGAGTCGTTCGTGTGCAGGGTGGAGAAGACCAGGTGGCCGGTGAGAGCGGACTGGACGGCGATGCTCGCCGTCTCGAGATCCCGGACCTCCCCCACCATGATGACGTCGGGGTCCTGGCGCACGATGGCCCGAAGGCCCGAGGCGAAGGTGAGCCCCTTCTTCGGCGAGGTCTGGATCTGGGAGATGCCGGCGAGGAGGTACTCGACCGGATCCTCGATGGTGATGATGTTGATTTCCGGGGCGTTGATCTCCCGGAGGGCGGAATAGAGGGTGGTGGTCTTACCCGATCCGGTGGGTCCGGTGACCAGGATGATGCCGTGGGAGAGTTGGATGAGGCTTCGCAGCAGCGCCAGGTCGCGGGCGGCCAGGCCCACGCGGTCGAGCCGGTAGAGGCCCGACGACTTGTCCTGGAGGCGCATGACGATCCTCTCGCCCCGGGCGATGGGAATGGAGGAGATGCGGACGTCCACTTCCCGGCCGGCGTAGGTGAAGCTCATGCCCCCGTCCTGGGCGAGGCGCCGCTCGGCGATGTCCATCTTGCCCATGACCTTGACGCGGGAGATCACGGCCTCCTGGATGGACTTGGGGATCTCCATCTTGGTGTAGAGCATGCCGTCGATGCGGTAGCGGACGCGGAGGTGGTCCTTCGTCGGCTGGAGATGGATGTCGGTGGCCCGCAGCGGCAACGCCTGGGACAGGAGCGAGTGGACGAGCTTGACCACGGGGGCCTTGTTGGCCATGTCCATGAGGTCTTCGCTCTCTTCCACCTCCCGCGTGATGCCCTCGAACGTCTCCGCCGAGAGATCGTCGAGGACGGTGTCGAGGGGGGCGACGAGCTCTTCCAGGGCCTGGTTCAGGGCGCGCATGATCTCGCGTCTCGGGGCCCCGAGGGGGACGACGGGGCGTTCGAGACGCAGGGCGATCTCGTCGAGGGGATGGAAATCCAGCGGGTTGGGGGTGGCCACCTCGAGCCGGCCGTCGGCGCGCCCGAGCCCCAGCACGACGTGCTTGCGGGAGAATTCCCTCGGGATGCGCGCCAGGAAGTCGGGATCGGGCTCGCGGCCCTCGAGATCCTCCGCCCAGGCGGCGCCGGCGGCCTCGGCGAGGTAACGGGAGAGGTCCCCCTCCAGGCGCCCGCCCCCGTTCACCAGGATCTCGTCGATGGTTTTCCCGGTCCGGCGGGACGTCTCCTCCAGCGCCTCGAGCTCGCTACGGGAGAAGAGGCCCCGTTCCATGAGCAGGCTTCGTAACGCGGCGTATCCGATCATTCTCCGGCGCTCTCCTTTTCCTCCTCTTCCTTCCCGGACGCCGTGCCGGACGCCTGCCGGGCTTCCCGGATCTTCTCCCGGCTGATCCGGTTCAGGTCCACGAACCTCTCGTCCGAAAGGATCGTCGGCTTGATGAAGAGGAAGAGTTTCGTGCTCTTCTCCCCGGTCACTTCCCGGCGGAACAGCCATCCCAGAAGGGGGATGTCGCCGAGCAGGGGCACCTTGTCGACGGTCTTGCTCTGTCTCACGGAGGTCAGCCCCCCGATGATGACCGTGCGCTCGTTGGGCACGGTGATGGACGTGTCCACGAAGTTGGCCGTCTTGGGGGGCGGGATGCCGTCCGTGTTCGTGTTTCCGAGAAAGGAATCGACCTGCAGGCTGATCTCCAGGCGGATGTAGTTCCCTTCGCTGACGTGGGGCGTGATGTTGAGGACCGTGCCCGCCTCGACGTAGCCCGCGAACGAGACCTTGGTGGTCGCGGTGCCCTGGCTCGTGGAGGTGGTGGGCTCGGACCGCAGGCTGGAGAACTCGGCCGCCTCGTTGTCGTTCACGAGCAGCAAGGGCGTGGACCGGATGTTCACGTCGCTGTTTTCCTGCAGGAGCTTCACCAGCACGGGCAGGCTCCCCGCCGCGCCCTTGCTGACGCCGGCGAAGAGGCCGCTCCGTCCCGCCTCCACCGTCGTCGTGGCGGGAAAGCCGCCGCCGGCCGGCGTCTCCCGCGCGCCGATCCCGAAGGACGTGTACCCGTGCCCCCGGGGATTCTCCGACGCCGGATCGATCGTGGAGAACTCGACGCCCAGGTCCAGGTCCCGGTCGGCCGTGATGTCGATGATGGCCACCTCGAACAGGACCTGGGGCCGCCGGACGTCCAGCTTCTCCAAAATCGTCCGGATCTCCTCGTGGAGGTATGCCGGGGCGATGACGATGACGGCGTTGAGATTCGTGTCGGGAACGACGACGGGCTCACCGCCCCAGGCGTATTCCCGGCCCTCGCCCGACGCAACCGGGATCGCCTCCTCTTCCTCCTCGGGCCCCGCCGTCTCGCCGACCGGGGAGACCCCCGCCGGCGCCTCGACGCGGCGGGCGGAGCGGCCCGACCGGCCGGAACCCGCGCGGGAAGCGCTCCCTCGCCCCGGGATGCCGGACCGCGCCCCGCGGCTCGAGGCGGACACGCTGGAGACGGTGATGTCGAAGAGGCTTCCCAGTTTCCGGGCGATATCGTCGGCGTCGGTGTTCTTCAGGCGGTAGAAGCGGATGGACATGCGCTCCCGCCCCACGAGCATGCGGAGCTGCTCCAGGATCGAAGCGATCTGTTCGTGCACCTCCCGGGGCGCGTTGACGATGATGGAGCCGAACGCGGCGTCGGGGATGATGACGGGATCCGCGCCGAACCGGGTCTTGCTCTTGGACGACCGGGAACGCGCGCGGCGGGCCAGGGTCGTGGAGCCCACCGGAAGATCGAAGATCTGGGCGAGGGTGCTGGCCGTGGTCTCGGTGAAGTCGTCGTCCACCTCGTAGAACCGCAGTTCGTTCTCGAGGGGCCCTTCCACGTCCAGGCGGGCGACGGTCTTCTCCACCTCCGCCTGCACTTCGGCGGGCGCCACCACCAGAAGGCTGTTCAGGTTCTCGTCGGGGATCACGATCTTCTCTTCGGTGAGGATGCGCCTCTCCTCCGCGGCGCCGCGGCGGCGGGGGCGCCATCCCCGCTGGTTGGAGCCCACCTGGAGCCCGAAGACCTGGGAAAGGAGATTCGCCGTCTCGATCAGGTCGGCGTGGCGCAGGGGATAGTATCGCAGGAGGTTCTCCTGGGGCCCCCCGGTGTCGATCTGCCGGAGCACCCCCGCCACCTCCTCCTGGAGGCTCTTGGGGGCGACGACCACGATGGACGACATCTCCGGGTGGGGAATGATCACCGCGTCCCGCTGCGTGCCCGGCAGGGCGGGCCTCCGGCGCCGGCGCCACGCCTGGCCATCGGTCTGGACCTGGATCTCGAAGATCCCCGAGAGGATCCGGGCGGCCTCCTCCACGTCCGTCGACGTCACCTCGTAGAAGCGGACCACCTTCTCTCCCGGCCCGGCCACGTCGAGCTTCTGCACCGTCTCCTCGATCTTCTCGAAGACCGCCTTGGGCGCGACCACCACGAGCGCCTGCAGGTTCTCGTCCGGGATCACGACGTTCTGCTCGAAGGGCCGCCGGGGCGCCCGCCGCCGCGTGGGCGTCGCCGTGGATCCGAGCGTCAGGCCGAAGATCTGGCTCACCACCAGGGCGACCTCGTTCACGTCCTGGTGGGCCACCGCCAGGTAGCGGACCACGTTGTCCCGGGGCCCCTCGGCGTCCAGATCCCGGATAACCGCCTCGATCCTTGCGTGCATCTCCTCCGACGCCGAAACCATCACCTTGTTCTGGCTGCGCATCGACGCGATCACCGCGCCCTGCTCCACGGAGGCCCCCCGGTCTCGAAAGCCCCGCCACCGCCTCACGCGGCCCGGCGTCACGTCGAACAGGTCGCCGAGCGTGGACGCGACCTCCTGGGCGTCCGCGTATTCCAGTGCGTAGGTCCGGACCTCCTGGATCCCCGGCCCCTCCACGTCGATCCTCTCGAGGGCCTTCTCGACCTTCTCGTGCAGGGGCGGCGGGGCCACGACGAGCAGGGCGTGGAGGTTCTCGTCCGGGATCACCACCTCCTCGGCCGTGATCTCGGGCCGCCCGCGGCGGGCCCGGGCCAGGGAGATCATCCGCATCCGGGCCGCCTCGGCCTCGAGCGAGAGACCGAACAGACGGGAGATCACGGTGGCCGTGTTCGAGAGGTCGGCGTGCCGCACCTCGTAGATCTTCAGCACGTTCTCGTTCGGCCCCGCCACGTCGATGTTCTCGAGAACCTTCCGGATCTCCTCGTGCGTCCTCGCCGGCGCCACCACCACCAGCGTGTTGAGGTCCTCGTCGGGAAGGATCGTGGCGGTCTTGCGGGAGGCGGCGCGCGAAGGCGCGGACCGGCGCACCGACCGCCCCCGCCGGCCGCCGGCCAGGCCGGAGATGGAGATGTCGAAGACGCCGGACAGGATGGTCGCGGCGCCCAGCGGCGAGACGAACTTCAGCCTGTAGTACTTCACCACCTTCTGGTCCGGATCCTCCACGTCCAGGCGCTTGATCATCGCCAGCATGGATTCCATCCGGCTCTCCTCGGCCGAGACGATCACCGCGCCCAGGCGCGGCACCGGCGTCACCGCCACCGGCGCGTACTGGGCCCCGCTCACCCGGATCATGCCCGGCGACACGTTGCGGCCCCGGCGACCCATGAGCCGTCGCACTTCCCGCGTCAGCCCCTGCTGGATCCGGCCGATCTCCAGCCGGTTCTCGATCTCGATGAGCGGCCGGATCTCCTCCACCAGGTCCACCGGGTCCATGTGTTCGAGAACCACCGTCTCCGCCACCATCTTCGGCCCTTCCCGGTCGATCCGCTCCACCAGGCCCGCGATCCGCCTGGCGTTGCCCGCGAAGTCGGTGACCCGGACCATGTTCGTCCCCGGCACCGGCGCGATGCCTTCCGGAACGGAGGCCATCGGTTTGAGCACTTCCGCCGCATCCTCCGCCGCCACGTGCTGAAGCGGCAGAAGCAGCGTCACCACCTGGTCCCCGGGGCGCAGCGTCTCGAGATCCTCCTTCTCGAACGTCGGGGTCGGGCGCTTCAGCACCGTCTTGAGGTCCACGATCTTCAGGATCTCGGATTCCGCCTCTCCGGACGTCACCAGCGCCAGACCCTCCACCTGCAGGATGGACTCGAACACCTCCATCACGCGGGAAGCCGGGAAGGGCTGCGAGGAGAACAGGCTCACGCGCTTGTCCGCGATGAGGGCCTCGTCGAAAAGGAACCGCTTCCCGCTCACCTTCTCCACCGCCTTCACCACTTCCCGAAGGCTCACCCCGTTGAAGTTGAGCTGGATGCTGTCCTCGTTCGCCGACTGTCCGAGGACCACCGCAGGAAGCAGCAACGCGACCAGGAAAACGACCGCGACGATCTTCTTCATTCCTCCCTCCGAAGTCCGGGAACGCTGCTCTCCGGAACGGCCAGGACGATGCCCTCCCGCGGAATCCCCGTCAGCTCCGTGATGAACCGGTTCACCGTATCCTGCTCCGCCACCGAGAGGGAAACGCCGGGTTTCAGGTGCATCCTCACCACGACCGAGTCGGGGCGCAGATACGCCGTGACCGCCTCCACGGGGGGCAGGGAGCGGACATAGGCCTCGATGCGGTTCTGCCGGTCCTGGACCTCCAGGAACGTCTCGAGCTGGCGGCGGTTCTCTTCCCGCCGTTCGGACGCGCCCGACACGCAGGACGGAAGGAGCAGGACCAGCCCCACAAGGATGCTCTGGCGGAGCGACATCATGCATTCCTCCGCAAAGTATAACCCCGGAACGCAGGGAAGGTTCCTGAAATTCCCCGTTCCGCCGTCCCGGCTCAGGAGGAGAGAAAGGAGGGCGTGTTCGAGCCTCCGGCCGGGGCCAGGATGCCGTGGAAGAAGATGTCCAGCATCTTCGAGGCCATGAGCGTCGGGCTCATGGCTCCCTCGGAGTCCACGAACTGCGTGAAAACCCCGCGAAGGGCCCCGATGTAGAGATGCGCCAGTTCGGCCGGATCGAAGGCGCGGAATCGCCCCTCCTTCACCCCACGCTGGAAAATGTCGAGGATGAGGCCCTTGTGTTCCCGGGCGAGCTCCCGCATGCGGACGCTCTCCGGCGGCATCTCCTCCCCGGATATGGGGCCCGCGAGGAGGAGAAGGATCGGGTTCTCCCGGACCCGCCGGACGTGCTCCTCCCAGAAGAGACGAAGGGCCTGGGCCGGGTCCGGCGTCCTCCGGACGATCTCCCGCCTCTCATCGAGCGTCTCCTGCAGGGTCTGCTCGCAGAGGCGGTTGAAAAGCGCTTCCTTGCCCCTGAAGTAGAGATAGACCGTGCCCTTGGCCAGCCCCGCCCGCTCGGCGATGTCTTCCATGCAGGCGGCCTGGAAGCCTCTCTCGTTGAAGAGGTTGCGCGCGGCCTCGAGAATTGCGGCCTGCTTCGCCTGCTTGGCTCGTTCGCGACGCTCCGTGCCCATGACTCACCCCAAAACAGCCGTGGAGAGCAGCCCCGGAGTGAAGGCCACCCTACCACATTGACGGTCAATGGCAACCCCCCCCCCCCCCCCC
>CAZDSO010000007.1:16684-47558 GCA_964508045.1 uncultured Planctomycetia bacterium | reverse complement strand
ACCCCAGGGTGACCCTCGTATTCCAGGTTCTCAGAGGGGTTCCGAGGTTTTTTCGCGCATTTTCACCCCAGGCCCCTCGTGGCCCCGTTGCTCCTAGCGCCCTGGGGGGGACATCCCCCCAGGGCGCTACAAGCAATTTCGTTCCGAGACTCTTGCTCTTTTCTTACCGACACCCGTGGGGCCGCGGGGAACCGGGGGCCGTGAGGGCATGGAAATCGCGAAAAACGGTTACAGCGCGAATAGCGCCTCGAGCCATTCACGGTGTGAGTCCGTTGTGATCTTCTCTGAAGCAGACCGCTCACAAGGACCGCCAGCTGTTCCCCGCCATAGCCTTGGCGGCGGGTCCAGCCGGCAGCAACTCAGGTCGGATCGCGTCCGCCTGTCGCCGTCAGCGACGGCAGACAGGGACATCCTGTCCGCAGTACCTCGGCCCGCATGGCTGCGCCACTCCGCCCTTCGACCGTTCGACCCCGGCTCACGGTCGATCCTGAGCCTGTAGAATGGATCGACGGGCGCAGGGGGGTGGTGAGCAAGGTCGCCCTTCAAGTTTTCATGGTTTTCGGGAGAGCCGAAGGCTCAGGGCTGACTCAAATCTGGAATCTGCCTACGCGACGGGGCTCGCGGCGGGGGGCTTCCGCGACCTCACGCGGGGGGCGTCCTCTTCGCCGGAGGTCTGGGCGGACATCCTCGTGACGAACCGGGATCCCATCGAGGAGGCGCTGGCGGAGTTTCTCGGGGAACTGGGGGCGGTCCGCCGGTGCCTCGCTTCCGGCGATCCGGCCGCGCTAGCGGGACTCTTCGCGGAAGCGGACGCGGCCCGATCCGCATACACGAATACACGAAACGCCTCTTTCCCCTTTCCCTCTTCTCCCCCTCCAGGCGATAATCGTTCCTTTTCCGCGGCAGGGAGGTGAACCATCGCCGGCAAGGCGAAGGAGGAAGCGGGCGAAAGGGGGGGAGCAGGGAAGCCGGCGGGAAGCGGGGGGTACCTCGCCTTCTTCTGGCCCCTGGCGATCATGGGCGCGGCCATGCTCGTGGGGCGCCAGTTCCAGAATGGCACGCTGAGCCGCTACCCCGACGCCGCCCGCGAGCTCGCCGTCTTCGCCTACGCGAGCAGCGTGTTCGCCCTCTTCCACGCCATGCTGGGCTTCCTCCCCCAGATGGTCAACGCCCTCGTGAGAAGCCGCCGGGATCTCGGGACCTGCCGGCGCTTCCTCACGGGCATCGGCGCCCTCCTCACCCTGCCCGTGCTCCTCCTCGCCTTCACGCCCCCCGGCAAGGCCCTGCTCGGCGCCCTGTTCGACATCCACGGCGCCATCCTCGACGACGTCGCCCTCTACCTCCGCTACCTCTCTCCCCTCCTCCTGCTCAACACCCAGCGCCAGTTCTTCCGCGGCCTGCTCATCCAGAGCCGGCGGACCGGCACCGTCACCGTCCTGAACCTCGCGCACATCGGCATCGTCCTCGCCGTCCTGATCCTGGGATGGAGCCTCCGGTGGAAGGCCGTCGCGACCCTCGCCCTGGCCCGGGTCGCGGCCAGCGCCGTCCATCTCCTCCTCGCTTCCCTCTTCTACCGCCTTCTCTACGCGCTTCCGGATCCCTCTCCCCGCCCGCCGCTGACCTACCGCAAGGCCCTGGCCTTCTTCTGGCCCGTGGCCGTGACGAGCGTGATGTTCGCCCTCAGCCGGCCCGTCATCTACGCCTTCGTCAGCCGCGCCCCCCGGGCCGTGGTCACCGTGGCGGCGCTCCGCGTGGCCTTTGACGTCTCCATCCTGTTTCACAACCCCCTCAACCAGTTCCGCCACCTCTTCGTCACCTTCGGCCTGTCCGACCTCGCCGGGCTCAGGAAATTCATGGCCTCGGTCCTCGCCGTCGTCTCGGCCCTCATGCTCGTGGTCGCGGCGACGCCCGTCGGGGTCTTCGTTCTCGAGGACCTGATCGGCGTCGGCGACGACATCCTGCCCCTCGCCCGGCAGGCGATCTGGGTCCTGTGCCTGGTGCCCTTCGTGGTGACCGTGCGGAACTACTTCCACGGCCTGGCGCTGACGCGCCACAGGACCCGGAGCATGGCCGCCGGCGGCCTCGCCCGGCTGGGCTCCATCTTCCTGGCGTCCTGGGCGCTCTGGTCGCTGGGGGCCCTCGACCACATCCTGGGCGCGGCCGTTCTCGTCCTCGGCTTCGCGTCGGAGACCGTCGTGGTCCTTCTCGCGGCGCCCAGACCCCGCGCCGGCGCGGCGCCGCCCGTGGGCGCCGCGGAAGAGGAGGCGGAGTGAGGCTCGGAACGCGAAGGACGCGCTCTAGCCGTCCAGTTTTTCCCGGTAGAACGCGACGGTCTGTCTGGACTTGTCGGCGATTTCGAAGTCCTTCTCGACGAGCTTGCGGGCCCTTCGTCCCATTTCCATGGCGCGGGCGGGGTTGGTGACGAGGCGCGTGACGGCCAGGGCGAGCTTGGCCACGTCCGCCTTGGGCACCACGTACCCGGTCTCCCCGTCCTTCACGATGGAGAAGATGGAGCCCACGCCGGAGGCGATGACGGGCTTGCCGCTGGCCATGGCCTCGAGCAGGGAGATGCCGAGGCCCTCGCGCGTACCCGGGCGCACGAAGACGTCGATGGCGCCGAGCAGGGAGCGGTAGTCGCGGGAGGCGGGGGCGAAGGTGATGCGGCTTTCCAGTCGCATCTCCAGGACCATTTCCCGCAGGTGTTCGGCTTCGGGCCCCTCGCCGGAGAGGAGGAAGTGGACGTCGTGGCCCTGTTCGACGACGATCTTGGCGGCGCGGATGAAATCGGCGGCGCCCTTGTGGAGTTCGAAGCGGCCGACCATGCCCACGACCGGGATGAAGGAGTGCCGTGGATCCCGGAGGCGCCCGTCGGGCCGGAAATACTTCGCGTCGACGCCCGTGGAGATGACGCGGAGGAGGTTTCTCGGGAGGCGTCGCTGGTTCACGAGGTTCTCGCGGATTTCCTGGGAGCCCGCGATGATGCCGCGCAAGAGGGGGCGGGGAAGATGAAGGGCGTGGTGCCGGCGCAGGGCGGTGTGGACCGAGAGGAAGAAGGGGAGCCGGCAGGTTTCGGCCACCAGCGCGCCGACGGCGTCCACGTCGGGGCTCAGGGCATGCATCAGGTCGGGCTTGAACCGGGTCCGATCGAGGGCCCGTGCGACGCGGGCCGCGCCGGAGCGCGCGCGCAGCGTCATGCCGAGACGGGGTTCCACGACCAGCTCCAGTTTCCAGCGGGCGAATTCCGGCTCGAGCGGTCCGCCGGGCGTGACGATCCGCACGCCGTGTCCGAGGTCCTGGATCTGGCGGGCGAGGTAGAGCGTGTGCGACGTGGTGGAGCGGGGTTCGAGGCTCCCGACCTGGAACAGGACGTTCATCGGCGCCGGTTCGGGCTTCGCCGTCTCCGGTTTCGACGTGTCAGCCTTCACGGTCCCCTCCCGCCGGGATCGGCGGTCCTTCGCCCGGCTGGAGATGCTGTACGTACAGTTTCGCGTAGAGGCCGCCCCGTTTCACCAGGTCCTCGTGGCTCCCCATTTCCACGAGCCGTCCCTTGTCGAGGACGAGGATCCGGTCGGCGTCGAGGATGGTGGAGAGGCGGTGGGCGATCACGAAGGTGGTGCGCCCTTTCATCAGGTTCTTCAGGGCCATCTGCACCTGGTTCTCCGTCTCCGTGTCCAGGGACCCGGTGGCCTCGTCCAGGATGAGGATGTCGGGGTTCCGGATGAGCGCGCGGGCGATGGTGATCCTCTGCCGCTGGCCCCCGGACAGGCGGGCGCCCCTCTCCCCCACCACCGTGTCGTATCCCCGGTCGAGATCCCCGACGATGAAGTCGTGGATGAAGGCCGCCCGCGCCGCTTCCTCCACTTCCGTCCGGCTGGCCTCCGGTTTCCCGTACCGGATGTTCTCCTCGACGGTGCCGTTGAACAGGAAGGGATCCTGCGTCACCAGCGCCATCTTGCCCAGCAGCGAGGCCCGGGAGAACCGTCTCAGGTCCGTGCCGTCGATCTCGATGCTCCCGGGGGGGACGTCGTAGAAGCGCGCGAGCAGGTCCAGGCACGTCGTCTTGCCCGCGCCGCTCTCGCCCACCAGCGCCGCCACCTCCCCCTTGCGGATCTCCGCGGTGATGTTGCGAAGCACCGGTTCCGTGTCGTAGGCGAAGGTGAGGTTCTTGAACGCTACGCTCCGCTTCACGCCCTCGAAGGGGACCGCGTCCGGCGCGTCCTGCATCTCGGGCTCCAGGTCCATGAGCTCGAACACCCGCGTGGACCCCGCCAGCGCCTCCTGGATGTTGTTGTAGGCCTTCGTGAGCGTCTTGAGGGGCTGGTACATCGAGGCGACGAGCACGATGAACGTCAGCAGCACGGGCAAGGTGAGCCCCCAGACCGAACGGTAGACCAGCCAGGCCCCGAAGAGCACCATCACCGCCGTGCCCGCGTTCCAGAAGAACTCGATGACCGCCCGACTCGTCGCCTTGGCCCGGACCACCCGCATCAGCTTGCGGAAATACCCCTCGTTGGCCCGGTAGAACCGGTCCTTCTCGAACGACTCCTGCAGGAAGCCCTTGACGATCTTGATGCCCGAGAAGGATTGCTGCATGGCGTCCGTCACGTCCGCCAGCTTGATCAGGCTCTTGCGGGCCTGCCGGCGGACCATCTTCCCGAACTTCACCAGCGGCAACGCCACCACCGGCATCACCAGGAACGTGAACAGGGAGAGCTTCCACGAGATGATGAAGGCCGTCGCCACCGACGCCGCCAGCGTCAGCGGCTGCTGGATGAGGTCGCTCACCGTGGACCGAAGGAAGTTCTGCGTCGCCTGGATGTCGTTCGTCACGCGCGAGATGAGATCCCCGATCCGGCGCGTGTCGAAAAACCGGAGATCCAGATCCACCAGGTTGCCGTACATGTCGTTGCGGATGTCCGTGGTGACGCGGTTGACCAGATACCGCATGAAGTACTCCCGCCCGAACACCGCCACCCCGATGAAGAGCGAAAAGAAGCCGAACCAGACCGCCAGGCGGGCCATCTCCTCGAAGTTCCGCCTCGTCATCCGGTCGGCGGACGCCCCCTCCCCGGCGCCCGCGTCCCCCTCCCCTTCCGCCTCCGCTTCCGCCTCCCCCCAGACCCGGTCGTTGATCTTCGTCCAGAACGAGCCCGGACCCTGCTCCTGCCGGCCCCCCATGAAATTCTGCATGGCCGGCAGGAGAAGCCACGTCCGAAGCGCCGTACAGACCCCGTACACCCCCATGAAAAGGACCACCAGAAGGATGACCTTCTTGTAGTCCATCACATAGGCGAGCAACCGCCGGAACTGGATCAGCGCCGCTCTACTCTTCTTCATCGGACTTGCGCTCGATCGACGGCCTCCCGGAACCACCCGAATTCCCTCTCCCCGAAACCGCAATCCTCACGCGCCGAACGGAGGAAGCGGGCGAGATCCTTGCGGCGTCTCCGCGCCGTGAGACGACGCGGCCCCGTCAACCCGTCGAGGTCCGTGAGAAACACCTCCCCCGGCGCCCCCGCCCGCACCAGGATGTTGCCCGCCTTCAGATCCCGGTGGGAAAACCCGCGGCGGTGCAACAGGCCCACCATCCGGCCCACCGCCCGCACCGCCTCCCCGGCCTCACGGGAACCACGCCTCTGATGAAGGAAACGATCCAAGCAGATCCCGTCCTCCACACCTTCCGCGAAGAACACCGAGCCCAACGGCATCCCCGCCACCCGGCGCGATCCAGCCGCGATCGCCCGCGGCACCGGAAGACCGAACGCCTCCAGCATACAGGATCGCTTCCAGGCGCGCAGGGCCTTCGAGGGCCGGAAGACCGCCTTCAGGATATCCCCCCAGGACGCCGGCCTGTAGTACTTTCCGTACAGCCTCCCACCCTCCCCCTCGAACAAAACCGACAGCGCCCCCGCCGAATCCTTGAGCCTCTCCGCCTCCGCACGCCCGAACGGCTCCATCGGATCCGACCCCGACCAGGGCCGGGGCGCGCCCCGCCGGCAGCGCCCCCGGAACCCGCCCGAACGAAACCGGCCGAAATACTTGTTCTCCCCCATGCACCGCCGGCCCGCCTTCCGCCACAGCCGACGGGCCTCCCGCTCGACGCGCCCCGACAGCCTCGACGCCGTCGCCCGCCGCTGATCCCGGCTCGCGCCGGGGCTAAGGAACGCCTTCATGAACCGCACCCGCTCCGCCGTGGAAGCCCGCCCGAGAAGATAGAGATCCATCCGGAGAAGCACCTCGTCCGTCGCCCCTCCCCTCGCCGTCCCCCCGAACGAGACCGCCCCGAAATCCACCGCCGTGAACGAGAAGGCCCCCCCCTCCCGGCGAACCAGAAAATTCCCCGGATGCAGGTCACGGAAACGAAGCCCACGATCCACGAGCGTCCGAAGAAACGACGCGAACGCCTCCAGGAACCGGTTTCGCACCGCCTCTCCCGGCGCCGTCCCCTCGAACATCCGGTCCGCGCGCAACCCCTCCACGTACGACATGGCCAGCACGCTCTCGCGGAGAACGCCGAACCGCCTCCGCTCCCCCAGCGCAGCCGGCGCCGGCGCCGGCACCCCCCGATCCCGCGCCCGCCGCAAGCGGTCGCGCTCCCGGCGGGCGGGGGACGGAAACAGGAGATGGCGGAAAACGTCGATGGGACGCCGGGGCCAGAACGTCTTGAGGACGAGGGCGGTTCCGTCTTCGCGGCGGTACAGGCGAACCTCCCGGCCGGGAAGGGAGCGAAGCACCTCGCCGGGAACCCCGACCTCCGGCGGGGCGGACCCCCCGTCTCCGCCCTCCCTATCGGACTCCCAGCGGAAGCCCTCGCGAAAGCGCGGTCCGTCCCCGGACCCGAGTGGATGCCCGTTCCCTCTGCGCATGTCCCCCCGTCCAAACCACGAATCCTTCGCCCTTCACCGCCGTGCGAACCGCCGCCCCGGAAACGGGCGGACTTCATGCTTCATCTCGAGCATGAACAGCGCCCCGGCGACGCTCGAAGCGGGCAGGCCCGTCTTTTCGACGATCTCGTCGATGCCGACCGGCTCCGCTTCCAGTGCATCCCACACGGCCTGCAGGGTCGGATCCCGGGAAGGGCGGCGGTCCGCCGTCGCGGAGTCCCGCCGCCCCGCCGCGTCCGCGAGCTGGGGCGCGATCTCCTCGAGGACGTCCTCCACGTTCTCCACCAGCTTCGCCCCGTCCTTGATCAGGGCGTGGGTCCCGGAGGACCGAAGGGAATCGATCTTGCCGGGGACGGCGAACACTTCCCGGCCCTGTTCCGCGGCCCATCGGGCGGTGATGAGGGAGCCGCTTCCCTTCGCCGCCTCCACCACCACCACGCCCAGCGACATCCCCGAGATGATCCGGTTCCGGCGCGGGAAATGGGACCGCTGGGGCGTGGCGTCGAGGGGAAATTCCGACAGGACGGCACCCCGCTCGGCGATCCTCTCCAACAGCGGAGCGTTCTCGGGGGGGTAAGGCCGGTTCAGGCCGGACCCGAGAACCGCGACCGTCCGGCCCCCGGCCTCGAGCGCGGCGCGGTGCGCGTAGGTATCGATGCCGCGGGCGAGTCCGCTGACCACCGCCAACCCGGCCCCCGCCAGCATGCCCGAGAGCTTCTCCGCCTGCATGCGCCCGTAGTGAGAGCAGCGGCGCGTGCCCACCACGGCCACCGCTTCCCGGAAATCTCCGGGCAAGCCGCCCAGGACGTAGAGGACGGGCGGGGGCGCGTGGATCTCCCGGAGCAGGGAGGGATACCCGCCGTCCTCCTCCATGAGCAGATCGATCCCCATCGATTCCGCCCGCTCGATCTCCGCCGACGGATCGAAGCGATCCCGGGCCTCCGCCAGGGCGTCCGCGATGCCGCGCCCGATCCCCGGCACCCCGGTCCATTCCTTCGAGGAGGCGCGAAGCGCCGCCGGGAGCCCGCCGAAGGCGTCCCGGAGGGCGCGGATCCTCGCGGGGCCCAGTCCCGGGACCTTGTTCAGCGTGAGCAGAACGCGTAATCGCCTCTCCCTGCCCTCCCCGTCGCGCATGCCGACTCTCCCCTCCGCTTGCAGACACGTACCCGGTTTCCGCGTAGAACCCCCTTGTTGTATAGGACGGGAAGGTTTTTGCAAGCGTCGAGGGAACGGATGTCGTATCCCACTCTTTTTGAGATTGCCATCCCACCTTGGTTGGGACTCACCCCTCACGTTCTCACGTCTTTGGTGAGGAAGGCGGTTCTCGAAACCGCCGGGGGCCCGCCCGGCTCCGGCCCCGGACGATTTCCGCGAGGCAATCCCCGCGCCTCCGTGCTCGTGGCGCACCACACCTACCTTGATCGGTTTGGGCTGGGACACGACAGGCCACCCCTGTTCGACTTGCGCACAGCGCGAAAGCCTCCTTGCATGCCGGTCTTGGCGAGGATAGCGTGGTAGGCCATGCCGGACGAACGCGACAAGATCCGCGTCCTCTTCATCATCCAGGGCCGGGAGGTGCCCATGTCGCGCCTTCGCGTGCTGCAGTACCTGCCCGCCTTCGAGGAAGCCGGGATCGGATGCGAGGTGATCGAAAAGCCCAAGCGTTTCCTGAAACGCCTCGGGCACCTGAAGCGCTTCCGGGACTTCGACGTGCTGCTCGTCCAGCGGTACCGCTACCAGCCGTGGGAGCTGGCGCTGGTGAAGCGCGCGGCGAAGCGGCTCGTCTACGATTTTGACGACGCGGTGATGTTCCCCAATTCCCTGTCGCCCAAGCGGACCTCGAGGTCCCGGCAGGCCCGCTTCCGGCGCATGGTCCGTGCCGTGGACTGCGTGTTCGCGGGCAACGCGTTTCTGGCCGAACAGGCACGGGCGCACTGCGACTGGGTGGAGGCGATCCCCACGGCCCTGGACCGGGAGGCCTACGCGCCTCGAACCTGGCCTTCGTCGGATCCGGCGCAGTTCACGCTCGGCTGGATCGGCGCGTCCACGTCCCTCCATTACCTGGAGCGCCTGAAGAGCGTCCTCGACCGGGTGCACGACGCCCGGCCGAACGTCCGTCTCAAGATCGTCAGCCGACGCTTCTTCGACTGCGACCGGATGCCGGTGGACAAGAAGACCTGGCGTCTCGAGGAGGAGGCGGAGGACCTCAGGAGCTTCGACGTCGGGCTGATGCCGCTCACGATGGACACGTGGAGCGAGGGGAAGTGCGCCTTGAAGATCCTCCAGTGCCACGCCGTCGGCGTGCCGGTCGTCTGCACGCCCGTGGGGATGAACAAGGAGGTCGTGGTGGAGGGGGAGACGGGTTGCCTGGCTTCCACGGAGGATGGGTGGGTGGAGAAGATCGTCTCCCTTCTCGACGACCGCGAGGCGCGCATCCGCATGGGCGCCGAGGGCCGGCGCCGCCTGGAAGCGCGGTACTCGGTGCAGGCGACGGCGCCGCGCATGATCGCGGCCTTCCGCCGCCTCGCGGCCATGGACCGAGAAGGGGGATAGGGGGCGTACTTGGGGAATGGCGTAGAGACGAGTAGGGATTTCATATTTCAGCGGTTCGACTGTGCTCACCACCGTCCTGAGCGAAGTCGAAGGGCCGCCGGATTTCAGCGTCGAAATGCGTTTCTCCCATGTGCCCGTCTGTACACCAAGACCGGATTCGGGATCGTTCTCCCAATGACCAGTGACCAATGACCAAAGCCCCTCTCGTCAGCGTCATCGTCCCCACCTACAACCGCCGGGCCTTCGTGGTCGAGGCGGTCCGCTCGATCCTCGAACAGAGCGTGGCCGATCTGGAAGCGATCGTGGTGGACGACGGCTCGACGGACGGGACGGAAGAGGCGGTCTCCGCCCTGTGCGACCCGCGGGTCCGCTACGTTTTCGCGGGACACGCGGGCATCGCGGCGACGCGAAACCGCGGCCTCGGGGAGGCCCGGGGGCGGGTGTTCGCCTTCCTGGACTCCGACGACCTCTGGGTACCGGACAAGCTCGAACGGCAGCTGCCCCTTCTCGAGGCGGGAAACGGGTTCGTGTACGGGCGCTACCGTTCGGTCCAAAACGGCGAGACGCTCCGGTCCAAGCCTGTCGGGGGCCCCTCGGGGCGGATCCTGCTTCCCCTGATGAAGCGCATCTTCGTCCAGATGTCCACGGCGGTGGTGGGCCGGGAAGCGGCGGAAGCCGTCGGGCCGTTCGACGAGAGCCTGCAGTACGCCGACGAGTACGACTGGTTCCTGCGGCTGGCCGCGTCGTTTCCCGCGGGTTTCGTGGACGAGGATCTGGTGATGTACCGCATTCACGGGGAGAACGAGAGCCGTGACCGTGGGCGTCGCGTGCGGGAGAACCTCGAGGTGTACCGCCGCTGGTTTTCCCGGGCAGGTCTCTCACGGCGGGTCCGTCGCGTCGCGGCCCGACGCGTGGCGCGCTACGCGATCCAGCTCGGGCGCCTTCGCCTCGAGGGGGGGGAGCCGGAAGGCGCCGCAACGAGCTTCCGCGAGGCCCTCCGCGCCCGGCCCTTCTCGGTGGCGGCCCGCCTGGGCCTGCGCGGGGCGGCCCGCGCCCTTCGCGCGAGGGAAGACGGGTGATGGGAATGAGGAATCGTTCTTCGTTGACCGTTCATGTGATCTTCGTGTCTTCGTGTTGAAGGCGGCCGAGGCCGAGCATCACGGCGCCGCCCGCGAGGTGGAGAGCGCCTCGTGGAAGGCGTCGGAGACGATGAACCCGATGAGCTCGCGGATGTCGGGGGCTTTCCGGATCCAGCGGAGGATCTCTTCCGAATCCATTTCGTCGGGCATTTCGAGCCGTGCGTCGAAACGGAGCTTGGCGTGGAGGGCCGCCACGGGATCGCCGCAGAGGATCAGGCCCACGCGGTCGGCCAGGGCGCGCGTGTTCCGCTGGAAGGTTTCCAGGTCGATCTCGTTTCTCGATTTCCACAGTCTCCGCAGGGCGGGCTCGACGCGCTTGCGGACGCGTCGCGGGAGGGCGCCGCGGACCCGTTTGCGGAAGGCTTTTTCATTCTTGTCGCGTCCCCCTTCCTCCTCGGCTTCGGGAACGGCGCCGGAAACGAGGGCGAACAGGATGTGACGGAGGCCTCCGGGTTCGACGAGGCCGGTGGCGCGCTTCAGCAACGTCAAACCGAGGGCCCGGCCGAGCAGGAAGACCCTCTCGGCCGCGGGAAGGTCCGGGAATCCGGGATCCGTGACCAGGGCGGGAGGCTTGAGATTCTCCAGCTTCACGCCCTCTTCCACTTCCTGCCCCGCCACCAAAAGGTCGATCGGGGGCGCGTGGAGGACGGTCGCGAGGTTTTCCGCCTGTTCGACGATTTCCTCCGCGCCCTCGGGCTTGCGCCGGCGCCGGAGGCCGTGCTTGGCCAGGTCCGCTCCCGCGGCGTCGCCGAGATGCTCGTCCGTTTCCAGAAGCACCTCGAGCACGGTCGGATCGTCGCCTTCCATCGAGAGGACGGCGGCGACGGCCTTCCGATCCAGGCATCCCTCGGTCGCGGGCGCTTCGGGGACGCCGGCGCGGTAGGTTTCGTATTCCTTGGAGGCGTGGGTGCGCAAGGCCACGAGAACCGCGGCCGGTCCGAACGCGGTCTTTTCCGAGCCGGTCTTGAGGCGGATCGCGCAGAGCCGGCGGAGGGCGTCGGTCCGGTAGGGGGCCCTCTCGACCACCACGCGGTAGTGCTCCGCGGCCCGGGCGAGCGTCCGGGGTCGTTTTTCCAGGATCCGCGCGAGAAGGAGCCGGGAGGCCGTCCGTTCCGGATCGAGCCGGATCGACGCCTCCAGCGCCTCTGCCGCCTCGGGGAGGTCCCCTTCCTCCCAGAGGGCTTCGCCCACCTTGAACTGGAGGATCGCCCGCTGGGCGGGCGGGGCGTCCTTCTTTTCCTTCAGCGCACCGCGATAGTCGTTGGCCAGCGCCTTCCATTCCTTCCGGATGCCTCGCGCACGCGACACGCCCTCGAGGGCCTCTTCGTGGGCGGGGTCCAGGACCAGTGCCTTCACAAAGGCGTCCCGGGCCGCTTTGGGGTCCGCGAGGTGGTCGAGATAGATCGCGCCCATCCGGCAACGCGCCTCCACCCTCTCTTCCCGGTCGCCGGGGCCTTCCGCCAGGACGCTCCAGGCCTGCGCCGCCTCGGTCCACCGGTGCGCCTTCTCGAAGGCGGTCGCCAGCGCCCGGCCGGCTTGCGCGTCGTCGGGAAGAAGCTCCAAAGCCTTCTGAAAATAACCGATCCCCTTCTCCGGGTCCTTCATGTGGTCGGTGAAGATGCGCCCGAGCTTCTTGTTGGCCGCGACGATCTCCTCTTCCTCCTCGAAGGAGGAGCAGATGCGCTCCAGCGTCTCGACGGCCCGGTCGTACGCTCCCGTCTCCTCGAACAGGGTCTCGAGCGCCTTCAAGACGCGCGGTTCCTCCTCGGGATCGGCCAGGCTTTCCAGAATCTCCCGTCCCCGCTCGGGATCCCCCATCTTCCACAGGAGGATTCCCTGGTCCGCCCGCAGGCGGTTCGCCTCCCCCTCCCGGAGCGAGGACCCGTGCCGTTCCAGAAGGCGCTCGACCAGCGGCGCGGCCTGGGACCACCGTTCCGCCTCGAAGTAGATTCTCTCCGCTTCCCGAAGGCTCATCAGGTGGTCCGGATCCGCCTCGAGCGCGCGCTCGAAGTGGAGGATGCGATCCTCGGGCGGGCGCCCGAGCCTCTCCAGAACGAATCCGCACCGAAAGTGGATCTGCGCCCGGCGCGCCGGATCCTCTTCCTCCGTTTCGATCAGGGCCGCCAGCTTCTGCAACGGGCCCGCGGCCTCCGCCCAGTCCTCCTTCTCGAACGCGATGGAGGCGATCCCGAAGAGCGCCTCCGTCGATTCCGGATCCCCTTCCAGCGCCGCCTGGAACCGGGATTTCGCGCCTTCCGGATCCCCGATCCCCTCCAGCAGGATTCGACCCGCTTCGACCAGCAGATACGCACGGCGTTGCCGGTCCTCGTGACCCTCGGCCTGCCGGTCGATGAAGGACACGGTCCCGTCCCAGTCCTCCCGCTTCCGGGCGACCTGTTCGAGACCCTCCAGCGAAGGAAGATGATGCGGGTCCATGTCGATGGCCAGGCGGAAGGCCTCCTCCGCCCGTTCGAAATCTTCCAGCTCCATCAGGTGGACCGATCCGATCTTCCCGTACAGCGCGACGGCCTCCTCCTCCGATCGCGTGGTTTCCGCCTTGACGTCCAGGATCTCCACCAGCTCCTGCCACCGGCCGAGCGGCTCCAGGAGACGGGACAGCCCCTCGATCGCCTCCGCCTCGCGCGGACGGATCGCCCGCACCGCGCGGTAGGACTCCGCCGCGCCTTCCAGCCCCCCCGCTTCCTCCCACTTCCGCCCCGCTTCCAGGAGATCCTCGACCTTCTTGCCGGCGTCGCCTTGAAACCCCGCACGCAACGTCAGCATCTCCGCCGTCCCCCTCGCGTCGTCCATCGACCGGTACACACCGAGCAGGACCTCCACCGTCTCCTCCCGGCCCGGACCGGTTTCCAGCGCCTCCCGCAGCGCCTCCGCCGCTTCTTCCAGAAGCCCCGTCCGCGCGCGAAGGCGCCCCATGGTCAGGAGAATTTCCGCGCGCCGCTTGTGTTCCTTCGTCTGCGCCAGCTCCAGCTCGTACGTCTTCAGCAATTCCTCCGTCTTCCCCGACGCCCGGTAGGCCCGCTTGAGAGACTCCAGCACGTCCAGGTTCCCCGGCTCGTCCAGGAGGATCTCCCGGCACACCCGCACCGCGTCCTCGAAGGCGCCAAGACGACGCATGTACAGATCCACCAGACGGGCTTGGAGCGCGCGCCGCCGCGCAGGCTCCGGCGACACCTCCACCTCGTGCTCCAGCATCCGCGCCAGGTTCGTGAGATCCCCTTCCCGCCGGTAGAGGTCCTGGAGATGATGAATGGCCTCCGCGTCGGCGGGCGACGCCTTCAGCGCCGCTACCCAGTACCCCACCGCCCGGCGCAGGTTGCCCGCACCGGACATGTACAGGCGGCCGATCTCCTTGGTGAGTGCGAGACGGCGCTCCGTCTCCTCCCCCGGCAGGATCGCCAGGCGCTTCTCCTTGACCTTCGCCAGCTGGACCTCGTCGCCCGACGCGGTCAGGGCCTCCTCCAGAAGGCCGAAAGCGCGGTCGTCACCCGGCTCCGCATCGAACGCCCGCTTCAGGTAGGGAACCGCGGAATCCGGATCCTCCAGACGGCGCCAAAGCGCCTCGCCCGCCTTCAAGAAGAGGCCCATGGCCTCTTCTTCCGAACCGTGCGCCGCCTGGGCCACGTACAGATCCGCCAGCTCCCCGTACCGCTCGCGACTCTCCAGAAGACGCGCCAGGCCCTCGAAGGCCAGCGGCGAGCCCGGCATCAAATCCAGCACATCCCGGTAGGTCTCGATGGCACGATCGGGATCGTCGAGGTTCTGCTCCAGGATCGAGGCCACTTCCATCAGGATGTCCACTTTTCCTTCCGTGCCCTCCACCAGGCTCGCTTCCCGGAGCCGCCACGCCACCCCTTCCCCGTGGCGACCCTGGGACGCCAAAAGACGCGCCAGTCCCCGGACCGCCTCCAGGTGACCCGGCGCGTACTCCAACGCCAGGTGGAACAGGCGGATGGCCAGACCGTCCGCCTTCAGCCATTCCTCGCACACCTTTCCCGCCCGGGCAAAACTCTCCCCCCGCGCCTCCCCTTCCTGGAACGCGGCCCGGCGACGGTGCAGCGCGACAAGCGCCTCGTGCCGCCCCGTCTCCGCATAGAGCGTCTCCAGCGCCCCGAAGGCCTTGTCCGCCTCCATGTCCGGCTCGAAGAAACGGCTCCCCGTACAGGCCTTCCAGGCCTCCTCGTACCGCCCGATGGCACCCTCCGCGTGCCCGAGGCGTTCCCGGTGGATCGCCCCCGATTCCAGGAGAAGTCTCAGGCGCCTCTCCGGATTCACCGCCCCTTCCGCCTCTCGGTCCAGGCACCACGCAAGCCCCTCCGGATCGTCCGCGCGCTCGCACTGGTGACGGTATCTCTCCAGAAGCGCCGGCTGCCGCGCCCCCGCCTCCAGCACCGCCCGGGTCAGCCGGCGCGCCTCATCGTGCTTCCCCAGAAGATCCTCCAGAAGCGCGGCCCGCTTCGCGCCTGCTCTCAGCCTTTCCGCCCGCGGCCGGGCCGTCTTCCACTTGGCCTTCAGCACCCGGGACAGATCCTCGGTCCTGTCCAGGGCGTCCAGGAGATCCTCCAGCGCGTCGAGGGCTTCCGCGTCGCCGGGCCGGGTCTCGAGAACCTTCATCCACCTCTCGACCGCTTCCTCCTTCTCCCCCAGATCCCGGTACCCCCGGCCAGTCTCCCGCAGCAGCTCGAGGCGCCGCGGCGGCGGGAGATCCATCTCGATCTCCTTGTCCAGCGCCGCAAGCCTCTCCCTCGCCTCGGGAAGGAGCCCGAGCGTGTCCTGCAACTTCCTCAGCGCCGGCAGAAAGGCCGGGTCCAGGGCGAGGGCCTCGCGGAAGGCCTCCACGGCCCCCGGCGCGTCGTCCAGCGTTTCCAGCCGGAACAGGCCCAGGCGGAAGAAGACGTTGCGACGGTCCCGGCCGTGCGGAAGCACCTCCGCCTGCGTCGAGAGGACCTCCGCCAGCGCTTCGTGCTCCTCCCGGCGCGCGTAGAGCGGCTCCAGGCCGTGAAGCGCCTGACGCTGGCGGGGATCCAGCGCCAGCACCTCCCGGAAGGCCTCGATCGCCCCCGTGTCGTCTTCGAGCGCGTCGCGCCGGATCTGCGCCAGCTTGAGCCAGGCCCAACGGCGGTTCGTCGCGTCCAGGCCCTCCAGACGGGCCTCCCGTTCCACGAGCGCGGCCAGCGCCTTGAAATCCTCCTTCCGCCGGGCATGACGCTGGAGGGCGCGAAGCGAGGGAAGGTGGTCGGGAACCCTCTCGAGCACCTCGCGGAAGGAAGCCTGCGCTTCCTCGGGCCGGTCGAGACGGTCCTCCAGAAGCCGTCCCAGCGCGAACAGCCGGTCGGCCTTTCCGGCGTCGTCCGTCTCCAGGGCGGCCAGGCGGGAGATCGCGTCGAGCCGGCCCTCGTGGTCGCCGCGCGAGGCGTGGAATCGTTCCAGCGCCTCCAGGGGCTCCGGTTTGTCGGGCGCCAGCGAGGCGGCTTCCTCCAGAGCCTTCCGGCATCCCTCCACGTCCTCGAACCGCAACGCCCGCAGTTCCGCCAGATCCATGAGGACCGCGACACGCGCCTCCTTGCCCTCCTCCCGGGCGGCCAGCGTCTCGAGCGTCCCGGCGAGCGCCTCGAAACTTCCCTGTCTCCGGTGAAGGCGGGCCAGGGCGCGCAGCGCTTCCGTGTCTTCGGGCGCGGCGGTCCGCCAGCGCCTCGCGGCGTCGATCGCGCTCTCGAGATCGAGGCGTTTTTCCTCGTGGAGCCGGACCAGTTTCGGAAGAAGCGCCGGCAGCCTGGACGATTCCGACCGAAGGGAAAGCTCGAGTGCCTCGACGGCAACGTCCCAGTCCTGCAGCGTCTCCGCGGCCCGCTGCATCCCTTCCAGAGCGCCTTCGGCTCCGGGGGCTTCCCGCGCCGCCTCCGCGTACCTCTTAAGCGCCTCGGCCGTTCGGCCCAGTCCCGTCTCCAGGATCCGGCCGACGGAGGCGAGGTGCCGGGCCCGCCCGTCGGCTTCTCCAGCGCGCTCCGCGAGCGCCTCCAGGCATTCGACGGCCTCCTGCATCCTTCCCGCCTTCTCGAGAAGGCCCGCCAGATCCTCCAGCACCTCGAGGTCGTCCGGGGCCAGATCCCTCGCTTCCGCCAGCCACGCCACCGCCTCGTCCACCTCGCCCAGCGCTTCGTTCGTCTTGCCGATGTCCCGCGCGATGGAGGGTTTGCGGGCCTCGGGAAGATGACGGAAGCCGGACGTCAGGACCTCGAGAAGCGCTTCCCGCTGCTCGGATCCCTGAAGGAGCGAGACGGCCATGTCGTGGGCGAGCTCGGAAGCGGGATCGATGGAACGGGCACGGGCGAGAATCTCCAGCGCCTTGTCCCGGGAGACCGACTCGCTCGCGATGCCCGCCGCGCGCACAAGGATGGGAACCGCCTCGGGGCCTTCGCGGCTCCGCGCGAGGTTCTCCAGGGTGCGCACCCGGTCGGCCGGCCGGTCCATGGCCGCGTAGATCTCGTCCAGCGCGTCCAGATACGCGGTCTTTCCGGGGTCGAAGGCGAGGGCCCTCTCGAAGGCCTCGGAAGCGGCGGCCTGGTCGTCCAGCCGGTCCCGGTAGATCGTCCCGAGCGTTTCCTGGGTCCGGGCGGCTTCCTCGCGGTCGAGAAGTGCCGTGGACAGGCGCTCCAGCGCCGACGCCCTCTCCCGGTGCTTCCCGAGGGCGCCCAGGATGCGTTCCAGATCCTTGAGGGCTTCCACGCGAGCGGGGTCCAGGGCCGTCACGTCCTCCAGGATCGAGGCGGCGTCCTCGAGACGGCCCGCGTCCGAGAGAAGGGCCGCCCGTTCCTCCATCGCCTCCACGCGCGGTCCGAGGTCCGGCTCCAGGGTCGCCAGACGGGCCAGGGCTTCTTCCCGGAGGGCCGTGTCCCGTAAAGCCCGCGCCGCTTCCACGAGCCCCCGGGCCGCGTCCAGGTGGTCGCTCTGGACGTAGAGGGCCGCCCGGAATTTTTCCAGGGCCCGCTCGGGATCCCCCATGACGTCCAGGAGAAGGCGTCCCGACTGGTGGTGGAGACCCGCGACTTCCGTTTTGTCCCGCGTGAGATCCACGGCTTGCTCGAAGAGGTCCAGGAGTTCCTCGTGGCGTTCGAGCCGGCGTAAAAGGGCCACCAGCTCGCCGAGCGCTTCCAGGTGGTCGGGCCGGATCGCGAGGATGTCGCGATAGACCGAAACGGCGTCCCCCTCGCGACCCGGCGTGCCGGCGAGCAGGCGCGCCTTTTCCATGAGGGGATGGACCCGTTCCCCGGGGTCCGCGGTCCTCTCGGCCTGTTCGGAGAGGAGCTCGGCGAGTTCCTCGGAGCGTCCGGCGTCCTCGAGCGCCTGCGAGAGCCGGTGAAGGAACACGTCGTCCCCCGGTTCCTCCTTCCAGGCCGTCCAGAGGACGTCGGCCAGGCGGTCCGGAAGGGAGAGTTCCTGAAGCACGTCGGCGGCGCGGCGGAGCAGGGCGGGGCGGTCCTTCCGGAAGCGTTCGTCGCCGGCGGTCTCCTCGAGCCAGTCGGCCAGGGCCGGAAGGCGCCCGGCGCGCCGGAAGGTGGAGACGATCTCCTCCACGAGATCCCTGCGGGCGGTGGAGAACGCGAACGCCGCCTGGAAGGCGGCCAGGGCCTCCTCGGGGTCGTCGAGCGAATCCCGGCAGATCCGCCCGACGTCCGCCAGCACGTCCGCCTTCCCGGCGGGGTCTTTGAGCCTCTCCGCTTTTTGCCGGAGGAGGGCGACCAGTTCGGGGAACAGGGACGCCTCGCGAAAGACCTTCTCGAGGGTTTTCAGACGGTCGGGTCCGGCGGAGGAGGGTTCGAGGGCCTTCTCGATCCACCGGGCGCCCTCCCCGGGGCGGCCGAGTTTTTCGCGGAGCAGCGTGCCCAGGCGGAACTGGATGGGGGGGGCTTCCCGGGGCCTGGCGAGCGACGCCTGCTTCTCGAGAACGCCGGCGAGATCGTCGAGGCGGTCGTGGGCCGTATAGATCTTCTCGAGTTCCGTGAGGATCATGGGATTCGGCTTGTCGCGCACGAGCGCCTCGAAACAGGAAGCGGCGTCGAGCGGGCGGTCCAACCGGTCGCGGTAGAGCGTGGCGAGGCGGAAGCGGGTCTCCCGGTCCTCCTCGCCGTTCGGGGCAATCCTTGCCTCCAGCATGTCCGCCAGCGCCTGCCATTGACCCGACGAGGCGTACATCTTTTCCAGCTGCCGTTGGATCTCGGCATCCTGCGGGCCGCCGTCGAGGAGCTCCTTCAGGATCTCCGCGGCCCGGTCCGGCCGCTTCAGCCGCGCGAAGCATCCGGCGAGCTTGCGTTTCAACGTCTTCTCGGTCTTCCGGTCTTTCGCCAGGGGAAGGGCGGCTTCCAGGGCCTGGACCGCATCCTCGAAGGGGCCTTCTTCGGCGAGCAGAAGACCCAGCTCGCGGGCCGCGGGCTCGAAGCCCGCGTCGGCCGCGAAGGCGTCCTTCAGCATCCGACGGCGTCCCGTGAGGTCCTTGAGTCGGTCCCGGTAGAGGAGGGAAGCCTCGTAGTAGTGCTGGGCGGACAGGCTCGGGTTGTTCGCGAACCGGGCGCGCGTCACGAGGAGGTGGACGACGCCCTTCCAGTTCCGGGAGAGGAAGAAATGCTCCTTCAGCGTGTTGAAGACGTTCTCGTTCTCCGGATCCGTCTGGAACTTCGAGACGAGTTTTTCGATGTCCTCGGACACGAAGATCCCTCCTCCCTAACCTTCACGCCGAACGCGCCAGGGGTCCAAACCTACCCGGCGAGGCGATGCTATCCCGGCCGCGGGCGGGTGTCAACCGGAGCGAGAGAGCGGGGCATTCGCGCTGTCGGCAAGTCGTGGTCTTGCCTTTCTTTCCGCGCCCGCCTCCATGGAAATACCCCGGGGTGACCCTCGAATTCTTCATCCTCCGAGGGGTCAGAGGGGGAGGGAAATGGAAGGATTTAGGAATTCCGAATTCCGGCGGTTGAAATCACCGTCCGCGCGGATCCCCTACTTCTCCTCGGGCGCGGTGCCCTCCTCGGCCTGGCGCCGCTGGATGTACTCCATGACGTAGCGTCCGAGAGGCCCCTCGTCCTCGAGGTCGATGTCGACGGGTTTGGGCGCCCAGGCCTCGAATTCCTCCGCCTGCTCCTGGGTCATGATCCGTTTCATCTCCCCCGACAGCCTGTCGTTCATCGTTTCCACGGTCTCGAGATAGGTCTTCTCGGTCCCGGGCACCTTCTCGGCAAGCATCCGCTTGAAGAGATTGCCGCCCATCGCCTGGGCCTTCTCGGGATCGGTCATGCCCTGGTAGAAGACCTCGGAGAGGGCGTCGACCATGATGGTCCCGTCTTCGAGGGGGCGGGACAGGTAGTCGAGAAGCCGCTCCTGGTTCTTGACGAGCATGTTCTTCACGGCCGCCTTCTGGCCCTCGTCGAGCTGGAGTCTTCCGGCGAACCTCTCGAAGGAGGGCTTGGGCTCCTTCTCGGCGTTTTCCAGCTTCTTCCGGACGGTTTCCGAGGCGTCCTCGAGATTCTTGATCCGGCCGTCCAGTTTCCGGATCCTCCCCTGCACGTAGCGGGACAGGGAGCCGACGTCCTCGAAGACGAGGGGGGCTTCGCCCGCCTCCCAGCCTCCGGGGCCGGGCATGCCGGGCACGGAAAGCGCGCCGGGCATGCCCTCGACCCGGGCGCGTTCGGGCGAGGCGGCGCGGCGGCCGGGCAGATTTTCGATGCGTTCCTCGATCACGGAGACCCGGGCGTCGAGCATGGAGAGTTTCTCCGCGGCGGGCGTGGAGGGCGCCCTTTCCCGGGGTTCCACGGCGGTCTCCGCCGGCTCGAGCCGTTTTTCGAGATTCTCCACTTTCTTGTCCATGACGAGGTACACGCCCGCCGCCGCGGCCAGGGCCCCGGCGGCCAGGATCATCGCGACACCGAAAAGGGCTTTCATGGTCTTCCTCCCCTCCGTGCTCTCAAGGGTTTCCGTCGAGCGGCGTCCCGCAGTCCACGCAGTTCTGGAATCCCGCGTTCAAGGTCCCGCACTGTTCGCAAAAAACGGCCTCCTCCCGGTGGGGGCGGTCGTCCGGCGTCCCGGTTTCCGGGGAAGGGGGCGGTGCGGGTGACGATGATTCTTTTTCCTCGATGGGGGGAGGGTTTTTCGGGGGCGCCGGCTGAGGGGCGGCGGGCGTCTCGGGGGCGGGCGTTCCGGGCTCGGGTTCGGGAGGCGGGGGGTGGGGGGCGGGCGGCGCCGGTTCCGGGGGGCTCTCCGCCGGCGCGGTCTCCGCTTTCGAGGAAGCGCTCGGATCCTGCGACATCCAGTCCGGCAGGTTGGGAAGGGCCACCGCCGGGTCCGGGGGAGGGGGGCCTTCCGTAGCGGGGGGAAGAACGCCTTCCTTCTCGGGCGGTTCCGCTGCCTCGGCGCCTTCGAGTTTCGAGCCGCAACCGTTGCAAAAGCGGTTGGTGCCGCGGTTGACGCGCCCGCATTGCGGGCATTTCACGTGGGAGGGGCCGGTATCGGCGGCAGGTTCCGTCTTCTCGAGCGCGTCGCGGAAGATGGAGGTTCCTCTCTTGATCTTCTCGGGCGCGGGGCCCGGATCGGCCGGGGTCTTCCCGCCGGCCGCACCCTTCTCCAGGGGTTCGCCGCAGTCGGAACAGACCTCGTTCGTCTTGGGGTTCGCTTTTCCGCAATGCTTGCAGAAGACTTTCACGGACATGCCGGACTCCTCATCGTGGAGTACAAAGGATTTCGCCTCCGGGTTTCGTTCAAAACACCTCTTCCTCGTTTTTTCCGATGTCGATGTCGATCTCGGCGACGAAGACGCGTCGCCGGTCGCCCAGACGGCGCCAGGACCGGACGACCGCAAGGAGGCTGGTCTTTGGCTTTCCCTGGAAGGCGCGCTGGCCGTCGACGAGGACGGTCACGCGTCCCACCGGTCCGCCGAGCTGCCCGTCGCTGAACAGGCGGAGGCGTTTCACGCCCCTTGTTTCCAGGCGGACCGTTTCCGCCTCCACGCGTCCGGCCACCTTGGCGGGGAAACCCGAGGCCTCCTCGACGGCCACGAAGCGTGCGCGGCTGGGCGCCTGGAGGGCCGTGTAATCGAAGGGGGCATAGAGGTCCTGACGTTTCGCGTTCTTCAGGCCGTCGAACAATTCCTGGATGAGGTATCCTTTCTCGAAATCCCCCTCCGCGGCCGCGAGAACGCCGCGCAGGAGATGGTCGCCCCCTTTCACTTCCCGGTAGGTATGCGGCACGCCCGCCTGGAGAAGGGCGCGATGGCTCTGCCGGTCGAACCGGACGGGCACGATGGGGTCGCTGTCTCCGTGTGCGAAGAAGAGGCGGACCATGGCGGCGTTCGTCAGCAGGGCGCGGCGTTTCTCGTGAGGTTGTCCGAGATACTCGGTCTGGGAGATGCCGCCGGCGAAGGGGGCCACGGCGGCGAAGCGGTCCGGAAAGCGGAGCCCCACGTTCCAGGCGCCGAACCCGCCCATGGAGTACCCGAGGAGGAGGACGCGGTCGTCGTCCAGGCGGTAGTGTTTCCGGGCCCACCGCAGGGCTTCGAGGGGGAAGGCGTCTTCCGTGTACCGCCACCAGTGGGGGTGGAGGGGAAGCATGCCGGGGAACTTCCGCGCGGTGGGGGCGAAGACGAGGTAGCCGTAGCGTTCGGCGACGGCGCGGGCGAAGGCGGTCATCTGCCGGCCGTTTCCCCCGCGGCCGTGGAGGCAGATCATGGCCGGCCATGTCCGTTTTCCGCGATAGCCTTGGGGGACGTAGATCCACAGATCGGTGGTGCGTCCGTCGCCGGCTTTCAGGGTCACGCGGCCCTCGCCGCGGGGAACGGGAAGCGGAGCCGGCGGTTCGCAGGAGCGCAGGAGGCTCGCGAGGCTCTCGGGCGTGAAGCCTCTGTCCTCGAGTCGTGCGGCGGCTTCCTCGTCGCCGGCCGGGCCGTCCAGGATCTCGAGGGCGGCCTGTGCGTGGGCTTCGGAGGCTTCGGCGGCGGGGGTGCAGGGGAGGAAGGGGATCGTCAGGGTGAAGAGGAGAAGGGAGACGGGAACGAGGCGTTTTCGCGTCATGGTTCCATCCTGAACGGCCATCGTTGATTCTACGCCCTCGTGGGGTGCGAGGAAAGGGGGGGAGGTTGTGGAAGGGCCTCGTCCTGCGTTATGCTTCTGGTTGCCTGCACAGGAAACGTTCCGCGGCGCGGGAGCCCCGACGGGGATCGTCGGGCCCTGTTCGGCCGGCGAGGAGGAAATCCGGACCATGGCGGACGAGAAGAAAGCGGTTGTGAAGCCGCGCGACCGCAAGCTCGGGGACGAGTGGATCGACTGGACGGGCGACCCCTCGGAGTGCGAGGCGGCCATCCGGGAAGGGAAGGGGAAGTTCGTCCTTTTCGCTTTTCTTCTGTACGTGTTCACGTCGGCGGGTGTGATCATGGTGCTGTACATGATCCTGCCCCGTCTCTCGCAGTTCAGTCGCGTCCTGCCGGCGGTGGCGCTGGCGCTGACGGGGGTGGGGGTGGGTGGCACGTTCGTCTGGTTTTTGCTGTTCGTGTTCACGATGCTTTTCGAGCGGAACCTGTTGCCGGGGGGGGGCAAGCTGGGGGCGGTGATCAGTTTTTTCGGGCCCAAGGTGATCTGGCTGGGGCAACGGTTCGGCATTTCCCGGGATCACATGGGCTCCTCCTTCGTGAAGGTGTGCAACTGTCTGATCAAGGTGGGCGGGAAGACGTCGGGCGAGGGGGAGGTGCTGGTCCTTCTTCCCCGGTGTCTGAGCAAGGAGATCCGCCCGAAGGTCCTCGAGGTCTGCCGGCGATACGGGTGCCGCGTGGAAACGGTGTCGGGAGGGGAGGCGGCGCGGGCGTCGGTCTCGCGGGTCCGTCCGCGCGGCATCGTGGGCGTGGCCTGCGAGCGGGATCTGGTGAGCGGTCTGAAGGACGTGATGCCGTCGTTTCCGGCGGTGGGGGTGGCCAACGTGCGGGAGCAGGGCCCCTGCAAGAACACGACGCTGGATCTCGGGGAGTTGGAGGAGGCGATCCGCATCTTCGTGGGAGAGAAGGAGGTTCCCCCCGAGGAGGATTGAACTTGATCGGGGGGCCCCGAGCCTCTACAATCCGGTTTCCATCGACGCTGGCAGGAGATCGTCATGAAACGCGTACTGGTCGTCCTCCTTCTTTCCGGCGGGCTTTGCGCCGGTTGCCTGTGGAACCTGTCCGGTCCGTCCGACAAGAGTTCGGTCGCAGAGAGGCAGCTCGAGGAAAACATCGACTGGACGCTCATCCAGCAGCGGTTTCCGGTGAACAAGGTGATCAGCGGGGACACGATCGAGGTGGAATACCCGATTCGCGGGAGCTGGCAGACGGTGAAAGTGAAGCTTCTGGGGGTGGACGCGCCGGACCGTCTCGAGAAGATCATGACGGAATACCACGGCCTTTCGGCCTTCGCCATGGTGCTGGTCGCGCTGGACGAAGACATCGACAACCCGGAGTTGCTGACCCTGACGGACAGGGACATGCTTCAAGAGCGGATCGACCGGATCATCCGGGACCGGGAAATGCCCTCGCTTCGTCCCGTCAGACTCCTGGACGACGGGTGGGAGGTCCGCATGCAGATATGGCCCTACGTCCCACTTCGGGCCTCGGTGGAATACAACCGGAGTACGGACCAGAGGAAGCTGAACCATCTGTACGCCTACGTGTATTCCGGGAAGCTCATGCTCAACCGCTTTCTGATCGAGGAAGGCTTCGCCCGCGTCCATCCTACCCACCTGTTCGATCAACGGGCCGATTTCGAGGCGGCCGAGGAGAGGGCCCGCCGCCGGGGCATCGGCATCTGGAGCGTGGAATAGATCTCCCCCGATGATCTGCCCCGCCTGCGAGAACACGGTACCGGACCATCTCGATCGTTGCCCGAGATGCGGCATGTCCTTCGCGGGGGAGTCCCTCTCGCTGGACGACTCGACGCTCACCCCCTGGGAGGAGACCGCCCCGATCGACCTTCCCACCACGGTCGAGAAACCGCTGGCCACGCGGGGAGAGCCCGGTCGATACGCCATCCTGCGCCGCCTGGGCTCGGGCGGCATGGGCGTAGTCTACAAGGCGTACGACCACAAGATGGAACGGCTGGTGGCGGTCAAGCGGCTGAATCCGAGCCGGGAAGGCGAAGGCGGAATCGCCCGCTTCTTCAACGAAGCCAAGGCCATCGCCCAGCTCAACCATCCCAACATCGTCTCCATCTACGACATCGTGGAGGACCGGCGGGGGTTCTTCATCGTGATGGAACTCGTTCGCGGCATCTCGCTGAGGATGTGGGTGAAGCGGCACGGCCCCGTGCCCCGGTCGGTCGGCCTCGACATTCTCCGTCAGGTGGCCGAAGCGCTCGCGTACGCCCACCGGAGAGACATCATCCACCGCGATGTCAAGCCCGGCAACATCCTCATCGGCCGCGATTGCCTCCCCAAGATCGTGGACTTCGGCGTGGCCATGATCGGCGGAAAACCGCCCGTCGACGTGCGGCGCCGCGTCGCCGGAACCCGCGGCTACATGGCGCCCGAAGCCCGGTGGAACCGGAGCCGCGTGGACACGCGCGCGGACGTCTATTCCTTCGGCATGACCGCCCTCCAGGCTTTCGCCGGCACCAAGCCGTGGCTGGTCCACAAGTACCCCCCCTTCATCGCCGATGTCATCCTCCGGGCGACGCGCGAGAACCCGAAGGACCGCTACGCCCACATGCGCGAACTCCTGGACGACTGGACCCGGCTGGAGGAGGAGACCGACCGCAAAAACGAAACCATCCCCGACGCCGTCCGCAAGGCGCTTTCGCCTCCCCCCTCCCGAAGGGACGTCGTCGAGATCCGCGGCGGCGGCCGGGACGGGGAGATCGTCCCCCTTTCCGAGCCCGTGACGCTGCTGGGCCGAAGCGCCCAGCGATGCGACATCCTCCTGGGCGACCCCGAGGTCTCGCGCGTCCACCTGAAAATCATCCGCGACGAGGGCGAGGTCTACGCCTTCGACATGGGAAGCCAGAACGGCATCCAGGTGGGGAACCAGACGGTCCGGTCCATCCGGCTCACCGAAGGCATGGAAATCCGCATCGGAGACACGATCTTGCGCTACCTCTGATCCCCCGGGCGCCTAACGAACCCCTTCCCCGCGCGTATAATACTTCCATGGCGGAAGCGTTGTGGAAACTCTCGTGAGAGGTGAAACCATGAAGAAATGCGGGATCTGGGCCGGACTTCTCTTCCTCGCGACCGGGTGCCATTTCCCGCCCGAGGAAATCGGCGTCGTCGACGACGGACGCGGAACCGTCCGCCTGTCCGGAAGCGAGACCTGGAAGACGGCGGAGTACGCCTCCATCCTGGTGGAGGGCGACGAACTGAAGACCGGACGCACGGAATCCCTCGCTCTGAACCTCGAGGACGGGTTGCTGGTCATGAACGAAAACACCCACCTGGCCCTGGGCGAGAGGACCGCGGAAGGATTCCGGCGCGCCTCCTACCTCGGAGGCGACCTCTTCGTGATGGCGGAATCCTCCCCGGCGCGGGGGTTCCACCTCGTCACCGGCGCGGGAGACATCCTCATCCGGAAGGGTTCGGCGATCCTGAGGATCGACACGCTGACCCCGCCCGAGAGGAAGAGCGAAGGGCCGGGGGAGGTCCGGCTCCAGGCGGTGACCGTCGGCGGTGAAGTGGTCCTGGAAAACCTCGGCCTCGCACGAACGCTGACGCGGGGACAGGCCGCGATCCTGAGTACGGGGGAGGCTCCCACGCCGCCCACCTCCCTTCCCGAGGAGGTGATCCAGGATTACGAATGGATCCTCGACCAGGCCCTGGGCCGGCAACCCCGCCCGGCGTGGAGCCGTCCGCCCCTGCATGCCGCGCCCAAGAGGGTAGAACCCGAAGAGGCCGCGGAACCTCCGGCCAAGGGCGAGAAGGAGGGGGACTAGGGGATGGGGAAAGGAAGCAGGTGATCCCTAGCCCGGATTATTCATGAAAACTACTGCGGTCGCCGCAAGCACATGATCTGCTTCGTCGCTGCGACGATTCCGGCCCTCACGTGGCGCTTTGGCCACGCTCCGGACCGGAATCGTCTTGCTCCTCGCATCTCAGGCACTTGCGGCAACCTCGCTACGTCTTCATGAATAATCCGGGCTAGTCCACCCAGCGCACCATTTGATCCACGTCCCGCCGCTCCTTGGCGCCCGGCTCCTCGTCGGGAGTGCCGAGCGGGGTGACGGTGGCCACGTAGCGTTCCTTCGGGATGCCGAGGGTCTCCTTCACCTCGATACGATCCATGGCGCCGATCCAGCACGTGCCGAGTCCGAAGGCCCAGGCCGCGAGGAGGAAGTGGTAGGCTGCGATGCAGGCGTCCTGGACGTGGGCGCCCGAGCGGGCCGGATCGCCGCAGACGGCGACGGCCATCGGCGCGCGGGCCAGGGGTGCGCTGCTGTTTCCGCGGAGGGATGCGAGTTCGTCCAGGATGCGGCGGTTCTTCACGGCCACGAAGTCGTACGACTGCGAATGCATCGAGGTGGGGGCGTAGCGGCAGGTCTCGAACAGGCGGTCGAGGACCTGCGGGGCCGGGAGGTCGTTCTTGAACGCGCGCACGCTTCTCCGGGTGGTCAGCAAGGCCTCGCCGTCGAGGTGGGGCTCGAGGGGATGGAGGAAGGCCTGGAATTCCAGAGGGCGCCCCTCGGGGTCCTCGGCGAAGAAGTGGTAGATGTTGTACCGTTCGTTCTCCGCGGGGGCTTTCCGGGCCGTGCTCTTCATCTTCCGGTAGGCGTCATCCACGCCCTGGCGGCCGGCGTAGAAGAAGGTGATGAGTCCCGCGGTTTCGGCGGTCTCGCCGTCGCAGAAGCCGAGCAGCAGGTTGCCGCTCTTCAAGAGGGTGCACTCGGCCTGTTCGAGCCAGAGGTCCATCCCCAGGGTGTCGCGGTAGAAGGCGCGGAGACGGTCCCGGGCGCGGGTGCGGAGGAAGAGGATGCCGGACATGCGGGATTCCTTTCAAGACCGGATCGAGGCACAACCTTTTCATGATATCCGCCAGGCTTGTCCCGGGCGCGATAAAAAGGCTCTCCTTTTTCTGCGCTCCGGAGCTTCCCGAAAGGCCCTCTTGCAAGTCCGGAGAAGGCCGGGTATCGTGAAGGCGTATCTCGAGGTGAAAGGCGGTGGACGATGCCACGAGCCAGACGCAGAAAAGGCATGACGGCGGAAATCGCCCTGTCCCTGATCAACAAGGTCATCGACATCCAGAAGAAGCATCCCGACATGGCGAAGAAAGTGGAAGCCTTGCAGGACCGGATTCTCGAAACGATGAAGGAGATGCGGACCGAACTCGACGGCCTGAGCGACAGGGAACGCGACATCTTCACCGTCTCCGTCATCAACTTCATCCACGAGAAAGCCGAGGAGACCCTTCTGGATTGACGCCTTCCGAGGATTCCACGCCCGTCGTCCGCACCGAATCGCTCTCGAAGGTCTATCGGTCGGGCTTTCTCGGCCGACGTCGCCACAGAGCTCTTGCAAACCTCTCCCTTGCCGTGAGGCCCGGCGAGATCTTCGCCCTCCTCGGTCCCAACGGATCGGGAAAAACCACCCTCGTGAAAATCCTGACCGGCCTCCTGCGACCCTCCGGCGGAAAAGCACGCGTCCTCGGACGGGAACCCGGACACCCCGACTCCCTCGCCCGCCTCGGGTACCTGTCCGAAGCGCCCGCCTTCCTACCCCTCCTCACCGGCGAGGAAACCCTCCACCTCGCCGGGCGCCTCTTCGGGCTGGACCGCCGAACCCGGACCGGACGCATCCAGGCGCTCCTTACGCGCGTGGGCCTCGATCAGGAAAAGAAGCGGCCCGTCGCCCACTACTCCCAGGGCATGCAGAAACGCCTGGCCCTCGCCCAGGCCCTGATCAACGACCCCCAGCTTCTCCTGCTGGACGAGCCCACCGCCGCCCTCGACCCCCTCTTCGTCGAGATCTTCCAGAACATCCTCCGGGACGCCGCGCGCGCCGGCAAAACCATCCTTCTCAATTCCCACCTCCTCTCGCGCGTCGAGGAAGTCGCCACGCGCGTCTGCATTCTCCATGAGGGAAACGCCGTTCGCCAAGGAACCCTCGAGGACGTGGCCGGCATCCCCGGCGCCCTCGATCTGCGCGTGAAGGCCCGTGAACCCGGTGCCGCCCGGCGCGTCCTGGAACAGGCCGGCCTCGAGGTCGAATCGTGCCGCGCCGCCTCCAGGATCCTGAAGGACGTCTACCTGGAAGAAACGCGCCGAGCCGGAAAATTCGACGGCGCTCCCGCGGAAAAAGAAAACGCGCCCGAGGGCGGGGAGAAGCCGCATGCCAGACCCACCCCCTGAATCCGGAGCCACCCGCCTGCGCCGGACGCTTTCGCCCCTGCACCTCGCCAGCGCCCGCCTTCGTGACGGGTTCCGCTTCCCCGCCTCCTGGGCCGCCGCGGCCGTCCTCTCCGCCCTCCTCCTCGCTTCCGCCCTCCTCCTTCCTTCCGCCGACCCCCCCGACCGCATCCGCCTCGTCGCCTCCTTCGTGACCGGTTCGATCTTCTTCCTGGCCTGTCTCGGCGGCGTCCTCCTTCCCGCGTTCCTGCTGGCCTGGAAACGACAGGAAAAAATACTCGAAGACTGGGCCGCCTTTCCCCGCGGCGCATCCAACGCCTACGCCGGCTCCGTGCTCGCCTCGCTGGCGGTCCTCGCGGCCTGGGTCGCCTTCCTCGGCGCCGCCGGCTCCGTCGTCCTGCTGCTCGCCGGCGCATCCCGCGAAAACGCGATCTCCCCGAAACGCAAGATCCTTCCCCTCTCCGAGGGAAAGAACGACCTCAACCTGAAACCCGGCGACCAGGCAAGGTTCGCCTTCGCTTCCCTGGACACCCGGGACGCCCCCCCGGAAGGACTCGACGGTCTCCTGGAGGGGAGAATGTACGTCCGGGAACCCCAAGCCATCCACTTCGGGACGCCTCTCACCCTCCGCCTCCTCGACGAGAACGGTAACCCCGGCCGGACGATCGCCTCCACATCCTCGCTCCGCCACAACGCACTGGCCTTCCACATCCCCAAGGAAAAACTGATCGACGGCTTCGCCCTCGAGGTCCGTCTCGACGACTCCCCCTTCAACGTCGAGATCCCAGACGGAGGAATCTTCCTCTTGCAGGAAGCCGGCTCCTTCTGGACGAATTACGCTCTCGCCGCGGCCCTGGCCCTGGCCGCCGCCCTCCTCGTCGCTTCCTTCTCCGCCGCCGGCGCCTCCTTCCTCTCCTTTCCCGTCACCGTGTCCCTCGCCTCCTGGGTCGCCGTCGCCGGACTGCTCGTGGATCCCGCCGTCGACGCCCATGAAGCCTGGCAACACATGGGCCTCTTCCGCGCCAAGGAAGGCGTCCCCGACCTGCCCGTCTGGTTCGGGACCTACCGGAGGATCTTCGAGCTCGTCGTGTGCATCCTGCCCGACCTCGGCGCCCTGAATCGCGCGTCCCAGGTGGCGGGAGCCCGCGCCGTACAGGCATCCTCCCTGGGCCGGGCCCTCGGCCAGGCAGCGCTCTATACGGTGCCGGCCCTGATCGTGGGAGCCTTTCTCTACCGCCGGAGAGAGAGCGGCTCGAAAACCGCATAGAACCCCTCCAAGAACCCGACGCGGCGCCCCCGCCACAGGCTCAAAGTAAAAAAAAAACGGGCGGGACGTCCGTCCCGCCCGATTCGATTTCCCAGGGCCCGTCCGATCAGCCGTTGAGGCCGCCGCCTTGCCCGCCGCCCTGGCCGCCACCCTGCCCGCCGCCTTGCCCGCCACCCTGGCCGCCGCCTTGCCCGCCGCCTTGCCCGCCGCCCGGAAGGGGCTGGGGTCCGCGAGCCCACGGCGGAGGAGGAGGAAGCTTGTGCTTGCGCACGAACTTCAGCACCTTCTTGTAGCAGGGACTCTTCTTGTTCGCCTTGAAACCCCTGTGAGGAGGCCACCAGAGCGGAGGAGGAGGAAGCCGGCGCAGCTGCGGGACCTTCTTGACTTCCTTCATCCACCACATCATCACGCGCATGACCGCACGGTGCCACCGTGTCGCCTTTCTCATGCCGGTGAATCCCGGAAGACCAGGCCACCAGGCCGGGCCTTTCTTCTTCTTGGCCTGGCCGGGAGGAACGTGCCCCTGACCGTTGCCGGACCCGCTTCCACCGCCCGAAGACGGAGGCGTCGTCGCACCGGCCGGAGGCGAAGGAGGCGTTGCTCCACCCGGAGGCGCCGGAGGCGTGCCGCCGCCCGGAGGCGCCGGAGGCGTGCCGCCGCCCGGAGGCGCCGGAGGCGTGCCGCCGC
>CAZDSO010000007.1:0-16311 GCA_964508045.1 uncultured Planctomycetia bacterium | reverse complement strand
TACCGCCGCCCGGAGGCGCCGGAGGCGTACCGCCGCCCGGAGGCGCCGGAGGCGTACCGCCGCCCGGAGGCGCCGGAGGCGTGCCGCCGCCTTTGCCCTTCCCACTCCCTCCGCTACCCGGCGTTCCCGATTTTCCGGGCTTTCCGGGATTGCGTCCGGAGGGGCTTCCGCTGGATCCGGCTCCGCCGCGGATGATCTTGTGATAGGCGTCGATCCACGCGGCGAACCAGCAGACGGGGCTTTTCATCTTGTTCTTGCAGTTGCAGGTGGGTTTGAAGGGGAGAGGAGGTTGCGCCGGAGGCTGGTTCCCCGGCGGGTTCGGCCCCGGCTGCGGTCCGGCCTGCGGCTGTCCCGGGCGCGGGGTTCTCTGGGGTCCACGCTGGGCCATCGTCCCGTCGGCCAGGGCCAGCATGAGCCCGACGACCAGGACCAGGGCCAAGAGCACCATGTTCCGGTTCATATCGAAAAACCCTCCAAAAACATGAAACGTTCCCGTTCTCCTTGCTCCGCTGGGCGCGGCGGTTCCGCGCTCCATCGGATCGCCGTTTTCATTCGTCGGCGCCGAGCCGGTAGTGATGCAGGTACTTTTTCACGGTCCTGAGGCACTTGCAGTTTCTCCCCTTTCGGCAGAGAGGCTTCCATCCCGGGTACGGCGGCCATTGCAGGGGGAGCTGTTCTCGCAGCCACCGCTTGAACCGCTTCAGGTTGTCCGAGGTGGGTTGCGCACCGGGAAGACGGGGGCCCGGTTTTTCCGGCGTCCCGGCGTCGGGACCCGGTTTCCCTTCCTCTTCGCCCTCCTCGGGGCCCTGTTTCCCTCCGGATTCGCCTGCGGGACCGGCGCCGGGTTCTCCGGCAGGGCGCGGGTCGGGAGGAGCCGGTGGAGGCGGCCCTCCTCCGGGAAAAGGGGCCGGGGGCATGGGAGGAACGGGTCCGTCTCCGTTGCCCGGGGGTTTCGGTCCGCCCGGACCGGGCGGTGAGGCGGGCGGGGTTCCGCCGGAGGGTCCGGAGGGCGCGTCTTCTCCGCTTCCGGATCCGCCGTCGCCGTCGCCGCGCTCGCCGTTTTTCGCGGGTTTTCTTGCGCCGTTCGATCCCCGATCCTTGCCGTATGAGCGGCCGGTTCCGCCTTCCTTCACGGCGCGTTCCATCTTTTCGACGGTCCGGATCATCTCGATGATCCTCGCCACGCGGCAGGCTTCGCTGGTTTCCGCACCGGCGCAGCTGCACGCCGGCGGGAGTTCGGTGGGGAGGCCTTCGATGCGGACCGGTTGAGGGCCGGGAATCCTCTGGATGGTGAAATCGTCGATCCAGAAGTCGGCGTGGTCTCCGGACGCGCCGACATGGACGCCGGTGAACGCTTCGCCGGGTTCGACCTTTCCTTCCTCGATCGCGCGCCCGAGACCGAGGGTGACGCGCTTCCAGCCTCCCGGTTCGACGGGCGCGGCGAGGCTCAAGAAGGACTTCGTCCGGGGGCGCCAGAGCCGGACGAGAAGTTCCGTCGCGCCTTCCACGAGGCAGGCCATGGTGATCTGGATGTTTTTCCGTGCCGCGAAAAGGGGCTTTCCGTTCACCTTGGAGACGGCGACATCGAGTTCGGCGTCCCGGACGCGGACGGCGTGAAGCGCGCCGCGGCTGTGGCGGAACGTGACGCGTCGCTGGAAACGCCCCTGGTTCCATCCCCTGGGGGGCGTCTCGAAATCCTCCTGCAAGAGGACGACGCCGTTCCTCTGGAAGAACGCCGCCCAGCGGCCCCGGCTCTGGAGGTCGAAGTTTTTGGGATCCGAGGCCTTCCCGCCCTGTTCGAGGGCGAGGGACCGCCCGGCGTCCAGCCGGAAACCGGTGGCGCCGGCATCGCCGTGCACCTCGCCTTCCAGGACGTAGATCTCGATCTTCTTCCCGGCAACAAGGCCGAAGGCGGCGTTCCGTGTTCCGCACGCTTCGAGCGATCCGGCGACGGCCTCGATCGAAGTCTCGGAAGAGGGCCGAACGATCGTCTCTCCGGCGTCGAGGCGGAAGCGGAGCTCCGTCTCCCCCGCCAGGATCCGGATACGGGTGTCGGCGCGGAGGAGGATCTCTCCGACGCCGGGAAAAGCGACGCGTCCGAGGGAGACGGAGGAGGTGGCCAGCGCCCAGCCGGTTTCGACGGCGGCACGGCGGGGCAGGGCAGACCATTCGGTGGAACGCCGCGTGCGGACCGAGACGTCGCCGGAGACCTCGACCTCGTACAAGCGTGTCGGCGGTGCGGAGGGCACCCGGGTCTCGGCGCCCCCGGTTTCGTCGGGAGGGCCGGATTCTTCCGCGGGCCCGGCCGGGGATCGTTCGCGGGTGCGGTCCGGCGGGGTGTCGGGTTTTTCGACGGTTTCCTTCGGTTTCTCCTCCGGGATCTCGGGTCGTTGGGGCGTTTCTTCGCGTGGTTCCTCAGGCGGTCGGGAAACCGTCCGATCATCGTCGGGAAGATCCTCGGAGGCGGCCCCGGTTTTTTCGGCGGGTGTTTCTTCCGTCTTCGAGGGATCCTCTCGCCGGATCAAGGCGTTGCGGTCCGATTTCGCCGGGGGGAACGCCTGAAACATCCCGGCCGTCTCCGCGGGGGCGGAAGCGGCGTTTCCATCGAGGATCCGGAAGAGGCCGAGGGCGACGAGAAAGCCGGCCGCGACAGCGGCGACGGCGAGGAGGAAGCGCCTCGGGGCAGGGCGTGCGGCAGGAGGGGCGGTCGCCGCGGGAGAGAGGGGGGCGTCCGCCGGGGCGGGGGCCACCTCGGTCTCCGGTTGGGCGAATCGCTTGACGGATTCGAGGGTTTTCTCGCTGATCTCGGAGATGCCGGGGATCTCGAGCCCGTTCTCCCGGAACAGGGAACGCTCTTCATCGCAGGAGGGGCATGAAGCGAGATGCGCCTCGAAGGCTTCCTTTTCGGGACCTTCCAGGCGTCCGTCGAGATGGGCGGAAGCGAGGTTGGGATCGGTGGAGGGGGGGGGGAAGGCGAGGAGATTCCGGATCCGGGCGTCGATTTCCCGCAACCGGGCCAGTTTGGCGGCGCACCGGGAACAGGCGTCGACGTGCTTGCGGAGGGCTTCGTCCCAGGGCCCTTGGGGGAGGGCGAGGGAGGCGAGTTCCTCGTCCCTGGGGCATTGGCCGGCGAACCTGTTCTCGTTTTCATCCATGTCGTTTGTTTCCCTCCATCCCTATACGTATGCCTTCCCGGCGGTTCACAACGGTTTTTTTCCGGTTTTTTTCAGGATCCGCTCCAGTTTCTTCCGTCCCCGGAAGACGGCCATGTTCACGGCTTCCGGCGTGAGGCCGGTTTTCCGGGCGATCTCGCGGTGGCTTCTTCCCTCGAAGTAGAATGCGAGGAGGACGTCCCGGTCCTTTTCCGGCAGGTCCTGGAGGGCTTGTCGCACGGAGGCTCGCCTTTCCTCGGTCTGGAGGCGCTCGAGGGGGCTTTCCCCGGGGGCGGGGGGATCGGGCACGTCGTCGAGGTGCGAGGCGTCGCTGGCGGGGCTGTCTTCGCCTCGAAGGTGATCGATGACTTTGCGGTAGGCGATGACCCACAGGTAGGTGGTGAGCTTGGAGCGTCCGTCGAAGGAGGCGAGGGCGCGCCGGTCGTTCCGGTAGAGTTCCCAGAAGACGTCCTGGTATAGGCTTTCGGCCTCGTCGGGGGTGAAGAATCCCTTGCGCCGGGCGAGGGTCTTTCGGATGGACGCGAAGAGGAAGGGCGAGTACCGTTCGACGAAGGCGTTCCAGGCGTTCGCGTCCCCCTCCACGCAGGCGAGGATCAGCCGTCTTTCCTCTTCGGGAACGCTCATGGGTCCATCCGGTCAGGGGACGGACCGGGATTGTAGCAACCGGGAGGGGAATGTCGAAGGGTGGACAGGGAGCGTCCCTTGAAGAATCTCCTCGATCTTTTCGGTTGGGTCCTGGTTGTCTCTATTCCTGGATGGTGATGGCGCCTTCGGGGCAGCTGTCGGCCGCTTCCTTGGCGTCCTCTTCCTTGTCTTTGGGTACGGTATCGACCTTGACGACGGCGTGCTCTTCACCGAGCTCGAAGACGTCCGGCGCGATTTCCTCGCAGAGTCCGCACAGGGAGCAGAGTTCGGGGTCTACGACGGCTTTCATGGTTTCCTCCTGCCTGTTTTGGGTACGCGACGTCCGTGGAGGTTCCGTCCCCGGGCGTCCAGCCTACCCTTGTGAAGTTTCACCGGCGTCTTGATCACCGGACACGAGTTCGATGGCGCCGTCTTCATTCTTTGCGAGTTTGGATTTCTTTCGCCCGGCGGTCATGAGGAGGACTCTCTGGGTGTTGGCGGTGGAGACGCCCCGCTCCTCGACCTTGGCGGCGAGTTCCCCGGGGGCCATGGGTTTTCCGGTTTCCTTGAGGATCTCCATGGCCACTTCGACGACGCTGGGCCCCTCTCGTTTCGGGCGGGGTTTCCTGGGCGCCTTCTTCTTCCCGGCCTTGGGCGGTCTCCCGCGCCGTCGCGGCGGGGGGGCCTTTTCCTCGTCTTCCCATCCTTCGAGGTCCACGCGGCGCGGCCGGCCGCGCCGTTTCCTGGGTTTGAGCCCTTCGAGTTCGTCGATCTCCTGCAGGAGATCCTCGATTTCCTTTCCCAGGTTTTCGAGGCGGTTCTTCAGGTCGTCGACCTGTTCGGCTCGATCGTAGACCTCCTCGCGGATGTCGGAGAGGGTCATGTTCTTTTCTTCTTTCTTGGCGGGCATCCGTCCTCCGAAACCAGGTTTTCACGTCCCGGGACATCCTCACAAACACGAGAGATCCTGTATACTGCAGGTGAAAGCGATTGACAAGCCCGAATCCATGGAGTACACACGAGAGGGATGGAGGCGGAGTAGCTCAGCTGGCAGAGCAGCGGAATCATAATCCGCGTGTCGGGGGTTCGAGTCCCTCCTCCGCTACCAAGGGCCGCAAGGGGTTACGTCGATCAAGAGAAAGCGCGGGGCGTACGGATTCACTGGACCGGCACGCAAGAGGTGCTTTCTCGACACGGAGAACGCCGAAATCCGGCGCGCTACGCCGAGGAGGAATGGGGGAGATGGCGCTTTGCATCCTGGAAAGATCCGCGCGTTTCCAGTCTTTCTCAGCCCTGCGAACGACCTCCGCCAGATCCATGTCGTGAGAAATGACTCTTGCGGACCCTCGCGAAATCCGCCGCTTCCCTCCTGTCGATCCTCGCCGGGCTCGCCGCCCTCCTCCTCCTCGTCGGCGCCACGGGCCTCCCCCTCCCGGCGTTCGCCGACACGCCCGTCCGCGACGCCCTTCAAACCTATACCGGCGCCCTCGACGGCCTCCAGCAGCGGCTCCATGCCGATCCCCGACCCCTGTTCGCCGTCCCCCTGCTCCTTCTCCACCTCCTCTACCGCGCGCTCCGCCGGCCCGCCGAACGACGCGCCGCCAGACCCGATCCGGCCGGCGACCGCGCCTCGGCCCGCGAGCGCATCCGGCAACGCCGGGAGGAGGAGGCCGGAACCGTCGCCGCCACCGCGGACACCGCCCCTCCCCCCTCCCGCCGGCCGCTCGCGGAACGCTACGCCACCCGCTCCCGCGCCCCCCTGATCGTGGGCGTGGGCGCCGCTTCCCTCTTCACCCTCTTCTTCGCCCTCGTCGCGTTCCTCTACTTCGGGCCGGGGACCCTCCGGCTCGGGCGCTTCCTCCAGATCGAACGGGGCGACCGGGCCACGTTCCTCGCGCGCGTGGGGCTCGTCTTCGGCGCCGTCGTCGCGGCCCACGTCGTGATCTTCCTTCTGGTCACCGCCGGGGGGTACGCTCAAAAATTCCAGAAGCAACGGACCCCGCGTTCCCGGCGAAAGGCCGCGTTCCCGCGCCGGAAAACCGCGGGAGGGGAGCCGCGCCGCGACGACGAAGACGGCCCCCCCTCCCCCGAGGAGACGTAGCGCATGAAGATCGAAGTGATCGGCGCTTCCGGCGCCCCCGCCCCCGGCCGCCTCCCCATGACGCTCCTTGTCGACAGCGTCCTGATGATCGACGCCGGCTCCGTTGCCTCCGGACTGGACCCTGCGCGGGCCGGCGACGTGAAGACCGTCCTGCTCTCCCACGCCCACCTCGACCACGTCCGGGAGCTCGGGTTCCTGCCCTTCCGGCGGGACCCGGAGAAGGACGGCCTGCTCGACATCGTCTCCACCCCGGGCGTCCTCCGGGCGGTGCGGCAGGCCGTGTTCAACCGCGACTTCTGGATCGACTTCGAGGCGCCCGCCCCGCCCCGACAACCCGGCATCCGCTACCGGGACATCGCCCCGGAAACGCCCTTCACCGCTTCCGGTTTCCGCGTCGAAGCCGTTCCCCTCACCCACGCGGGTTTCGAGACCTCGGGGTTCATCCTCGAGAAGGAAGGACGCACGGCGGTCTACGCGCTCGACTCCGGTCCCACCGGCCGGATCTGGACGCGGGCGAAGGAGCGCGAAACCGTGCACGCCGTCTTCTACGACGTCTCCTTTCCGGACCGCTTCGCGGCCGGGCTCGACGAGCACATGACGCCGTCGGGCCTTGCGCGGGAGGTGGCGAAGCTGGCCCCGCACACGCCCCGGGTGCTGGCGGTCCATCTCAAGCCGGAACACCGGGCGGAGATCCTCGCCGAGCTGGATGCGCTTCCCTTCGCGGTGGAAACGCCGGAAGCGGGGGATATGATCACGCTTTGAGGGGATAAGGTTGAAAGTGAATATAGACTGGTGATTGTAGATTCCAGATGTCCATCCGCGTTCTCGGCGTTCCCGGCGTCCTCGGCGGTGGGATTCCCTCCGCGGCGGTTGCGGCTTGGCTGCTTTGGGATGCGGGATGTCGATCGGGATGGCGGGAACCCGCCATCCCGACCGCTAGTCCTTCTCCTCCGGCGGGAAGCGGAAGATGCGCTTGTTGCGGTCCCACCAGTTCTTCCAGGCGTTCCGGTCGCGCCCGAAGTCCTGGCCGGTAAGCTTGCGCAGGGATTCGCCGAGGGGCTTGGCGAAGGACTTGGCGCCGCGCCCCCAGCGCCACATGAAGTCGATGAGCGCCTGGATGGATTCGCGGTGGCGGATGTTGCCGAAGGCCTCGAGGCGGGCGCGCGTGACCTCGGGAATGCCCGGCCGGATGAGGTCCTTCTTGAGGGTCGGGATGGCCCGGTAGTCGCCGATGGCACCGAGCGCGCGGACGACGGCCGCCTGGATGTCCTCGCGCCCCCGGTTGTAGGTGTAGGCCCGGCACAGGGCCTTGAGCGTTCCCTTGTCCGCCTGGACGGCGAGGGCTTCCGCCCCGACCTTGCGGACCTCGGGGACCTTGTCGTTGAGGGCCAGGCAGAGGGCCTTGGCCACCTTGGGGTGGCGGATGCGGGCGATCTTCCGGATGGCCTCGATCCGCCTCTCCGGCCCCCCGTCGTCGAGTTCCCACTCGAACTCGCGCAGGAGATCCTTGATCTCCTCGTCCGAAAGGTCGACCGTCTCCTCCGGAACCTCGAACGGCTTGATCACGGTGATGCCCTGCCGGTCGAACCACGTGCGCCAGGCGTCGGCGTCCTTGCCGAGGTCGGAGCGGCCGGTGATCCGCATCAGGACCGTGAAGATCTCCTCGTCCACCTCCGGGCCGGAAGCCCCCAGGGCCTTGATCAGGGGAAGGGTGAAGGAAGGATCGGTGAGACGGCCGAGCCCCTTCACGGCTTCCTTGGCCACGGCGGGGTCGGGATCGCGCGCGTATTCCAGGAGCGTGAACGCCACCTCGAAGTTCTTCTGGGCCGCGATGTCCCGGATCGCCTTGACCCGGTCCTCGGACGTCGCCTGGGGGTTCTTGAGAATGGCGACGTTGAGTTCCAGGCATTCGCGCGCCTTCATCACGGGCTCGACGTCGATGCGCGCCGTGGCCATGATGATGTAGACCTCCTCCTCGTTCCTCTCCAGGATGGCGACGGCGGCGGCGTTCATCCTGGGATCCCGGACGGACTTGATGATGGAAACGCTCTTGACGCTCTTCACGGCTTCCTCGGGCGAGTAGGACGCCTTGGGGAAGACCGTGTGGTTGTCATACATGCGCAGGTTCCAGCGGTGGTTCCGTCGCGCCCGTTGCGTGGGCTTCTCGCAGGGGCCCGGGATCTCGTTCAGGTCGAGATCGTGGGACTTGATCTCCAGCGCGTATTCCACGAGCACCACGTACAGCCGGTCGCTCCACACGAAGGTGGGCAGTCCCTCCTCGGAACGGAACTTGTTGAACTCCTCAAGCCACCCCCGGATCAGGTTGGGGTAGTCCCCCCAGTATCCGGGCGGCGGCGTCTCGATGCCGCCGGCGAGGACGGCAACCCCGGACAGAAAAACGAGCGCAACCGACAGGACCGCCAGGCTCCGGTAGACCATGTTGCTCCTCCGAATCGAAGGGCGAGGAAGGAAGCCTAGAAAAAGCCTGGAGAATGGAACCCCGATCCCCCACCATGGTTCCGGGCTTTTCCGCCGTATTATAAGGGAGGCCGCCGACAAGAACAAGTGTACCTCCGAAGGAATTATCGACAAGGAGCGGGACCATGGCGGACGACGAGCTGCGCGTCAACCGGAAAACCGGAATCCCCCCCCAGGAGCTCCGATTCACCTTCTCCCGCGCCGGCGGCCCGGGCGGCCAAAACGTGAACAAGGTCAACACGAAGGCCGAACTCCGCTTCGACCTCCTCGATTCCCCGTCCCTCACCCCCGGGCAGAAGGACCGGGCCCGGCGCCGTCTCGCCTCCCGCCTGACCCGGGACGGAGAGATCGTCATCCGTTGCGGGAAGCACCGGTCCCAGCAGCAGAACCGACAGGCGTGTCTCGAACGACTCGCCGAGCTCCTCCAAAAGAGCCTGGCCCGTCCGAAGCCGAGAAAACCGACGCGCCCCTCGCGGGCGTCCCGGGAGAAACGCCTCCGCGACAAGCGCAAGCGCGCGGAGAAGAAGGACAGGCGGAAGCGGCCCGAAGCGGAGTAGAGGTGGCCCCCTACGCCTCGAAATGTTGTTTTCTGGAAAGCGATGACGGTGCTGCAGGGCTACTCCACGCTCTCGAGGTGACCGGTGTCGTTCATCTTCTCGAGCACCCACCCCCGGGGCCCGACGTGGAAGGCGTTGATCGCGCAGTTCCCTTGCTTGACGTTCCAGTACTTGCCGGGCCCGAGCCCCAGGATGGCCAGGATGGCGATCTGACAGGTGACGGCGTGGGAGGAAAGGGCGACGGTTTCGCCCTCGTGTTTTTCGGCGAGTTCGCGGAGCCCCTGGAGGACGCGGGCGTGGAGGTCCGCCAGGGTCTCACCGCCGGGGGCCTGGAAGGAGGCGGGATCGGTCTCGTATACGCGGTAGAGCTCCGGCCAGGCGGTCTTCACCTCGGAGCGGAGTTTCCCTTCCCACGCCCCGAAATGGAAATCCTTGATGGGCTCGAAGGGGAGGGGGCGAAGCCCGTGGGGCCGGGCGATGGCCTCGGCGGTGTGCACGGCCCGGGAGAGGGGGCTGGTGTAGACGGCGACGAGGGGCTCTTCCGCCAGGGCCTCGCCGACCGCGCGGGCCTGCCTTCGGCCGCGGTCGTTGAGGGGGGCGTCGGCCCAGCCGCGCATGCGGTCTTCACGGTTCCATGCCGTCTCGCCGTGCCGGACCAGGAAAAAACGGGCGACCATGAACGACCTCAGAAGTAGCCCTCGAAATCGCGCTTGTCGCGGAGGGAATACATCTTGATGTAGGGTTGCCCGTCGAAGTTGTAGTCGTGTCCGCCGTCGAGGCGTTTCTTCAGGTCCACGAGAGCCTTCTTGCCGACCGCGCCCGAAATTTTCTCGATCCCCGACTCGTCGAAGGGGATGCCCATCTTCTCCACGAGGACCTTGGAAAGGACGGCCTTGAAGGTGAAGGGTTCGTCATCGTTGGCGGGGACGGCCTTGATGACGAATTCCAGGTTTTCCCCCTCGACCGTTCCTTTTCCCATGGCGACGGTGAAGGTTTTTCCCGTGTCGGCGATGTACGCCTCTTCCAGAACGTCATACGAAGCCATGGCCTCCTCCCATCTCACAAAACTCGCGTACCATGGTACTCGACCTCTCTTGATTGCAAAGGCAATTTTCCCCGATCGCCGTGGGTTGCCGGTTTCCCGGCCGGCGCTCTTCGCAAGCGCATCGTTGCGAGTTCAGGCGTCCTTTTCCACCGGATGAAGCGCACATCCCATGCGCCGGAGCAGCGAAGCGGTGACGCCGTCGCCCGGCATGCGCCCCCGGCCCACGGCCACCTCCCCGATCCCGCAGGAAGGGCTTCGCGTCTTCAAGTACGCCTCGCGGATGCCCAGCGCTTCCACGAGAGCGGCCGTCTCCCTCGCCCCGCGCACGAAGGCGGCCGTGACGTCCCGGCCGCTGGGCCGCCAGATCAGCCGGGCGGATCCGTCCAGCACCTCCGCGCCGGCGCCGTCCGTCAGGAACGCCGCCTCGCGGGGCGTGGGAAGCCCCCCCAGCTGTTCGGGGCAGAGGGGAAGGCAGGGCCGCTCGCGGCACATTTCGAGGATGCGGGCGGTGAAGGCGCTTTCCCCGTCATACCTCGTCTTCAAACCCGTCAGGCAGGCGCTCACCAGCACCGGCGTCCGGTCTTCCACGATCCATCCTCCCAAAAGCCCCTCGCCGCAGCACGGCGAGATTGGCGTCCCGGAGAAGGAGGGCCGTCCCGAAGTAGACGGCCACGCCCGTCCCGATGACCACCGCGATCCTGGCGAACCGGGCCGAGAGACCCTCGCCCCGGAGGATCGGCAGGAAGGTCCACAAGAGCCAGACGGCGACCGCCATCACGGCCGTACTCACGACGGCCTTTCCCGCCGGCCGCAGCAGATCCGTCAGCGGGCGGAACCCGATTCTACCCCGCAGGAGGAACAGGAGCACGAAAACCTGGAGAAAGGCGGTGAGGGACGTGGCCAGGGCCAGGCCCGCCTCGCCCAGGCTCCAGACCAGCGACAGGTTGAGGGCGAGATTCACGACGAGGGCGAAGACCGCCGTCCGCGTGGGCGTTCGCGTGTCCTTCATCGCGTGGAAGACGCGGGCCGTGCCCGAGAGGAGCGTGTAGGCGGGGAGGCCGACGGCGTACAGCGCCACGACCAGCGCCGTTCTCTCCGTCGCCCCGTGCCGGGCGAAGGCTCCGTGGGAGAAGAGCAGGGCCACCACGGGGGTGGAAAGGAGAATCAGCCCCGCCGCGCTCGGAAGGGCCAGGAAGAACGTGCCCTGCAGCGCGCCGCGGAACACCCGCTTGAGGCCGGCCAGATCGCCCCGGGCCGCCAGCCGGGAGAACAGCGGAAAGGCCGCGGTGGACACCGCGATCCCGATGATGCCCAGCGGAAACTGGATCAGGCGGTTGCCGTAGTAGAGCGCGGAGACCGCACCGTGCCGCGGGACGAAGAACTCGGCGATCAGCCGGTCCGCCAGCACGTTGAGCTGCAGGATGGCCAGACCGAAAATGACGGGCAAGGCGAGGGCGCCGATCCGGCGCACATCCGGATCGGCCAGGGAAGGGCGGGGCCGGGGGAAGCCGAGTTTCCTCACGAGCTGGGGAAGAAGGACCAGGACCTGGGCGATGCCGCCGACGAGAAGGAAGACCCCCACCACGTAGATTCGCCGCTCGGGGTGGTGGCGAAGACCCCACCAGGCGACGGCGAGACCGGCGATCCAGATGACGTTCAGCACGGCCGGGCCCGCGGCACTCGCGGCGAAACGCCGGTGCACGTTCAGCACCGCCGAAAAGAGGGCCGTGATGCAGATGAACAGCAGGTAGGGGATCAGAAGCGCCGTGAGCCGCAGGGTCAGCGTCAGTTTCCCGTCGCCCCCGGGGCCCTCGAGCACGGCGGGCAGGAAATAGCAGATCCCGACCCCTGCGACCACGATGACGCCCAGCACCAGAAGCAGGCTTCCCAGCGTCCCGTTCAGGACCTTGATCGGCCGCTCGCTGGGTCCCCGCTCCACCGCCTCCGCGTAGACGGGGATGAAGCTGGACGCCAGCGCCCCCTCGCCGAACAGGCGGCGGAAGAGGTTGGGAATGGTCCAGGCGATGATGAAGGCGTCCCAGACCGCCCCGGCGCCGAAGACCGCGGCGGAGAACACGTCGCGCGCCATTCCCAGCACGCGGCTCACCAGCGTGAGAAGGCCGATCAGCGACGCCGACCGGAACACCTGCGTTCTCTCGCTGATGGGAACCGAAGCCATGGGATTTCCTGCTCTCTCGACGGACGGGGAGCGCACCGGGACCCTACTCTCCTCATCGGCGAAAACGGGGGACGGCTTGCCTGCAAAGCGGGCAAACGGCAACGATTCCCCCCGTCCTGGTCCATGGCCACACCTGAACGTATCGGTTCAATGGAGCCGTTTGGGGGGCGAGGGTCCTCCCGAGCCATGAGTTTCTGGCTCGCCCTCCAATCCGAACCGATACGTTCAGGTGGGGTGCGCTACGAGGGATCGTCCCTCTCCCCCGGAGGACGGATCTCGATCTCGAGGAGGGCTTCCTTGAGGATCCGGGCCGTCTCGGCGGGACGGGGCGCCCCGGAAAGGGCCGTGGAGACCGCGGCCCGCCCCACGCCGAGCCCGGTCAGCGCGCGCAGGTTCCCGGGCCCGATGCCCCCGATGGGGAAGGCAGGACGGGGGGACGACCGGCAGATCTCGGCGCAGCGCCGCGGTCCGATGGGCGCCAGCCCGGGTTTCACGGCCGAGGGGAAGACGCACCCCACCCCGATGGAATCCACCGGATCGAGGTCGCGGGCCTCCTCGCCGGCATGGGTGGAGAGCCCCAGGAGGAAGGAGGGTCCGAGGATGCGGCGGGCTTCACGGGGCGGCAGGTCGTCCTGGCCGAGATGAACGCCGTGCGCGCCGGACGCCATCGCGATGTCGAGGCGATCGTTCACGATCAGAAGGGCGCCGCGCTCCTCGCAGGCCCGGCGGAGCCGGCGGGCGAGAGCGAGAAAGGCGCGGTCCGGCCCGGGAAACGCGCGGATCTGCACGATGTCCGCCCCGCCCTCGAGCACGTCGCGGACCAGAGCCTCGTCCCTCCCGTCGTCGCCGGACGCGTTGAGAAGGAAGTAGAGGCGGGCGTCTTGCAGGGCCGCGAGCGCGGAGAGGCCGGGGGCCAGGCGCTTCTCGATCTCGTAGACCTCGAAGCGGGCGCGCGCAACCGCTTCCGCGTCGCCCCCCGCCAGGCGGCCGTACTCCTCGAGGACCCTGAGCGCTTCTTCCAGCCTCCGGGCGTTCGCATGGACGAGATCCTCGATGCGCCGGTACGGCTCGGCGGGCGCGTGCCGGCCCACGTCCCCCTCGGGATCCCGGGCGGAAACGAGGCCGGAGGCGCCCCCTTCAAGGGCCTCCTCGAAGGCCTGGAGCCGGTGTCGAAGCGTCTTGAGGCGCGCCGCGAGATCCGCCTCGTCGCGGCCGAAGCGAAAGACCTCCTCCAGGACGCGCAGGGCTTCCCGGGAGCGGTTCAGGTTCGCGTCGAGAATCCGGAGAAGGCGGGCTTGATCCATGACGTTTCTCAGGCTCTCGGAGCCCTTCGAGCCAGGGTTCGGGGTCGAGGACTGGAGCGAGGAGGCTCGGGGGCCCGCCGCCGCCTGTCTTGCCGATGCAAGGGCTAGCCCGGATTATTCATGAAAACTACTGCGGTCGCCGCAAGCACATGATCTGCTTCGTCGCTGCGACGATTCCGGCCCTCACGTGGCGCTTTGGCCACGCTCCGGACCGGAATCGTCTTGCTCCTCGCATCTCAGGCACTTGCGGCAACCTCGCTACGTCTTCATGAATAATCCGGGCTAGGGCGGGCCCTTCGGAGACCCTCGCCCTCCAAATTTTCATGGTTTCTGGGAGAGCCGAAGACGCATGGCTGACTACCCTCTTCTTCTCGCCTAGCGTTCCCGTTTTCCCTTCCTTCCGGTGAGCGTTTCCAGTCGCTCGTAGAAGTCGGGGAAGCTCTTGGATACGGTCCCCGGATCTTCGATGACGACGCCGGGCAAGGCGAGGCCGGCCACGGAGAACGCCATGGCCATGCGGTGGTCGTTGTAGGTCTCGATTCGCGCGCCCCCGGAGGCGCCGGGATGGACCTTCAGGCCGTCGTCGTATTCCTCCACGCGACCGCCGAGCTTGCGAAGTTCCGCGCACAGGGCATGGATCCGGTCCGTCTCCTTCACCCGCAGGTTGCCGACGTTTCGGATCTCGACGGGCTCGGACGCGAAGAGGGCCGTGACGGCGAGCGTCTGGGCGGCGTCCGGCATGTCGGCGAGATCGAAGACTCCCCCCCCCTGCGCCCTTCCGCGAACCTCGATCCAGTCGGGCCCGCTCTGGACCTCGGCGCCCATCGTTTCGAGAACGCGGGCGAACCCCGTGTCGGCCTGGACGGAAGCGCTTCCCACGCCCGTGACCTTCACGCGTCCGCCGCACACGGCCCCGGCCGCGAGGAAGTAGGTGGACGCGGAAGCGTCCCCCTCGATGGTGTATTTCATTCCGCGATACGTCGCGCGAGGAACGCGAAACCGCTCGTATCCTTGCCGCTCCACGTCGACGCCGAAGGCGCTCATGGCCCGAAGCGTGAGGTCCGCGTAGGGGCGGGAGGTCAGCGTCCCCTCGACGCGCACGTCCAGGCCCTCTTGCATGACCGGCCCCGCCATGAGAAGGGCGGAAAGGAACTGGCTGGACACGCCGCCCGGGATCGAGATCGCGCCCCCCGCGAGCCCGCCCCCGCCCTTCACCCGGGCGGGCAAAGCCCGGCCGCCGGCGCCCAGGAGTTCGATGTCGGCCCCCAGTCCCCGGAGCGCCTCGACGAGATCGGCGATGGGCCTTTTCCGCAGGCGGGCGTCGCCGTCGATGGTGTACACGCCCTCGCCCAGGGGCAGGACGGCGAGAAGAAACCGGAGCACGGTCCCGGCGGCCCCCGCCCAGACCCGTCCCTCGTCCCAGGGAATGCGGCCTCCCCGGCCTTGCACCTGGATGAAGTTGGACGTGGCGGGTTTGCGCACCTTGAATCCCAGGTTCTTCAGTCCCGCCACCATGTAGAGGGTGTCGTCGGCGAGCAAGGGCTTGTCCAGCCTGGACGCCCCCTCGGCGAGCGCCCCCAGGCAGAGGGCGCGGTTCGTGAGGCTTTTCGAGCCGGGGAGCGGGACGTCCCCGTCGAGGGGCCCTTCGGCGGGAGTCACTTCATACGTCGCCGGATCGGGGGCCATAGTCGTCCAGGATGAAACACCGGGGGGAACCGGTCAGAAACCGTCTTCCTCTTCGCCCGCGTCGTCCTCCGCCGGTTCCTCCGCCCCATGGTCGAGCATCTCGAGGCTGAGACGCCATTCGAGGGCGAACTCGTTCCCCATGGCCTCGACCGTCGTCTTCGTGTCCAAGACCGATTTCTTGATCTGGCCGCGTTCCTTGTCGAACTCCGCGGATCCGGAGACGGTTCCGCCCTTGATCTTCATCATGCCGCGCATGGCCGACATGGGATCGTCGGGATCGATCTCGGGGTCTCCTTTCGGCGCTTTCAGCTTGCCGTCGATTTCCACCGAGACGGTTTCGTCCTCGACGGATTTGATCTTGTGCACGGGGTTCCCCTTGACGTCCCCGAACATCGGCAGAGGCACGCAGACCTCCCGTTTCCATTCGGCGTCGGGCCCCACGGCCTTTTCGGGAAAGATCACGTAGCCCATGGAGAGCGTCTTCTTCATCGTTGCGTTGGAGAACGTCTTCTCCATGAGCATCATGATCATGGCAGCCTGGGGGTTGTCCTTCGTCTGCTCCTCGACGGTCTTCATGATTTCCTTGAAGATCTCGTCGTATCCGGATACCGACAGGATCTCGCCCCGGCCGTTGATCTTGAACGAGAAGGTCTTGCCCACCATGCCCTTGACCAGCGCCATCTGGGGATCATCGCTCTCCTCGTCGCTGTCCGAATCGAAGCTCACATCCCCCGTCATGGGATTGCTGGAGGCCATCTTCACCCGCTTGATCTTGATCTCGATGTCGGCCGTGCCCTCGGTCACCGACCGGACCTTCTGGCTGAAGAACAGCTCCTGGGTCTGGTTCATGGCCATGCCGCCCATGTCCCGGCCCGTATACGTCACGGACTTGACGTCGAACACCTGGCCTTCCTCGAACTTGTACGTGAGCTCGAACTCCTCTCCCAACGCCGCCGCGACCGACCCGAGAACCAGCAGCGCCGCCAGAAGGGTTGTGGCCTTTTGCTTGCCCGTCATGACTCTCCTCCTCATTTCGAAACGAAACGATCCTACCAGACGTATTCCTTATACGCGAACCAATTCCCCGTGTGAGGGGGCCGCCGGCCCGCAAATAATCGGTAAACCCATCTCCCGGGTACTTCTTTCGACACTGAAAACACTGAG
>CAZDSO010000006.1:12558-48311 GCA_964508045.1 uncultured Planctomycetia bacterium | reverse complement strand
GTGGTGGTGGTGAGCCTGTTCGCCTACCTGAGCGCGCGTCACCAGCAGTCCGAGCTGATCGGCCTGACGAAGCGCCACGCCACGCAGCTCAGCGAGGCGGTGGTGCGTAGCATGCGCCCCTCGATGATGGTGTACGACGTGGAAGGGATGCGGGAGATCTTCCGCAACGTGGGCCGGCAGGAAGGGGTGCTGGACGTCCGGCTCTACGACAAGATCATCCGTCCGCCGACGCCGGCGTCCACGAAGGAGGGGCAGATCAAGATCCGGTACTCCTCGGATCCGGCGGAAGTGGGGCGCCCGGTGGACATCGGTCAGCAGCAGTGCATGGTCTGCCACGCGCACGAGAAGCCCCTGGTGGAGCACGAGGGGGGGGAGCACCGCATCTTCCACCACCCGGAGACGGGCTTGCGTGTGCTGGGCGTGATCTCGCCGATCTACAACGAGCGCTCGTGCTACACGGCCGCCTGCCACGTGCACGACGAAACGCAACGGGTCCTGGGCGTGTTGGACGTGATCGTCTCCCTGGAGGAGGTGGACCGCCAGATCGCGGCGAACACGTGGACGGTGGTGGAGTTCACGGTCCCCATGGTGGTGATCCTGGCGGTCTTCATCGGCTTGTTCCTGCGCCATTTCGTCGCGCGGCCGGTGGCCCAGCTCACCTCGGCGGTGGAGCGCGTCTCGGAGGGGGATCTGTCGGCCGGGATCCGGGTCCGGTCCAACGACGAGTTCGGGGACCTGGCGGAGGCGTTCAACCGGATGATGCGGGACCTGGCGCGCGCCCAGGCGGAAAACGAGGCGTGGGGGCGTACGCTGGAAGCGCGCGTGGAGGAGAGGACGGCGGAGCTGCGCCGGGCCCAGGAGCAGATTCTCCAGTCGGAGAAGCTGGCGTCTCTGGGGAAGCTGGCGGCTTCCGTGGCCCACGAGATCAACAATCCGCTGACGGGCATCCTCACGTTCGTCCGCATGTTCCAGGAGTGGGTTCGGGACGGGACGTTCCCCCCGGAGAAGACGCAGGATTTCCAGGAATTCCTCAAGATCATGTCCGACGAGACGCTTCGGTCCACCAAGATCGTGAGAAACCTCCTGGCCTTCGCCCGCCGGTCCAAGATCGACGTGAAGCCGGCGCACATCAACGAGGTCATCGAGCAGAGCCTCACGCTGGTGGCGCACCAGCTGGCGCTGCAGGAGGTGGAGATCGAGCGGGATCTGGCGCCGGATCTCCCGCCCTTCCCGATGGACCGCGGTCAGATCCAGCAGACGCTGGTGAACATCCTCTTGAACGCTTCCGAGGCGATGCCGGAGGGGGGAGCGGTGTCGGTTTCGAGCCGGCTCACGGAGGGGGGGGAGGGTGTGGAGATCGTGATCGCGGACGAGGGGGTGGGGATTCCGCCGGAGGATCTGCCCCAGCTTTTCGACCCCTTCTTCACGACGAAGGAGGAGGGGAAGGGGACGGGGCTTGGGCTTTCGGTGGCGTACGGTATCATCGAGAAGCACGGCGGGCGCATCGAGGTGGACTCGGAGGTGGGGACGGGGACGCGCTTTCGCATCGTGCTGCCCCGATGGGGAAGGGACGGGGAGGAGGGGGTGGGGGGAGAGGAGAACGCCTCTTTTCCCGAGGGTGACGAGGACGACAGGAAGCCGGCGTGAGGGAAGGAGGGGGGGGAGGAGAAGCCATGGACCGCGTCGCGGAAGATCGAGAGGGGGAGATGAAGAAGAAGACGAAAATCCTCGTGGTGGACGACGAGCCGATCGTCCGGGTCTCCCTGGCCAACTGGCTCAAGGAGGACGGGTACGAGGTGGGCACGGCGGAGAGCGGCGCGGAGGCGCTGCGGATGGCGGCCGAGGACGGATGGGAAATCCTCTTCGTGGACGTGAAGATGCCCAAGATGAACGGGCTGGAAGTCCTGAAGCGGGTCAAGGAGAACCAGCCCGCGATCCCGGTGGTCATGATCACGGCGTACGCCTCGGTGGAGAGCGCCGTCACCGCGATGAAGGAGGGGGCCTACGACTACATCGTCAAGCCCTTCGAGCCCGACGAGATCCGCATGCTCGTCAAGCGCATCCTGAAGAACCGGGAGATCGAGGAGGAAAACGTCGCGCTGAAGCAGCGTCTCGACGAGCGTTTCGACGGGGACGTGATCGTCGGGGACAGCCCGTCCATGCGCCAGGTCTTCGCGCTGGTGCGGGACGTGGCCGACGCCGACTCGACGGTGCTGATCGCCGGCGAGAGCGGCACGGGCAAGGAACTCATCGCCCGCGCCATCCACGCCAATTCTCCGCGCCGGTACATGCCCTTCGTGCCGGCGTCCCTGGGGGCGTTGCCCGACACGCTGGTGGAGTCGGAGCTCTTCGGCCACGAGAAGGGCGCTTTCACGGGCGCCCAGTTCGCCCGGAAGGGGCGCTTCGAGATGGCCGACGGGGGCACGCTCTTCCTCGACGAGGTCGGCGAGATCTCCCCCAAGACCCAGGTGGATCTTTTGCGCGTGCTCCAGGACCGCATGGTGGTGAAGATCGGGGGCGGCAAGCCCGTGGAGGTGGACGTCCGCGTCGTCGCCGCGACGAACCGGGACCTGCAGGAGGCGGTCCGCCAGGGCACGTTCCGGGAGGATCTCTTCTACCGTCTCAACGTCGTCAACATCCATCTCCCGCCCTTGCGCGACAGGCGCGAGGACATCCTTCCGCTCGCCGACCATTTCCTCCACATCTTCGCTTCCAAGACCAGCAAGAAGGTGAAGGGCTTCTCCGAGGAAGCGCGCAATCTTCTGTTCACGTACGACTGGCCCGGGAACGTCCGCGAGCTCGAAAACGCCATCGAACGCGCCTTCGTGGTGGTCAAGGGCGACGAGATCGAGACGAGGCACCTCCCCTTTTCGATCCAGTCCACGCCATCCGAGGGAGGCGGCCGGGCCCTCAGGGACATGGAGAAGGTGCACATCAAGCGCGTCCTCGACGAGATGGACTGGAACATCACGCAGGCCGCTTCCGCCCTCGAGGTGGACCGGGCGACCCTCTACAACAAGATCAAGAAATACGATTTGAAGAAGGATGGTTCCTGAGCCGGGACGCCGTCCGGGCGTGCCGGGGGCTCGTCCGGCCGACCCAGGGAGGAAGGACAAGGCACCGTGGCGGAAAAGAGGACCAAGAAGACGGCGGGGCGCGTCCTCCTCGTGCCCCTCGGGCATCCCCCCCGCGCCCTCCTGGATCCCGTCTCGCGCGCCGCCCGGGAGATCTTCGGCCTCGCCGGCCGCCTGGGGGAACGCATCGACCTGCCCCCCTGGACCTACCTTCCCGAGCGGCGCCAGTACGACTCCACCGAGATCCTGCGCTTCCTCGGGCGCCGGGCGGCGGGCGAGGAGAAGATTCTCGGCGTCACCGACGCCGACATCTGCGTCTCCCTGTTCACCTACGTCTTCGGCGAGGCCGAGCTGCCCGGGCGCGCGGCCATCGTCTCCATGCGCCGCTTCCGGCAGGCCTTCTACGGCCTGCCCGATGACGCCGCGCTCACCGAGGCCCGGACGGTCAAGGAAGCCCTCCACGAGCTGGGCCACACGCTGGGGCTGGTCCACTGCATCGACGCCTCCTGCCTCATGCATGCGGCCGACACCGTCGAGGACACGGACGTGAAGCGCCGCACCCTCTGCCCCCGCTGCCTGGCGCGCCTCGGCGAGACCGTCTCCGGGCGGGATGGGTGAGGGACGGAGCGGGAGCCTTTCGCACGGTGTTCGTTTTCCCCTTCCGGGCGGCCGGAAAACCTGATTCAATGGAGAGAGCCGACGTTCGATCCTGGAGGAAACAACGATGTCCGCGCGAACGATGTCCGCCGTTCTCCTCGCCGTCGCCGTCCTGGCGGGCCCGGCCACGGCCGGGGAGAACCTGTACGAGAAGATCGAGAAGGCGATCGAAAAGGGGGTGGAATACCTCAAGTCCTGCCAGAAGGACGACGGCTCGTTCGGCAGCATCGATTCCGAGACTCTCTACGGCGGCGGCACGGGCCCCGGCTATCCCCATCGCGCCGGCCTGACCGCGCTGGCCCTCTACGCGCTCCTGAAATCGGGCGTGAAACGCGACGATCCCGTCATCATCCGCGGGTTCGCCTTCATCGACTCCAAGGACCAGCCCGTGGAGGATCCCAACCAGCGCCCCCAGGACTGGGTGAAAATCCTCTCCAGCTACGAGCTCTCCGCCATGATCCTGGCGATGGAGGCGCGGTACAACCCGCACAAGAAGGAGAGCATCCGCGTCACCCTCGAGAAGGCCAAGGCGTTGCGCAAGCGCAGGCGGCTCCGGCGCCCCAAGCCGGTCGTGCTGCCCGGGCCCGACCGCCAACGGCTGCAGGACTGGGTGAGGCGGCTGATCGCCCGGCAGTCGCCCCACGGGTGGCGCTACAACGTGGGCGGAAAGAAGATGGCCAACGAGGAGTTCCTCCAGGACATGTCCTCCACCCAGCTCGCGATGCTGGCGCTGCGCGCGGCGAGCCACTGCCACGGCATCAAGTTCGACCGCCAGATCCTCTTCGGCGTGATCGATTTCTGCCTGGAGAACCAGGAGGCCGACGGGCCGACGTACGAGGTGCCCGTCGACCCGTTCGCCGAGCCCGCCCAGCGGGGGACGAGCGTCCAGGTGATCTCCGGGAAGGTCCGGGGATTCTGCTACTTCAAGGACTCGCCCCGGCGCCACGAGAAGGCCGCGACAGGCTCCATGACCACGGCCGGCGTCGCGTCCCTCCTCATCTGCGAGGAGCTCCTCTACCCGTATGCGCGGTACCGGAAGCGCTACGAGACCCAGGTGAAGCAGTCCATCCGGGACGGCATGATGTGGATCCAGCGCCACTGGAACATCGAGCAAAACCCCCACAGCCATTCCTACTTCACCTACTGGCTCTACGGCATCGAGCGCGTGGGCGACCTCCAGGGGACGCTCGTGATCGGAAAACACTTCTGGTACAACGAGGGTGCCGAGGTCCTCGTGGACCTCCAGCGGGAAAACGGCGCCTGGCAGGTCCCCGACACCCACTTCCCGCAGGACGTCATCAACACGGCCTTCGCGCTGCTCTTCCTCGACCGGGCCACGCCGCCCGTGGCCGTGACGGGAGGGCACTAGTCGGTCGTCCATCTGAAAATCACAACCGGTCCTTTCGACTTTCGACGCCGGAGCGATTCCATGGCCCTCTACCGGACCTGTCCGCACTGCGGCACCGAATACAAGGCCTCCCGGCCCGCCTGCCCCGCCTGCGGGAAACCGCCCGTGAGCCGCCAGAGCGCCTTCCACACCGCCGGCCCGACGATCCTGGCCCTCGTCGTCTTCCTGGCCTTCTTCGTGCTGCTCCTCTACGGCCTGTTCCTGCCGGACGAGATCTACGAGACGTACCGTCTCTACCTCTTCGGCCTGCCCCGGCTCGCCGCGATCCTCGTGGGCGCGGCCGGCGCCGTCGCGACCGCCGTCGTCTCGCTCGTCCTTCGTCGCGGCGCCAACACCACCGGCCGCTGATCCGTCTTCGTTTGCCGGAGGATGCGGGACCCCGCTCGCAAACGCCTCTGTGCTCTCTGAGCCATTCGCGCTGTAGCCGATTCCATGTTGCCGTCGGGTAGGGATTTCAGATTGGAGTCCATCATGAGCCTTCGGCTCTCCCGGAAACCATGAAAATTTGGAGGGCGAGCCTCTCCTCCTTCGCTTGTCGGCAACTGCGAGAGCTACGGAGGACCCTACGTAGCCCTCGCAAGAGCCGATCGGCGAAGTACGGGCCGGCGAGCCGACTGTGTTTGGGCTCGGGAGGACCCTCGCCCTCCAAGGCGGTCATCGATCATGGTTATTGCCAAATTTTCGGAACAGATTGTAGATTTTCGAGGCGACAACCACCCAACCACAAATCTTCTTTCTTCGCGCCTTCGTGTCTCGGGGCCTTCATGTTGAAGTCTATGTCGGTTCGGATTTGCTGTTTTACGTTGGCGCCTATGGATCCATGACCTACGTACACCGCGAAAGTCTCGCGGCGATTGCGGGTTGCCTGGACGGCCCCGAGCGTATAATCTTTTCCTCTCCGGTTGGGGAAGCGATCCATGGACCGATTCCATTTCGTCGATGAGGCCCTTCACTGCGAGGACGTTCCCGCGCGGGATCTCGCGGACGCGTACGGGACGCCTCTCTACGTCTACAGCGCCGGGACCATCCGGGACCACTTCCGCCTGGTCCGGGACGCCTTCCAGGAGGCGTCCCCGCTCGTCTGCTATTCCGTCAAGGCGAATTCCAACCTTGCCGTGCTTCGCCTCCTGAAGGAGGAGGGGGCGGGGTTCGACGTGGTCTCCGGCGGGGAACTCTTCCGGGTCGGCCGGATCGGGGGGGATCCGTCGAAGGTGGTCTTCGCGGGCGTCGGCAAGAGCCGGGAGGAGATCCGGGAAGCGCTCGATGCCGGCATCGCCCTGTTCAACGTGGAGTCCGAGGCGGAGTTGTCGAGAATCGACGAGACGGCGCGGAGCGCGGGCCGCACGGCTTCCGTGGCGATCCGCCTGAACCCCGACGTCGATCCCCACACGCACCGCTACATCACCACGGGCAAGCGGGAAAACAAGTTCGGGCTGGATTGGGACCTTTCGCTCCGGACCGCGGAGAAGGCCCGCCGCATGAAGCACGTCGAGATCCGGGGCGTCCACATGCACATCGGGTCCCAGATCCTCGAGGTCCGGCCCTACCGCGCCTCCCTCAAGAAAGCGGTGGACTTCGCCCGGATGCTCGCGGGCCAGGGGCATCCCGTGGAATCCGTGAACGTGGGAGGCGGGTTCGGCATCACCTACGACGAGCGGGAGGCCCTCCCCCCTTCCGCCTTCGCGGCGGAGATGCTCCCGCTTCTGGAGGGATCCGGTTTCGACCTTCTCCTGGAACCCGGCCGGTTCGTGGTGGGCAACGCGGGCATCCTGCTCACGCGCGTGATCACCGTCAAGCAGTCCGGGGGAAAACGTTTCGCCGTCACGGACGCGGGGATGAACGATCTCGCCCGCCCCAGCCTCTACGGCGCCTTCCACCGCATCTGGCCCGTTTCGGGGCCCGCGCCGTCGGCGCTTCCCGAGGCCTCGCTGATCGACACCGACGTGGTCGGCCCCATCTGCGAATCCTCCGACTTCCTCGGCAAGGCGCGCCTCCTTCCCCCCCTCGATGCGGGCACGCTGCTCTCGGTCCACAGCGCCGGGGCGTACGGCTTCACCATGGCCTCGAACTACAATTCACGGCCCCGGCCGGCCGAGGTGATGGTGGAGGGAAACCGTCACCGTCTCGTCCGCCGAAGGGAGACGCGGGAGGACCTGGTGCGGGGGGAGGAGGAGGAGGACGCCCTTGCGTGAACCCGACGGGGCACGCCGGGGATGGCGTCCGAGGCGGGTCACTCGTTTTTTTCGTTCTCGTCCTTCATGATCTTGCTGTTCGCCGTGTCGAACATGTCCAGATTGCCCTGGTCTTTCTTCTCTTCCGGCTTCTTCCCGTTTCCCATCTTCTTGATGACGGTCTTGTTCGCGGCGTCGAAGAGGTCCAGGGCGCCGCCGCTCTTCGCTTCCTCCGCCGGTTTTCCGGCCTTCTCTTCCGCTTCCTTCTCGGGGGCGATCTTCTTGATGACGGTCTTGTTGGCGGTATCGAAGATGTCGGTCCAGCTCGACGGCTTGGGCGCGCTCACCTCCTTCTTTCGGAGGTTCCGGATCTCCTCCGCGTCCATGGGGGCGAATTCCTGGAGCGCTTCGGCGACCTTGCTGATCAAGGCCACGAAGAAGGTGATATCGCACCCCGCCTTGGCCTGGATCTCCTTGAACCCGTCCAGGGTCAGGTGCTGGGACATGGCCAAGGACATCGTGTCCCCGAATCGGTCCACGGGTACGATCTGGTGCCGTTGCAAGAGTTCGGGGGGAAGCGAGTCGGCGGCGTCCTTCGAGGACTGGTAGTTCTGCAACTCGAGAAAGGGCAACTGCAGGTGCCGGGAAAGCTCCCGGGCGATGTCCGTCTCCGTGACGTACCCCTCCTGGACGAGCGTCTCCCCGATCAGATCTCCCGTCCGCTCCGACAAGGACCGCACGTGTTCCGCGATCTCCTCGTTGATCAACCCGGCATCGATGAGGAGATTCGCCAGTTTTTTCTTGAATATCTTGTCGAACTTCTTCATCGGCGATCCACCCCTACCATGATCGTACAAACCTGGTCCCGGGCCGCCAAGGGATCCGGGGCCCGCGGGGTATCGCGCACCTATCGCAGATGGGAACTGAGGTTCTTCTTCTTCTTTCCCTGCAACGCCTTGCGGATGTTCCGCTTCTTCTCGCTCGCCGCCCGCCGCCGCGCGTCGCTCGGTTTCTCGTAGAACCGGTTCCGCTTCTCGTCACTGAAGATTCCTTCCGTGGAACAGACCCTCTTGAATCTCCGAAGGGCCTTCTCGAGCGGTTCGCCCACCCTGACTTGGATCTTAGGCATTCTCATCCTCCAATCGTCGATCCTCTCGCGCCCCGTTCTCCACGAACAAGGACGCAAACTTTTATCATACACGAAGGCACGAAAAAAGCAATTTCGAATTGGAGGCATTCGCGCTGTCAGCAAGTCATCGGCCTTTCCCACCTTCCACAACGGGTGCTTCAGCGAAGAACCGGGGGCAGTGAGGGCATGGAAATCGCGAAAAACGGTGGTGTATGAGATTCGCTGAAAACGCGCGCCGCGAGGTCAAAGGCCCGGGAAGAAGGGCGGCGGAAGAAGGAAGACGCCGGCGGTCAGCGCGAACAAGACCAGCACCAGCGCCGGGAACACCCCGTCGGAGATCGGCCTCGGATCGCCCCGCTTTCCGAAGAGATCCCACCTCCACGCGAGCAGCGCGACCCAGAGAAGCAGGACGATCACGCTTCGGGCGTCCCGGAATCCCTCTCCCGCCGGCCACCCCTCGAATACGGTCCGAAACCGCGCGTGATGGGAAAGCATCCTCAACGGCACGGCGCCGAGGAAGAAAAACGCCGCGCCGGCGACGAGCGCCAGGTAGGCGGACCTCAGAACCGCCCTCGCTTCCCCCTTGCGCTCCGGGCGCCCTGCGAAGAAGAGCAGGACGAAAAACGTCGCGTGAAAAAACAGCACGGCCCCGCCCCACGCGCCGACGGCGGAAAGCGCCTCCCACACGCCGGACGTTTCGCCTTCCCAGCGAATCTCGAACAAGCGCCCGTGTTCCGGCGCCCCCGCCGGAAACCGCGCGAACGTCCCCTCTTCCCGCGGCCACGCCGGACCGCCTGCCCCGCCCGCCTGCCCCACCTCCACGACGAACCACACGGAAACCGTCTCGCCAATGCCCCGCCCCGGGATCACCCCCGTCCAGAACGCGCTCTCCCCCACGCGCTCGAGTTCCGCGTGACCCCGCCCGCCCTTCGCGCCCGCCCGGTAGACCGCCGCGACCCGCGCCACCGGCCCCGTTTCGCTCGAGACCTTCGCACGCACGAGATGGGGCTCTCCCGCGTGGGGCGCCTCGAAACGCGGCACCTCGATCACCGTCCCCGTCGGCGCGTCTCGTTCGACCCGCGGTTGACGCGCGATCCGGTCCCGGAGGACGAGAAAGAGAACGCCCCCGAAGAGCAACCCCACGACCACGATGCCAATCCGGCGCCCCCTGTTCATGACCCCGCCTCCTCGCACGTCAGGTCCTCTGACCGGAGGACCCCGAAAGCGTCTCCAGGGTCCGGGACCAGTGCCGGCAGGTCTCCAGGGCCACCTGTTCCGCCAGGCCGCGGTAGCCTTCCGGTTCGTCCAGGATCCCGTCCAGGATCTCGAGCGTCTCCACGTCGCACTTCGCGTCCAGTTCCTCGGGCCACCCGTCCTTCTTCACCACGTCCGATAAGGTGACGCCGCGAGCGCGGGCGGTTTCGGCCAGGTTCTTGATGATTTCATAGGCGTTGGGGATCCGGAAGAGCCCGGATACAATATATAGTGGTTCGGCGACGAATGTATCCCGGGAGATCGCCAGGTTCTTCTTCATGGCTTCCTGGTTCATGCGCACATCGCGCAGGGCTCTTTCCATCCTCACGGTGCCATAGTAACACCCGGCGAGCAGTTCCATGACGAAGCGTCCCGAGGCGGAATTCGTGAGATCCCGCTGGTGCTCTGAGATCTGGTCCGCATAGAGGGTGAGGATTCTCGGCGCGAAGGCTTTCCAGAGGCTCTTGACGTTCTCGAAATCCTTCGGGTTCACCTTGTGGGGCATGGTGGAGGATCCGACGTGTCCTTTCCGGGTGATCTTCGTGAGTTCGCCGATCTCGGTTCTCATGAGGTGTCGCAGGTCGTCGGCGAGGTTCGCGATCACGGAGAAGGTGGACACGGCCGCATGGCAGAGGTCGAGGAGGGGTTCCGGTTCGGCGATCTGGGAGGCGATGCCGGTCGGGGAGGTTTCGAGGCCGAGCCGTTTCATGACGATGCGTTCGACGGCTCTGGGATCCTTGGGGTGGAGGAGGGAGAAGGAGTTGTAGGCGCCGACGGCTCCGGCCATCTTGCCCACGAGCCTCGAGGCCGTGTTGTGTAGCGCGAGGATCCGGTTTCCCAGCCGGCTGACGAAGAGGGCCATGGCGTGTCCGAACGTGGTGGGCACGGCGTGCTGCCCGTGCGTTCTTCCCACCTGGGTGACGCCGGCGCCGGCTTCGGCGAGTTGGATCAGGTTCTTTTCGAGGCCGACGAGCCGTTTCAGGAAGACGTTGTTCACGAAGTCCTTGACCTGGAGGGCACGTGCGGTATCGGTGATGTCGGCGGAGGTGGGTCCGAGATGGACGAAGGGTTTCAGTGCGTCGTCGAGGCGGGACTGGATGACATTGACGAGGGCGCGGATGTTGTGCTGTGTGGTTTTTTCCTCCTCGTAGACTTCTTCGGGGTCGATGTCGTCCTGGAGGGAGTCGAGGACCTCCAGGTGATTCCCGGGGAGGAGGCCGAGTTCCGCGTAGGCCTCGAGAAGGGCGCACTCGACCTTGAGTTGATACCGGATTTCCGCGTGGATGGTCAGGTAGGGTCCGGTTTCCCGGATGGTTTCCTCTTCGGCACCCACGTATCGCCCGTCCATGGGGCAAACGGCATCGAACATGGTCATGGCGCATCCCTACCGTTTCTTCTTCCGGAGCGCCCTGGCCAGCGCTTCCAGGAAGACGTTTTCCCGGGGTCCTTGTTCGAGGAAGACGGAGCGCATTTTTTCCAGGGTGATGACTTCCACCATTCTTCTCAGGCCGGAGGAATGGAGGGCCTTGCGGAACGCTTCCTCCACGGTTTGCTCGACTTCATCGAGCGTGGGGACGGCGTTTCCTTTTTTCCTGGCGGGGCCCGTCTTTCGCTTTGAGGCGCCCGGGAGCGGGTCCATCACGGCGTTCATCTGTTCGGCGCCGAGTCGCAGGATGACGAGCAGCTCGTCCACGCGCTTCTTGGCGTCCGCGTTGTTCTTTTTCCGGAACGAGGCGCGAGCCTTGTCGAGAAGCGTTTTCAGGGAAGAGACGTCCGCGCCGAGGGTTTTGAGGGCCTCGATCTTCCGGGAAGCCTGTTCCAGGGCCGTTTCGACGGATTTTCTCTCGTCCCGGCTCCTGGCCGGTCTTTTCTTCTTTTTCTTGGAAGCAGCCATGGTTCCCCTGGAGAGAAAAGGCGCCGTGCGTCTCCGGGGCTACCGGATGAGGTCTTCCCGCATTTCCTTGTACTTGGAGATCCTCTGCAGGTACTCGTCCCGGATGCTCTGCAGCCTCTCGACGTCGGCCGCGATCTTCTTGGATCTCCGCTCGAGGGTCTCGACTTCCTTCTGGGTCTTCTCGTTCTTGTCGTCGAACCGGTTGGCCTCCCGGGTGAGGGTATCGAGTTTTTTCTGTAGTTTCTTGTTTTCGGAGGCGAGCTTGTCGCGTTCCTTCTGGGCGGTCTGCACCTCTTTTTGGACCTTCGTGTTTTCGGTCTTGATCTTGTCGAGGTCGGTCTTGATCTTCTTCCGGGAGGATTCGAGATCCGCGGCGAGGCTCTTCTGCTGCTGGATCTGGACCTCGATCACGGTGGTGGCGTTCAGGAGTTCGGAGGTCCGGGCGATCAGGCCGACGGCCTCGGCATTCTTCAGTTCGAGCTCTTTTCCAGCCTTTTGCTGCAGTTCTTCGGCGGCCTTCTTCACCGGCGAGGCGGGCGCGGTCTTCGTGGCCTTCTTCTTCCGGGCGGTTTTCTTCTTCGCTTTCTTCTTGGCCATGTTCCATCTCCTTTCAACGGTAGCCGGCGTTTCCGGCATCGGGCTTCATCGCCCGTAGCGGAGGCGCTCGGCAAGGATTTCAGGCAACCCCGCCTCGACGATCTTCTTGCCGGCAAGGTCGATGTCGTAGGGGATCCGAACGATCCGGATGAGCCCTTCTTCGGAGTCGTAGACGGCGAAGGCGGCGTTGGGATTTTCATCCCGGGGTTGTCCGACGCTTCCGACGTTGACCAGGGCCTTCTGACCCTCTTCGAGGCGGATTTCGGGGTCCATGGTGTAGGAGACCGTCTTCTTCTGGAAGAAGGTCACGGGGACATGGGAATGTCCGAGGAAGCAGATGCGGTTTTCGAGGGCCTGGAGGGAGAGGTGGGCGTCGTAGGAGGTCTGGATGTAGTCGAACATTTCGGGAAAGTTGAGCGATCCGTGGACGATGGTGATCTCGTGCTCGACCTTTTCGACGAGGTTGAGGTTGGCGAGATACTGCATGTGCTCCTTGGAGAGTTGTTTCCGGGTCCAGAGGACGGCTTCGCGTGCGTAGGAGTTGAAGAAGTCGATGTTGAGTTTTTCGATGGTGGCGAAGTCATGGTTTCCGGCGACGACGGTGGAGTCGAGTTCCCGGACCAGGTCGATGCATTCGGAGGGATTGGCGCCGTAGCCGACGATGTCGCCGACGCAGATGTAGCGTTCCACGCCGAATTCCTTGAGGTTTTCGACGACGGCCGTCAGGGCTTCCAGGTTTCCGTGAATATCGCCGAACACGCCGAATTTCATCTGTGATCGATTCCCCAACGTCCGGAGTATTTCAGGGATTCCGCCCCGGAAGCGACCAGCCCGAGGGCGAGGATGACGAGTGCGGTGTACAGGAAGCGTCCTCCGAGGGTTCCGAGGCCGGTCCCTTCCGCGCGGGTGACGAGGAGGGCCGGATTCTGGGAGGCCAGGTCGGGCAGGAGCGAGGCGGCCCATGCTCCGGGTCCGTTTGCCTGGAAGGCGGGCCTCATGTTTCCGAGGAGAAAGACGCCGAGGCCGAGGATGGCGCCGGCGGGTCCGGCGAGGAGGGAGGCGGAAGCGCCGGCGAGGGTGGAAGCGAGCAGGACGCCTGGAACCGCGGCGAGGGCGGTGAGGGCGATGAAGGGGGCGTCGGGGAGGGCCGCGATCAGGAATCCGGAAACGAGGGCTCCGGGCAGGGGGGCGAGGGCGAGGGCGACGAAGGGGCGGAGGGGGAGCTTCGAGGCCAGGGGCGCCAGGGCGAAAGGCGCGAGGGAGGCAACGAGCGCAACGAGGCCGGCGCCCCGGTGTCCATGGAAGAGGGCCAGGGAAGCCACGAGGACGGGAAAGAGGGCCAGGGCCGTCCAGAGTCCCACGAGGTTGGCCTGGAGGATCTTCCCCCACGCGAGGGAAGCCGGTGCGGCATGCCTGGCGCGGGACTCGGCGGTCCAGCGCCGCTGGTCCCGGCCGGCGGTGAAGGTGGCGGCGAGGAGGCAGGCGAGGAAGGAGGCGAGGTAGAGGGTGGCGAAGCCGGCCTCGCGGATGAAGAGGAGTTCCCGGCCGAGGCCGAAGAGGGTGGTGACGGTGAGGGAGAGGATGAGGACGGAAGCGAGGACGAGGAAGGCGAGGAATCCCTTGTGACGGAGGGTGTGCAGGACGAGGGCTTCCGCGATGGCGGTCGTCTTCATAACCATCCCACTGTCGATGTCGTTCCCGGGTTTCTTCGTCTCAGAACCGGACGCTGAAATCCTGGAACGCGCCCTGGGTGGATCCCCATTCCATCCGGACGTCCTGGATCAACGAGCCCATCTGTGACCGGACGTCCCGGAGCAGGGTTTCCAGATCGTTCCGTTCTCCTTCGGCCACGAGTTCGACCGACCCGTCGGGCAAGTTTTTCACGTACCCGGTCACGGGAAGACGCGAGGCGAGGTTTCGGGTCGTGGCTCGAAAGCCGACCCCTTGCACGGTGCCCGAGAAATGGGCGTTCAAGCGCGCAGGAGCTTCCATGTTCCACCATCGTGGCGGGCAATGCCTGGTCGAAAGCCTGGCCGGATCGCGACGATGCTACCAGCGGCGCCGGCGGGAGGCAACAGAAAAATCCGAATTTGTTTTGCAGTGGATCAAGTTTTCCGGTAGGAAGTCGTCCATCCAAACGGGGTGACGCATCGAAGGTCAGGAGGTGGAACATGGCCGAGAGGCGCCTGGGTCGCGGGCTCGAATATCTCATTTCCGAGGGGCCCCGCAGCGGGGAGGAAGTGAACCTTCTCTCCCTGGACGAGATCGTGCCGAATCCGTTCCAGCCGCGGAAGGAATTCGACGCGACGGCGGAGAAGTCGCTGGCGGAATCCATCCGGCAGCACGGGGTGCTCCAGCCGGTGGTGGTGCGCCGGGGGAAGGAAGGCTTCGAGGTGGTGGCGGGGGAGAGGCGGGTTCGCGCGTCACGCCGGGCGGGCTTGAGCGAGATCCCCTGCATTCAGCGGACGGCGGCGGACGAGGAGATGCTTTCGCTGGCCCTGGTCGAGAACATCCAGCGCGAGGATCTGGACCCGATCGAGAAGGCCCGGGCCTTCAAGGACCTGATGAAGCGTCTCGAACTCACGCAGGACGGCGTCGCCCGGCGCATCGGGATCAGCCGCGCGGCCGTGGCCAATTTTCTCCGCCTGCTGAACCTTCCAAAGGAGATCCGGGACGCTGTTTCACGTGGAACAATCTCCTTCGGACACGCGAAAGCCATTATGGCGCTTAAGGATAAGTCGGAACAGGCGAAGTTCTTCCGCCGCATCGTCGCCGGAAACCTCTCGGTGCGGGAGACCGAGAAGGAAAGCAAGGCCGTCGCGCGGAAGAAGAAGAAACGGAAGAAATCCTCCGCCCAGGTCTCCGCGCTCGAGGAATCCCTCATGGAGAAGCTGGGGACCAAGGTCCGCATCCGGACCTCGGGCAAGGGGGGCAAGATCGTCATCGACTTCTACTCGCCGGAGGATTTCGAGAGGATCGCGGACCTGATCGGCTGACCGTCCCCGCCCCCTCCGGCCCGGTCCTCACTCCCCCGTGCCGCCCCCGCCTTCGCTTTCTGGGAAGGCCCGCGTTCCCTCCGGCCCCTCGAAGCGCCCGGCCGCCAGCGCCCCCCCCTCCAGCGCCCGCTCCCACGCGTCCGCTTCGCTTCCCAGGGACTGGTCCGTGATCTTCTCCAGGGCGTCCACGATCTCCACCCTCACCACCTCGTTCATCTCGTCCTTCAACGCGCGGACCAGCGCCGGCACCGCGGCGGAGACCTTCAAGCGACCCAGCCCCAGCGCAGCGTTCCTCCGCACCAGCGCGTTGCGATCCGACAGCCCGGCCCTCGCCAGCACGGGCGCCGCGCGGACCTCCCCCGATTCGCCGAGAACCAGCGCGGCGTTGATCCGCACCCCGGCGTCCGGATCGTCCAGCGATTCCACGAACCGGAAGAAGAGGTCCGGCTTCGTCGTCGGGTCGTAGAGGTTCCCGAGGCAGAGGACCGCCAGACGCCGCACGATCGCGTCGGCATCCTCCAGGGCGCCCTCGATCGGACCGGTGGGAATCCTCCGCGTGTTCAACAGGCAAAGGCCCAGCATCGCGCCCGCCCGCACCCCCGGCTTCGGATCCTGCAGCGACTCCACCAGAAGTCCGGCCGCGCCCAGGTCGTTGGAGAAGCCCAGCGTCGCCGCAGAGACCCGCCGCTTGAACGCGTCCTGGGACGCCAGGCCCAGCTTGAGCGCCTCCGAAAGACGCCCGGCCTCGCGCCGGAGATCCCGGTACAACACCTGCTCGAGAACGAAGTTCTCCGTGTTCCTCGCGTCGCTCCACCGCCGCAGCTTCCCGTCGATCTCCTCCAGCTTCGTCTCCGTCAAGCGGGCATAGGCTTCCCGCTCGTCTTCCGTCACCGTCACGCACCCGGCTCCCGCCCACACCAGCGCGCAAAGAAGAAACGCACACGCTCTCATGATCTCTCCTCGTCCAAGCAAGGACACTCCGCCCTGCGCTTGAAACGATCCCCCCGCCAAAAGGTTTGTGCCAGAAAGTATCCTGTTCACCAGAAAAAGATCATGTGAATCAGGCTCGAGAATGGAATTTCGAGATCGCCAGCAGGTTCCGACCGTATCGCCGGTACGCCACCTCGCCCGGCAGGCGATCCAGATCCGCCTCCCGGGCGCCGCGCGCCTCCACCTCCACGACCGCCGTCGCTTCCCCGGCTCCCCACAACGCCCCCTGCGACAGCCCCCTCACCAGATCCGAAAACCCCGGCGTCGAGGAGAAGGCGAACGGGGGATCCGCGAACGCCACCGCGTATCCGCCCGGGCGCTTCCCCCCGGCGACGTCCCCCAGAAACGCGAGCGCGTCCACCGTCGCGATCCGCGCCCGCGCCGAAAACCCCAGCCCCTCGACGTTGCGCCTCAGCTGGGCGGCCACCCCCTCGTCCCGCTCCACGAACACCGCGCGCTCGGCCCCGCGGCTCAACGCCTCCAGACCCAGCGACCCCGACCCCGCATACAGGTCCAGAACCCGCGCGCCCTCGATCCGTTCCCCCAGGATGCTGAACAACGCCTCCCGCACCGCGTCGCGCACCGGACGCATGCCGGGAGCCTCGACCGTCTCGATCCGCCGACCCCGATGCGTCCCGCCGATGATCCGCATGAGGACTCCTGATCCCGCTTCGGGAAAATTTCCCGCCCCTGATCTATCGGGGGTATTGTACCGCGGCGAGGAAAGGAGGGCGATCACAAGGATCGCCCCTGCGGAAACCGGAAATCTCCAATCCCCATGCGTTCCCGCTCCTCAATGCCTGCGTTCCAGATTCCTTCGCGTCCTTGCATTTCCCGCGACGAAACCGTACACTGGATATTGCCCATAAGCATTATTATGCAATAGATTTAATTACCCTTTAGAGCATATTATGGCCGCCGGCCGAAAACCCGGAAAACGACTCCGCCGCGTCCGCACCGAAACCGATCGCGTCGTGAAACACGCACAGCACCTCCGACTCGATGCCGGCGCAGCCGCGCGCTTCGCCCGCGACGCCGCCGAACGCCTGACCGTGCCGCCCCCCTGGGATCGCGACGCCCACCCCGCCGGAAACGACACGGACACCGCCGAATGGATCTTCGTCCTCGATTCCCTCAACTTCTCCTTCTGGCCCGACCCCGGACGCACCCGCTGGACCGTCACCGGACCCGAGGGAGACCTGCGCGGCTACCGCGCCCTCGCCTCCGCCCTCAAGCGCGCCCGCAACGAAGGCGTCCCCCTCGCCGACGCGAACGTCTGCGCGACGATCGACGAGAAGACCCTCGGCACGATCCTGCGCGGGAAGGGCGAGATCCCGCTGCTCGCCGAACGCGCCCGCATCCTCCGCGAAAACGGACGCATCCTGATCGAGGGGTGGGGGGGACGGTTCGCAAACCTCCTCGACGACTGCGGCCGAAGCGCCGAAACCCTCGTCGATACCCTCGCCGAAGACTTCCCCGCCTTCCGCGACGTCCAGACCCTCGATGGGCGCGACGTCCCCTTCCTCAAACGCGCGCAGATCCTCGCCGGCGACCTGTGGGGCGCGTTCGGCGGACAGGGGCCGGGCGCCTTCGACGACCTCGAGGCCCTCACCGCGTTCGCCGACTACCGCGTCCCCCAGATCCTCCGCTCCCTCGGCGTGCTCGTCTACAGCGGCCCCCTCGCCGATACCGTGGACGCCGGGCGCCCCCTCCCCGCCGGCACCCGCGAGGAGATCGAGATCCGCGCTGCGACCGTGCAAGGGGTCGAAGCAATCGTGAACGCGCTCCGGGCAAAGGGAGAGAAGGCCACCGCCTTCGCCACCGACTGGCTGCTCTGGAACGAAAGCCACCTCCCCCTTCACAACCGAAAACCCTATCACCTCACCCGCACGATCTGGTACTAGCCGGTCCGCCAAGCCCGAGCGGAAGGTCAGGGATTTCAGAGTGCCTAGGTAGGGATTTCAGGTTTCAGATTGGAGATGTCAGCTGCCTGCCCTAACTGGGTGACACGGATTGAAATGCCCCGGAGGCGCGGAGGGAAAGGAAGAACAAACGCAAAGGACGCGAAGGAAGATCACACCCTTCAGGGTGAAGGGTCCAGTGATGGGTTATCCTAGTTTGAGAACCGCCCGGAGACCCGGGGGAACTTTGAAAAGTTCCCCCCGATCCCCGGCCCCGCCCGCCGGAACGTCCCCCGACCCATGACAGGGGGGATTCCCCACTGCAGAACGTGACAAGCATCCCCCAAAGTTTGGGGAGGGGGGTGTGGGGGGAGCCCTTTTCAAAGGGACTCCCCCCACGACGTACAAACCTCGGATTCCCGGGATCTCCGGGAAGGAACGCTGGAATGCTTTCCCTTCGGTCACGCGTTTGTGGCGACGGCTTTCTTGACCTTTTCGAGCGTGACGGTTGCGGGTTTCCGCTCGCCGTGCTCGTCGGGCGGGGCGGTGAGGCGGTTCGCCCGGCACGCCTCGAAGTGGACGGGCAGGAAGGCGGCCCCCTTGCGCATGTCCTCGTCCACGGTGACCTCGGCTTCCACGGCGCCGGCGGCCGTCTTGACGGAGACGCGGTCCCCGTCGGCGAGGCCGGAGGCCTTCGCGTCGGCGGGGTGGATGCGGAGCCGGGCGCGGTCGACGACCTGGTTGAGGCCGGGGCCGTGGCGCGTGACGGTGCCGGCGTGGTTGAGGAGGGCGCCGGTGACGAGCGCGAGCTCCCCGTCCTTCAGCGTCTCGGGAATCGCGGGCGCGGGTTCGGGCAGGAAGGCGGGCGCGTTCTCCCCGGCGCCCGCGTTCCAGAGCACGCCTTCCCCGCCGGTCCTGGCGGGGTCGTCGAGGTCGCGGAAGGCGGGCTGGACGGAGGCGATCTCGGCCGCGACGTCGCCGGGGCTCTCATAGGGGGCCCCCTGCTTGAAGCCCTCGAGGAGGTCGGCGAGGATGCGCCAGTCGGGCCGCGCCTCGCCGGGCGGGTCCACGGCGCGTCCCACGGCCTGGATGCGCATCTCGGTGTTGGTGAACGTCCCGCTCTTTTCGGCGAAGGTGGAGGCCGGGAAGACGACGTGCGCGAGCCTGGCGGTCTCGGTGTCGTAGGGGTCGGCGACCACGAGCAGGGCGAGGTTCTTCAGGGCCTTCTCGACGCGGTCCGCGTCGGGGAAGTTGAACAGCGGGTTCTCGCCGAAGACGACGAGGGCTTTGAGTTTGCCGGATTCGGCGGCCTCGATCATGGCCTGGGCGTCGAGGCCGGGCGTCGCGGGAAGGCTCTGGCCCCAGGCCCGGCCGAGGCTTTCGCGGGCCTTCTCGTCCTCGAGGGGAACGAGCCCCGGCAGGAATTCGGGCGCGGCGCCCATGTCCAGCGCGCCTTGCAGGTTGCAGGCCTCGGTCGCGGTCAGGACGCCCAGGCGGCCGGGCCCGGAAGCGCCGGCGAGCAGGGCGAGGTTGTGGACCGCGGACCAGGTTGCGGCGCCTTTCACGTTCTCGAAGGAGGGCAGGCTCATCAGGAAGAGAGCGGGGCCTTCGTTGGCGATCCTCTCGGCCAGCCGCTTCACGGTGTCCGCGTCCACGCCGGCGGCCTTTTCCATCGCGGCGGGATCGAAGGCGTCGAGGGACGTCTTGAAGGAGGCGAACCCCTCGAGCTGCTCGGCCTCCTTCTCGTGGGACCCGGCGTCGATCATGGCGCGCGCGATCCCGGCGACCAGGGTGCCGGCCGCTCCGGGTGCGTGCTGGATCCACGAGTCGGCATGGCGCACCAGCTTGGAGCCTCGCGGCGAGAGGACGACCAGTTTCGCGCCCTGTTTCCGGATCGCCTCGAGGATGTGGTTTCCGATGACGGGGTTCGTCTCGGTGAGGACGGAATCCACGACCACCAGCGTTTTCGCCTTCGCGATGGCTTCGTACGTGGGCGCGGGGGCGGGTGCCCCGAAGGCCTTGCGGGCGCTGCGCACGGCGTGGACGTGTCCGAATCGCGCCCGCGTATCGACATTGTTCGTTCCGATGCCGATGCGGGCCAGTTTCTGGAGCAGGTAGTTCTCCTCGTTGGTCAGCCTCGGGGAGCCCAGGAAGCCCACGGAATCGGAGTTTCCGCCCGCGATCACCTTCTCGATCCCCTTGACGGTCTCGTTGATCGCCTCGTCCCAGGAGGCGCCGGCGAGGTTTCCGTTGCGCTTGACGCGCGGCGAGGCGAGGCGGTCCTCCTGGTTGACGAACTCGTAGCCGAACCGGCCCTTGGGGCAGAGGTTGCCGTCGTTGACGCCCTCGCCGACGTCCGCCGTGATCCGGTAGACCTTTCCCTTCATGTGTTCGACGTTGATCCTGCAGCCGGTGCCGCAGTGCGGGCAGGTGGAGGGGGTGCGCTCGAGGAACCAGGTCCGTGCGCGGAACTTGAAGATCTTGCTGGTGAGGGCGCCGACGGGGCAGGTGGCGATGCACTGTCCGCAGAACTCGCAGTCGAGGGGCTCGCCGAAGGGGGGCCCGACGATGGTCTCGAACCCGCGGTTGATCAGCCCGATGGCGCCCACGCCCTGGACCTCGTGGCAGATCCGCACGCAGCGGGAGCAGAAGATGCAGCGGTTCAGGTTTCGCTCGACGAGCGGGGAGCGCGTATCGGGCGGATCGTGACGGCGGGTCTTGTGGAACCGGTTGGTCTGCAGGCCCAGCCGATAGACGAGGTCCTGGAGCTTGCACTCGCCGGCGGCGTCGCAGACCGGGCAGTCGAGGGCGTGGTCCACGCACTGGAGTTCCAGGATCGTGCGCCGGATCTTGGTCAATTTCTCGGATTCGGTGATGACCTCCATGCCCTTGGAAGCGGGCGCGGTGCAGGCGGGAAGCAGCTTGGGGCTGTTCTTCACCTCGACCACGCACATGCGGCAGGCGCCGTAGGGTTCCAGGCGCGGGTCGTAGCACAGCGTGGGGATGTCCACCCCCGCCTTGTTCGCCGCTTCCAGGATGGTGGAGCCTTCCTCGACCTCCACCGGATTGCCGTCGATGGTGAGCGAGATCATGGATTTCCTCGCAGTCGGACCGTCGAGTCTTTCGGGATCTCTCCCGCTACGCGCCGCCGGAGGCGGAAAGGGTTTTTATAGGTGCGCTGGATCGGCGTGTCAAGGGGGAAGGGAGCGATGGATCCAGGGGTCTTGGGATTGGGGAGTGTCGGTTTTCGATTTCAGCCGAAGATCACCGGTCCCGACCGCCGGAACGTCCCCGATCCATGACGGGGGAATTCCCCACCGAAGAACGTGATCGGCATCCCAGAAAGTCTGGGGAGGGGGTGGGAGCCCTTTTTCAAAGGGACTCCCCCCGCACGGGGAACACCGGGCTTTCCAGGGCTCCACCCCTCAATCGCGCATGGCTTCCAAGCCCTCGGCGAACAGGCGGAACGCCTCCTCCACTCTTTCCTTGTCTGTCTGCCACTGGCCCACCGAGAGGCGGATCGTGTAGCGGCCTTTCAGTTTTGTGTGCGTGAGGTGCACTCGCCCGCTCGCGTTCACCCGCGCCAGGAGTTTTTCGTTCAACGTATCCAGCGACGGGTCGTCCGGCGCCGCTCCCCCGGGTCGCGCGCGGAAGCAGACCAGACTCAGCGGCACGGGCGCGAGCAGCTCGAAATCCGGATGTTCCCGGACCCGGTCCGCGAACGCCCGGGCCATGGCGATGTGGTTGCGCACCCGATCCCGGATGCCTTCCGCGCCCAGCGCCCGGAGGACGAACCACAGTTTCAGCGCCCGGAACCGCCGGCCCAGCTGGATACCCCAGTCGCGGAAGTTGGAGACCGCCTCGTCGTGGGCGCTCTTCAGGTACTCGGGATTCATGGAAAACGTGCGAAGCAGGACGTCGGGGTCCCGCACGAAGTAGGCGGAACAGTCGAAGTTGGTGAACATCCACTTGTGCGGGTTGAAGACGAAGCTGTCGGCGAGTTCCACCCCGTCGAGGATGTGCCGGCACTCGGGCAGGACCGCGGCCGTGCCGCCGTACGCCGCGTCCACGTGGAGCCAGATCTTGTGCCGGGCGCAGATCTCGCCGATCGGGCGCAGGGGGTCGAGCGCCGAGGAGGACGTGGTCCCGGTGACCGCGACGGCGGCGCAGGGCGTCAGCCCGGCGTGGAGGTCCCTTCGGACCGCCTCCTCGAGCGCTTCGGGAATCAGGGCGTAGTCGTCGTCGGTGGGCAGAAGGCGGTACCGCTCGAGCCCGAGACCGGCGAGCTTCACCCCCTTCTCCACGGAGGAGTGCGCTTCCGTGGAGGCGTAGACGCAGAGCCGGTCCGCGCCCTCGGCGCTTGCGCCTTGCCGGTTGAAGGCGAATCCGGTGGCGCGTTCCCGCGCGGTGAGCAGCGCGACGAAGGTGGAGGTGGAGGCCGTGTCCTGGATCACGCCGGTGAAGCCCTCGGGGAGGCCGGTCAGGAAGCGCAGCCATTCCATCACGACCTCTTCCAGCTCGGTGGCGGCGGGGGAGGTGATCCAGGACATGCACTGGGCGCCGAGCGTCGCGGTGAGCATCTCGGCCAGGATCGAGGGCGGGCTGTTGTTGGCCGGGAAGTAGGCGAACCACCCCGGGTGGTTCCAGTGCGTCATCCCGGGGACGACCTTCTTCTGGAAGTCGTCGAAGATCGCCTCGAAGGGCTCGGCGCTCTCGGGCGGTTCGGCGGGAAACCGCGCGCGGATCTCGCCCGGCTTCACGTCCGGCACAACGGGCTTCTCGCCCACGGTCTTCAGGTAGTCCGCCATCCAGTCCACCAGCCGGTGGGCCTGGTCGCGGAACGCCTCCGGGTCCAGGGCGTCGAACTTCGATTCAGACACGGCTACCTCCAGGGTCTATCGGGTTCTGAGTCACAACAACATGACCAAGGCACAGGGGTCCAACCGCCCCCTTCACACCACGCGGTCGTACGGCCCCCCGCCCTTGCGCGTCGCATCGACGATCGTCTTGGCGGTCGTGGACCGCCGGCCCAGGAGATGACGCGCCGAGGGGTCGAGGGAGGAGGAGGGCTGGTCCTCGAGCACCGTCAAATCGCGGTCGGCCTGGAACCGCGTGGCGACGGCCCATTCCACCTGCATCGGATCGTCCGGGTCGATGTCCCCGTCCACCACCACGCAGTGCTTGAGCGAGGGATGCGCCCGGAACGCTTCCAGTCCCGCCGTCTCCGGGTCCCCGTCCTTCTCCTTCTCGATGACGAGCACGGCGTGCAGCCACCCGCACCCGCCCGGGGTGAGGCGCACGGCGCGGACCCCGCAGACCCCGGCGACCGCGCGCCGGATCGCGGCCTCGCGCGGAAAGCCCATGAGAAAGCGGTGTTCCGGGCCGCCGGGCAGGATCGCGTGATAGAGGAATCCCTCGCGCCGGAGCATCCGCTCCAGCACGAAGACCGGCTGCTTTCGCTCGATGTCCGGCGTGCCGGTGACGTCCACGAAGGGCCCCTCGGAAGCCGTCCCGTTTCCGAGCGTGCCGAACAGCACGATCTCGGAGGAAGCCGGCACGCGGATCCCCTCCACCGACGCCACCTCGGTGGGGGAGAGGACGTTCGCGACCGCGAGTTCGTCCTTGTTCTCGGCCAGCGGGCACGACGCCGCGGCCTGCACCTGGATCGGCGTGCCGAGGCACACGGCGACGGGCCGCGTCCCGCCCGAAGCCTCCAGCGCGAGATGCAATCCCCGCCCCTCCACGACCCGCACCGACGCCCGCCGATCGTCCAGGACCATCATCCGGTGAAACGAGGCGTTGGGCCCGCGTTCGGGATCCGCGTAGAAGAAGACGCTTCCCGTGAGATAGGGTCCCCCGTCGCCCTCGAAATGCGTGAGCACCGGAAGGTCCGAAAACGATCCGCTTCCCCCGGGCGCCTCCTCGAACCGGGCCTCGCCCTCGCGGAACGGGGGCGGCGCGGCCTCCATCGCCTCCGCCAGCCGCAACGGCAGCGCCTCCTCGGAAACCCCGAGACACGCCGCCATCGTGACCCGCGAAACGATGCCCGAAACCACCTCGACGCCCCGCACCCGCTGCGCCAGCGCCCCGCCCCCCGCCTCGCGGATCGCGCGCGCCGCGCCGAGATGCGGATCCCCCGGCGAGCCGGCCGACGCGAGACGATCCCGCGCCCGGAGAAACGCCACGGCCTCGCGAAACTCCACGACCATCCCCCCAAAACCGAAACGGATCCTACCTGCGGTTATACCAGAAAAGGAAACGAAACCGCAGAGGGCGACGAGAGGAGAGGGATGAAGGGGTTCTATGATTTTGGATAGGCGTTGCCGGGGTTTCCCCGGAGCGCCGGGGGGAACACCGGGCCACCACTACAATCTAAATCCAGCGTGCCTTCGTGTCTTGGTGCCTTCGTGTTGAAATTGATTTCGGTTCGGCTTTTCTGTTTTACGTTCGCGCCTATGGGTGTCCCCCCCCAGGGCGCTACGAGCAATGGGGCGGGGGTGAAATGTCCTGAAAAAACCCGTGCACCCCCGTGAGGACCTGGAATTCGAGGGTCACCCCGGGGTATTTCCAGGAAGGGGAGCTACGAAAAGGAAGGGCGGCCCACGACTTATTTGCAGCGCGAAACGCTCACACAAGGCACTTCATTGCCTCCGCTCTTGTTTGCCGCTACAGTGACGGGGTTCGAAAGCCCCCCTTTTTCGACCGGTTCCAGGAGGTCGGCATGCGCCGGAATCGTCTGATCATGGGTTTCGTTCTCGCGGGGTTCCTTGTCCCGGCCGGCGCCGTCTCGTACGCCGGAGACGGCGGACCGGACGGTCTCGACGGCTGGTGGGGGACGGCGCGACGCCGGATCGGGAAGATTCTGGAGAGCCAGGGGCGTCTGGAGGAGGCCCTGGAGTCGCCCAAGTGGTGGGAGCAGCCCTACAACACGGTGGGGCGGATGCCGCTGATCGATCTCTGCCTGGCCCGGCCGCTGCTCATGCCCGAGGTCGCCGCTTTCGCCGACCGCCGCGCCCGCGAAGCGGACGGGAACCTCGAGAAGCTCCTGCATCTGGCGCGGGAGCTTTCCGACGGATGCGCGCACCCTCCCCTGAAGGACTTCCTGCTGGAGGTGACGGACGCCCGGCCCTTGCCGGACGATCTCCGCGACGTCGAGGCGGCGCTCTCGAACGCGCCTTTCCACGACCGCCTGCCGGCGGACCTGAAGTCGGCGCTGTTCCTGCTGCTCACGGCGACGGCCGTCTCGCACGAGCTCCGCGAGGAGGCCCTGGCCGGTCTCTCGCCCGGCGAGCGCGCGCGCCTGGCGGTCCTTCTTCCGGCGTACTTCGTCCGGGAGACGCCGGGCGGGGAGACGGTGCGCGGCTACACGACGAACGTGGACGACTGCGTGGAGCTGACGCGTCTTCTGGGCGGAGTGGATTTCGCGAAGCTGCTCCGTGCCGCGCGCCTGGTCGCGGGGGGGGTGGAGGCGTTCCGCGCGGCGTGGGCGTCCCGTCCGGCGGCGGGCCTCGCGGCGGGGAAGGGGGGGATCCTGTTCGAGGCGGAGACCTCCTTCGGCCGGGTGGTGGTCGGGGGCACGGAAGCGAACACGCACCGGGGCGCGTGCGCGTTGCTCGTCGATTTCGGGGGGGACGACCTGTATCTGGACGGTCCTGCGGCGGCGCATCCGCTGGGCCCTGGGGCGTCGGTGCTGATCGACGCGGGGGGGAACGACCGGTACCTCGCGGGGGGCCGCGCGCAGGCCTGCGCGATGGCGGGGACGGCGGCGCTTGCGGATCTCGGTGGGGACGACGTCTACGTGTCGGGCCACTACTCGCAGGGCGCGGCGCTTTGCGGGGCGAGTTTCTTTCTGGAGGCGGGGGGCGACGACAGCTACGTCGGGGGTCTCGGCGTCCAGGGATTCTCGATATTCGGACTGAGCGTGTTCGCGGAGCGGGGCGGGCGGGACAGTTACCGTTGCGCGGCGATGGGTCAGGGAAGCGCGTCGACGCTGGGGGTCACGATTCTCGCCGAGGCGGGGGGGGACGACACGTACCGGGCGGGGGGGAAGTACGGCTTCTACACGGGATGGGATTCCTCGTGCGCCCAGGGGGCGGCGAGCGGGATGCGTCCGTGGCCGACCTACGGGAAGATCACGGTCTACGGGGGGATCGGTTTCCTGAGCGAGGCGGGGGGCAACGACACCTACCACGCCTACAACATCGGCCAGGGGGGCAGTTACCTCTTCGCGCTGGGGATGCTGGTGGACTCCGGGGGGGACGACACGTATGCCGGCAAGAACTACACGCGGGGGGTGGGCGTGCATCTGAGCGCGGGGGTCTGCGTGGACCGGGCGGGAAACGATCTGCATCTCGGGGACTACGGGCAGAACGGCATGTCTTTGGACCGGTCCGCGGGCGTCTTCCTCGACCTCGACGGCGACGACGTCTATCGGGCGGTATCGGGGATGGGCTACGCCACCAAGCCGCGGGGTTGCGCCGTCTTTCTGGACGCGCAGGGGGACGACGTCTACGGCAAGGGGCGGGACCTGTGCGGGCATCCTCACCCGCCGTACGGGGAGGACGCGGAGTCGACGGCGCTCTTCTTCGACCTGGGCGGCCGCGACGCCTACCCGAAGGCGAAGTACGCGAACGACTCGGTCTGGACGGAGCGGATCTTCGGGCGCGGCGAGGACGCGTCCCTGTCCGGACCGGACGGGGACGGGGGTCCGGCGTGGTCGCTTCCGGCGGCGGGGAAGCCGCTGGCGGATTCCGCGTGGCTGGAGGGGCTGACGTCGCCGGTCACGCTGGTGCGGTTCGCGGCGTTCCGGCGCCTGGAAGCGGAACCGGACGCCGGGCAGCACCTTTTGCTGAGCCGGGTGGCGCGGGCGGGGCACGCGCACGCGAGGCGGGATCTGGTCGACGCGTTGCGCATCCGCCTTCTGGGCGAGGGGATGGGGGAAAAGGAGGTCTCGAAGTGGCGCCCTCTCCTGGATTCGCCGGACCGCGAGCTCCGGCTTCTCGGGCTTCATTTGATGTCGGAGCGGCCCACGAAGGATCCGGCGCTGGTGCGGCGGGCGTCGGCGCTGGCGCTTTCGGACCCGTCGCGGGACGTGCGTGGGATGGCGTGTCTCGCGCTCGGGGAATCGGGGGCGAAGGAGGCCCTGCCGGCGTTGCTGCAGGCGCTTCGATGCCCGTGGTGGGGCGTGCGCCGTCGCGCGGCGGTGGCGCTGGGGGAGCTCGGATTCGAGGAGGCGGGGGAGGCGCTCGTGTCGGCGTCGGCCTCGGATCCGGTCGCGGGGGTGCGGGGCCGTGCGGCGGCGGCGCTGGGGGCGATCGGCTCGAAGGCGTACCTGCCGGCGATCGAGGCGCGTCTCGTGGACGAGGGGGAGGTCGCGCGCTTCTTCGCGGCGCGGTCGCTGGTGAAGGACCACGGGCGCCTGGCGGGGATGGACCATCTCGTCTCGCTTCTTCGCTGGCGGGGCGGGCCCTTGAAGGACCGGCTTCTGGGGCGTTTCCTGCGGGCGTACACGGGCCGGTCGCTTCCGTTGCGCGAGCCCGCGTGGCGCGCGTGGTGGGAGGACGCACGGGGTTCGTTCGACGGGGCGAAGCACGCGGAGATCTTCGGCTTGTTCGAGAAGGCGGAGGAGGCGAAGCGCGAGGGGAGGGAGGACCGCGCGCTGTCGCTGTACCGCGAGGTCCGGACGCGGATGCCGCGTCACGCCGGGGCCTGCGGGGAGGTCTCGACGATGCTGAACGGCCGGGCGTGGGGCGCGGCGGTGTCGGGCGAGAACCTCGAGCAGGGTCTTGCGTGGGCGAAGGAGTCGGTGGAGGCGAAGGCGGAGGTGAACAACGTCGACACGCTTTCGGTGCTCCAGTACCTGACGGGGAGGAAGGCGGAGGCGATCAAGACGCTTCAGGACGCGCTGGAGAAGGGTCTGGGGGGCGACGGGGAGCTGCTCAGGCACCGGCTCGCGGAGCTGCGGTCGGGGACGCTGAAGCTGGGGTAGGGGGCACTTGTCATTGGTCACGGGTCATTGGACCCCTACGCCTCGAAATGTTGTTTTCGCGAGAACAATTTTCCGGCAAGTGACGCAAGTTCTTGAACACAGAGGAATCAGAGGGCTCAGAGATCTTTTTGGGTACGAACCCCCAAGAAAGCCTCTGTGTCCTCTGTGTTCTCTCCGTCCTCTGTGTTGAAGACTTGCCCGCTGTGGTTGCGGCTTTGCTGCTTTAGGAATTCGGAATGGGGATTTTTGATTGCGAAAGAATACTTCGTGCAGGAACCGTTCCGCTTTCACTTCCACTTCCGGTACCTCACACCCGGAAGGCCCTTGAAGTCCGCGTCCTGGGTCCAGACCTCGGCGCCGATCGATTCTGCCGTGGCGAGAATGATGCTGTCGGCCATGGGAAGCTTCCGCTCGGCGCTCACGCGGGCGGAAGCGATCGCGAGGCCCGCGTCGAGATCGACGACCCGCCCCTGCAGCATCACCGCGGCGGCCTGCAGCGCCGCCCCCTCGCCGCGCTGCACGAGGATCCGCTTGAAGACCTCGTAGACCGTCAGGGACGGCACGACGCGTTTCGCGGTCTTCTCGATGGCAGGCGCGAAGAAGGAGGCGTTGGGGCCGCCGGCGAAATACTCCAGCCAGGCGCTCGAATCGATCACGTTCATACCCGATCCCCCTCGCGCTTGACGCGCGTGTCGATCCCCTTGAATGCGCCGCGCATCCGCTTCGCCGGAAGGACGGGAACGAGGACGATCCGGTCCTTGCAGGCGAGGATCTGGATCTTCTGTCCGGGCGAGAGGCCCAGCTGGTCCCGGACAGCCTTGGGAATGACGACCTGGTACTTGGGCGAGACGGTCACGGTACTCATGGGTTCCTCATCGATGACTTATTCGTATTACATATAGTTTATCGATATTTTATTCGTATGTCAAGCAGGGTGCGGGCCCGCGATCCGCCCGGGCGATGGAATCCGAGGGCTCCAATCTACAATCAACAAACCCGCATACCGAATTCCCCATGACCCGCGACCGCTTCGCGCCCGTGGTACAATGCACGCGGAGGTTATTTCCCTTCCGCGCCGTCTCCAGGCGCGAAGGACAGCGTGCAGAGGAGGAGCCATGCAGACGCGAAAACTGGGCTGGACCGACCTCGAACTCACCCAGGTCGGGCTGGGCACCTGGGCCATGGGCAACGGCAACTACCCCTTCGGCTGGGGCCCGCAGGACGAGAAGGAATCGATCGCAGCGGTCCACCGCGCGCTCGACATGGGCGTCAACTGGATCGACACGGCCCCGATCTACGGTCTGGGGCTCGCCGAGGAGGTCGTCGGCCGGGCGCTGAAGGGGGCCAAGAGCCGCCCCCTGCTCGCCACGAAGTGCGGCATCGTCTGGGACGACCGGCGAAAGATCTCCAACAACCTCACGAAGGCGTCCATACGGCGCGAAGCGGAGGCCAGTCTCTCCCGGCTCGGCGCGGAGGTCCTCGACCTCTACCAGATCCACTGGCCGAATCCGGAGGAGCAGATCGAACAGGCATGGGAAGCGATGGGCGAGCTGATCGAGGAGGGCAAGGTCCGCTACGCGGGCGTGTCCAACTTCGACGTGATGCAGATGGAGCGCGTGAACAAGATCCGTCCCGTGGCGTCCCTCCAGCCCCCCTACAGCATGCTGGAGCGGGACGTCGAGAAGGAGATCCTCGACTACTGCGGGATGAAGGACATCGGGGTGGTCGCCTACAGCCCCCTGCAGCGGGGCCTGCTCTCGGGGAAATTCACGAAGGAGCGTCTTCTGGAGCTGCCGTCCGACGACCACCGGCCGCGGACCCCGCACTACAAGGAGCCGGCCTTTTCCATCAACCTGCAGCTGACCGAGGCCCTCCGCCCGCTGGCCCGGCGCCGGGGCCTGTCGGTCGCCCAGTTCAGCATCGCCTGGGTTCTGCGGCGCCCCGAGGTCACGTCCGCCATCGTCGGGGCCCGGCGCCCCTCCCAGATCGAGGAGACGGCGGCGCAGGAATCGCCGGCGCTGGAGGCCGACGACGTCCGGGAGGTGGAGACGCTGCTCGAAGAGCGGGCGCGGGCGCTTTCGAGCTAGAGGGCGGATTCGAGCGGAGGGGGGGAGGATTCCAGATTTCAGATTCGAGATTTCAGCCGTATGCGCGCCGTCAGCGTTTCACCGCCTTCATCTCGCGGTCGATCATGTCCAGGAATTCGCGGTTGCTCCCGGAGGCGGAGATCTTCTCGATGAGGATCTCCATGGCCTCGAGCTTGTCCGCCCGGGAGAGGACGCGCCGGATGGCCCGGATGCGGCGGAGGTCCTCGATGTCGAGAAGTTTCTCCTCCTTGCGTGTGCCGGAGAGCTCGAAGTCCACGGCCGGCCAGATGCGCCGGTTCGCCAGCTCGCGCGACAGGACGAGTTCCATGTTCCCGGTGCCCTTGAACTCCTCGTAGATGACCTGGTCGCCGCGGCTTCCCGTGTCCACCAGCGCCGTGGCCACGATCGTGAGCGAGCCCGCCCCCTCCAGGTTCCGCGCCGCCCCGAAGATGCGCTTCGGCTGCTGGAGGGCCTTCGCGTCCAGCCCCCCGCTCATCGTCCGCCCGCTGTTGCCCGACACCAGGTTGTGCGCCCGGGCCAGGCGCGTGAGCGAATCCAGCACGATCACCACGTCCTTGCCCCGCTCCGCCATCCGCTTCGCCCGCTCCAGCACCAGGTCCGCCACCTTCGCGTGGTTCTTCACGTCGTCGTCGTAGGAGGAGGAGATCACCTCCCCGCCCACCGCGCGCCGGAACTCGGTCACCTCCTCCGGGCGCTCGCTCACCAAGAGGACCAACACCTCCGTATTCCCGCCCAGCGCCAGCACCGCCCGGGCGATCTTCTGGAGCAGCACCGTCTTGCCGCTTCGCGGCGGCGCCACGATCAGCGCCCTCTGCCCCTTGCCGATGGGGGTGAGAAGATCGAGCACCCGGAGGTTCACGTCCCCGCTCGCGTCGAGGTCGAACTTCTCCTCCGGATCGATGCTGACGCCTTCCTCGAACGGGATGATCCCGGACGCCGACGCGGGAGCCTCCCCGTCGATCGTCTCGATCTCCGTCAGCCGCTCCCCCCGGTTCCCCCGCACCGCCTTGCCCTTCACCGCCGATCCCGGACGGAGTCCGAACCGGTTCGCCAGGTTCTCCGGAACGAACACGTCCGAGGGCGCGGGAAGATACCGCGCCCGGGAAGAGCGAAGAAAGCCCGGACCCCGGCCGCCGCGGCCCTCGCGGTCGAACACGCCTTCCACGTCCCGCGGCGGGCCCGTCGGCGCATCCTTGTTCTCCCGGCGTCCCTTCTTGCCCCGCCCCCGGCGCCCGCCCCGGCGCCGTCCCCTGGACGTGGACTTCTTTCCCTTCCGCCCCGCGGCGTTCTTCTTCTTCATGCCTCGCTCCCGTTCATGGTACGAAGCGCCCCTCGCTTCTCCCCCGCTGGGGATCCCTTTGGCAACGCGCGCATCGCATTCCAAGGGCGCGACCCGGACTTCCAGGGCGCGATACCGGCGGACCTCTCCGGGTTCGTACGCGGTGTGAACGCGGTCGGCCGGTGAACGTGGGACTTGCATCCCTGAGGATCATGGAATCCTACGTGAAAACGGCCTGCCACACAACCCCATTTTTCCGCGCGCCGCGGATTCCTTTCGCAAAAAGACCCGGCCCTAGTGGCTCCTCTCGGCGTCCTTGCGCAACGCCCGCCTCTCCTGGACCCGGCCCGCCAGGGAGGAAAGGTCCCAGACGAGCAGGACGAGGAAGAACGTCAGGCTCAAACCCAACCCCACCCAGAGCCAGCTCGCGGACTGGGAGAGGAGGATCTCCCGGGAGACGTAGGGCGACGCCGTTTCCGGGTCGTACGTCGCGAACTTCCAGGCGAAGAGGTAGGACAAGAGCGCCCCGGACGCCGCAGGGAGGAGCGTGACCAGGTATTTGAGAACGAACGCGATGCGCATGGGTCGGAACGGGTTTTCTCTCTCTGTGTCCTCGGCGGCCCCTACAGCGAGAAGGAGAGCGCGTCCCGGTCCCTCGCCACCGGCTTGACGCTCAGCCCCCCGAATCCCTGGGCCCTCGCCTCCTCCGTGCGAAAGGGCCGAAGGCGGAAGTTCTCGAAGAGGGGCCGATCCATGACGACCTCGGGTTTCACCGCTGGAAGGGGTCCGACGGCACGGCTTCTCCGCAATAGAGGCAGACCGTCCGCTTCTTCTGCAGCGTGCGGCCGCAGTGCGGGCATTCCACCGGGGGCTCGGCGGCCACCCGCCCGTCGAGTCGGCCGTCCTTGAGATCGACCGACTCGATCCTCTCGAGCAGGTCCTCCTCGCCGACGCCGTGCTTTTCCTTGATGAAGCTCCACATCGCCTCGCAGAGGATGAGGAGCCGCTCCACCTCGGCCTCGAGGAGGTGTACGTTCGTTTGGGCCTCCTGGGCCTTGCCCGAGGCCGACGAGGCCCTTCCCCGGGCCACGAAATCCCCGTACATCGAATAGAAGGGTCCGCCGAATCCTGACATCATGCCTCCTCCGGATCGGGTCCGTTCTCATCCTCGGCCGGCCGTTCGCCGGCGGGCATCGTTTCGTCGTCCTCTTCCCTGCCCTCCCTGCGCTTTCGCTGCTGTCTCCGCTTGAAGAGCCGGTAGGCGAGGTCGGGGTCGCTTCCGGGGGGCTTCGGGGCGGCCCGGCCGAGCGGCGCGACGGAGGTGAAGAGGAGCAGGGCCACCACGGTTGCGAGCCCCCAGAAGACGGCCTGGAAGCAGAACATCTTCTTGACGTAGAGTTCGCTCTGCATGAGGTGGCCGGGTTTTTCAACGGCGCCGACGAGATCGACGGCCTGGATGCCGGCCAGGGCGATCGCCCCGAGAAACAGCAGGTTGGCCGTCAGGAACGCGGACCAGTGCTCCACGCGGTCCCAGCGAATCCAGAGCCAGAACAGCGCCGCGCCGAGGGCCAGGTAGAACCAGTGGACGTTGTCGGCCATGGCGTCTCCTTTCACGTCGCGGCATCCCCTCTTCACGCGTCGCCGAAGAGCAGCAGGAGCAGGATGGCGTTTCCGAGCAGCGCGAGGGAGAGGACGACCAGGAGGAGGAAGAGGCGGAACTGGACGGTCTGGAGGCGCGTCTCGAGGCGGCGCCGGTCCTTCTTGAGATCCTCGATCCGGTCCTTCTCGATGCGGAACGCCCGGAAGATCGTCGACTTGCCGGCCGCGAGCCTTTCCGTGACGGGATCGTAGCCCGCCTTCACCAGGTCCAGGTCCTCGAAGAGGTCCTGGAAGTCCCGGTACCGGTCCTCCGGCTTCTTGGCCATCATCTTCTCGATGATGTGGCAGAGCGAGTCCGGGATGTCTCGCTTGTGCTCCCGGGGGTCGGGGACGCGCGCCCGGATGTGCTTTTCCATGACGGTGGAGGAGGAGCCGTCGAAGGGCGGGAAGCCCGTGACCATGTGGTAGAGGGTGGCGCCCAGGGAGTAGATGTCGGAGCGGTAGTCGACGTCGTCCCCCATGGCCTGCTCGGGGGCGATGTAGTCCGGCGTGCCCAGCACCATGCCCTCCATGCCCAGTTCCTTTTCCAGGTCCGACCGCGACTTGACGAAACCGAAATCGCCCAGCTTGGCGCTGCCCGACCCGTCCATGAGGATGTTGCCGGGCTTGATGTCGCGGTGCACCAGATCCAGGCGGCTGATGTACTGGATGGCCCGCAGGATCTGGAGGGTGATGTCCAGCGACTTCTCGAGGGGAAGCGTCCCCTCCCGGTCGAGGATGTCCTCGACGGTCTCGCCGTCGATGTATTCCATGCTGAAGTAGTAGCGCCCCCGCTCCTTGCCCACGTCGAAGACCTGGATCAAGTTGTTGTGGGAGAGCTTCCCGACGATCCGCGCTTCCAGAAGAAACCGCTTGCGGAACTCCTCGTCCTCCACCCACTGCGGGTGAAGCACCTTCAGCGCCACCAGCCGGCCCATGGACACCTGGCGCGCCTTGTAGACCGTTCCCAGGCCCCCCTCCCCGATCTTCTCGACGAGGTCGTAGCCCGAGATCTTGAGCTCCGCCGATTTCATCGAGTCCTTGCGGTAGCGCTCGATCGCCTTGTAGACCGCCCGCACCTCGAGATCCTTCATGAACCCGAGATCCACCGCGATCTCCTCGATCTTGCGGGTCTCCTCCCCCCGCTGCGACGCCTCCTCCTGCGTCTCCCGGCACAGCGCGAACTGCTCCTCCGTGAGGAGCCCCTGCTTGACCGCCACGTGCGGAAAGGAAAACTTGTCTTCCTCAGCCATCAACATCGACCGCTTCCTTCAACGCCTCGGGCAGGGCGTCGAGAACGTCCCGCGCCGTGCAGGACGCCTCGCCCAGCCGGTCCCGCGCGAGGTCTCCCGCCCGGCCGTGCGCGTGCACCCCGAGGACCGTCGCCTCGAAGGGAGGGAACCCCTGCCCGAGCAGCGAGGCGACGACGCCGGTCAGCACGTCCCCCGTCCCGCCCGACGCCATGCCCGGATTTCCCGTACGGTTGATATACACTTTTCCGCTTCCCGCCACCACCGTCCCCGCGCCCTTCAGCGCCACCACGCAACCCGACCGCCCGCTGAAGGACGTCGCGGCCGCCTCCCGGCCGGCCTGGATCTCCCCGATCGGGCGCCCCGTCAGCCGGGAGAACTCGCCCGGGTGCGGCGTGAGCACGCGGGGACCGGCGGACGACGCCAGCGCGCCCGTCTCTCCCGCCAGGTTGTTCAGCCCGTCCGCGTCCACCACCCCCGGGCATGCGGCCTCCTTCATGATCCCGCGGACGAAGGCCTGCGTGCCGGGGTCCACGCCGATGCCCGGCCCCAGGGCGAAGGCGTCGCACCCGGACAGGAACGCGAGCGCCGGCCCCAGGGCCTCGGCGGAGAACGTCCCCGCTTCCGTGTCCGGAAGCGGAAGCGTCATCTCGCAGGTGACGCGGGAAGCGAGCCAGGGGTGGATGCGGGCGGGCATTCCAAGCGTGACCAGGCCCGAGCCGGTCCGGAGCGCCGCTTCCGCGCAGAGCATCGCGGCCCCCGTCATGCGCGGGGATCCCGCCAGCACCAGCACGCGCCCGAAGTCGCCCTTGTGGGCGTCGGGGCGCCGCCTCGGGATGCGCGGTAGCTCGTCCTGGTCCATGTCGCCCGGCCCCCAAACACGGATCCATTCTACGGTTTCAGCCGTCGGATTTCAGCATTCACGCCGAGACGCGAAGTTGGAGATTGTAGCATCCCCTGATCACCCTGATGCCGGCTACGCCGGCAATTGGATCTGGGTTGTTTGTAACCGGTAACCGGTTTCTGCTGTGGGTTGCTACGATCCGTTTGTGGCAAAGCACGGCCACACGGATTACGGGTTACCGGTTACTCAGAGGGGTCCGGCCTCGGATTCCGGCTTTCGGGGTTTTCAACGGGCCGCTAGGCGGTGAGGCGCTGCTCCATGGCCAGCCGGGCGAGGTTGCGGCGCCCGCGGAAGATCAGGACCTTCACCCGGTTCATCCTGCAGCCCATGGCCTCGGAGATCTCCTGGTACTTCAGCCCCTTCAGCTCCCGCAACTCGATCGCCCGGCGCTGGTGCTCCGGAAGGCGCCGGATGAGCGCGCGCACGGCCATGGCCTTTTCCCGCCGCAAAAGGCTCTTCACCGGGCCCTCGTGCCGGGGATCGGGAAAGGCCTCCTCGATCCCGCCGAGAGGGAT